>CAJPRR010000001.1 GCA_905373085.1 uncultured Selenomonas sp.
CCATCTTTGCTATGCGCCTGTGCTGCGCGATATGCCAAAGCCCGGCGGGGATGCGCCGTTCGTGAAAAATGGCTATATCACGTTTGGCAGCTTCAACAACTTCTGCAAGGTGTCGGACGACATGCTCGCCTTGTGGCGCGGCGTGCTCGAGCGCATGAAGGGTGCGCATCTCGTCATCAAGAGCAAGATCTGCAGCATTGCGGCGGGCAGGAAGATCGTAAAGGAGCGTCTGCACCGCTTCGGCATACCGCTCGCGCAGGTCGAGCTTCGCCCGTACAGTCCCGATTACCTTGAGCAGTACAGGGACATCGACATCGCGCTCGATACGGCTCCCTATACGGGCGGCGTCACGACGTGCGAGGCGCTCTACATGGGCGTTCCCGTCATCACGAAGGCGGGCGGCACGCACGGCTCGCGCTTTTCTGCCGGCATCTTGGAAAACGCAGGGCTTTCACAGCTCGTGGCGCGAGGCGATATGGAATACGTGCGAAAAGCCGTGGAGCTTGCGGCATCGCCCGACATCCTGCGCCGCCTGCACCGCGATCTGCGCATGCGCATGGAGGCTTCGCCGCTGATGGACGCGAAGGGATATATGAAGGACTTGGAGGGCATCTACCGCGAGATTGCCGATGACGTCTGATCCTGCAGGAGGCGCGGCAGGGATGCGCGAAGAAGAAAGGTGCGCGGCGCAGCATGCTCCGCCGTTTGGCAAGAAGAGGGAGGCGAAAGCAATGGGTGACGAAAAGATCACCGCGTTCTGCAATTTGTTGAAGGAAAGCAGCAACATCGTATTCTTCGGCGGCGCCGGCGTTTCCACGGAATCGGGAATTCCCGATTTTCGCAGCGCTGCGGGACTTTACAGCACGATGCTTGCACAGCACGTTTCTCCCGAGGAAATTGTCTCGCATACGTTTTTCGAGCGATGCCCGGAGGAATTCTTCGATTTCTACCGCAAGCGTCTCGTCTATATGGACGCGAAGCCCAACGACTGCCACAAGGCGCTCGCCGAGCTTGAGCGCATGGGCAAGCTCAAGGCAGTCGTCACGCAGAATATCGACGGCCTGCACCAGGAGGCCGGCTCTTCGCGCGTCTTGGAACTGCACGGCTCGATCCGGCGCAGCTACTGCATGGACTGTCATGCGCTTTACGATGAAAAATTCCTGCAGGCGAGCGAGGGCGTGCCGCATTGCACGAAGTGCGGCGGCATCGTGAAGCCGGATGTCGTGCTCTACGAAGAAAGCCTTGACGCCGATGTGCTCGACGCTGCCGTACGTGCGATCTCTGCGGCGGATCTCCTCATCGTCGGCGGCACATCGCTCATCGTCTATCCGGCGGCAGGGCTTCTGCGCTGTTTCCGCGGCCATCGGCTCGTGCTTATCAACAAGACGGCGACGCAGGCGGACAAAAAAGCGGATCTCGTGATTCACGACTCCCTTGGCAAGGTATTTCGCGAGGCGATGGCCGGCCTGACGTAAAAATCACGGGATGTCGCCTGTGCAGCAAGAAAAATTCAACATTCCTTTCCTGCATCTTTGATTATTTAGAAAAATGTGTTAAAATGAAGTTGCAGGCAATAGCCTGAATTTGGAAGTCGTATTGCCGTGGAGAAAGGAATGGAATTTGCATGGCGACATTATTGGAGAAAACGAGGAAGATCAACCGTCTGCTGCAGCGTGCGGAGAGCGTCGAGTACGACAGCATATCGCGCGTCCTGAGCGCGGTGATCGATGCGAATGTCTATATTGTGAACAAGGCGGGCAAGATCTTCGGACATGCCTTCATCGACGATTTCGAGTGCGACCTGATGCTTGCCAACGTCGTGCAGCAGGGAAGTTTCCCCAAGCGATATGTGAGCTGGCTGCTGAAGATGGACGAGACGTCGCCGAACTTGAAGTCGAAGACGGGAACCTGCGCCTTCACAGAGGATACAGACTGTCGATTTGAGGGAAAGAACACGACGATCGTGCCGATCTACGGCGTGGGCGACCGCATCGGCACATTGATCATTGCGAAGTATGACACGGATTTCACGGAGGCCGATCTGATTCTCGCCGAGTACGGCGCGACGGTTGTCGGCATGGAGATGCTGCGCGACCGCACGCAGCAGATCGAGATCGAGGCGCGCAAGAAGGCGACGGTGCAGATCGCTCTGGCAACGCTTTCCTTTTCGGAGGTCAGGGCGGCGAAGAGCATCTTCAACGAGTTGAAAGGTTCCGAGGGGCTGCTCGTCGCCTCGAAGATCGCGGATCGTGCGAAGATCACGCGCTCCGTCATCGTCAATGCGCTGAGGAAGTTCGAGTCGGCGGGCCTCATCCAGTCGAAGTCTCTCGGCATGAAAGGAACGCACATCAAAGTGCTCAATCCTTATTTGCTCGAAGAGCTTCAGCGGGTGGAGAACTGAAAAACAATGAAAAGCAGGGGTATGCCGAAGCGTGCCCCTGTCTTTTTTCTCTCTTGTTATAGGACTATTTTACAGTCGTTAAAAAAAACTGAGAAATGGAGTGAATCATTTACGATTTTATGGTAGAATAGAAAGTGCAAAATTACGATGGATAAATTTGTTAATTACTGTAGATAAATTTGGTGATTGCCGTGCATAAATTCGAATAATGGTTTTGTGCCTCAGAGGATGCATGTTTGGCTTTTGCCTCATATTTTTTGAAAAAGAAGGACGATGGAAAAGGATTTTTTCTCATCTTGTCGAAATTTAGAGAGAGTTAAGAGAAAGGATGTGGAAAACCGCAATGCTGGAGCAAATCGTAGGAGGCAAGGCGCTCGACGTCATGCAGCGCGGTATGGGGGCGGCGAACCTTCGACAGGAGGTCATCAGTCACAACATCGCCAACGTCAACACGCCGAACTTCAAGAAGAGCGATGTCATTTTCGAGGATCTTCTCGCGAAGGAGCTTGACCTCGATGCAACGGGCAGGCTCAAGGTCGTTCGCACGCATGACCGTCATATGCCGATCGCTTTCCGAGGCAGAGCTGCTGCGAAGGTCGAGCTTGATCCATCGTCTTCCATGCGATATGACAAGAACAACGTGGATATTGATGTCGAGATGGCGTCTTTGGCCAAGAACAGCCTTTACTTCAACGCTTTGGCCAGGCAGGTCGGAGCCGAGTTCTCCCGTATGAGGACTGTCGTCGCAGGGCAGTGAGTCGGGGAAGCCCGGGAGCTGATGTAGAGTTCGTGTGATGCAAGGAGCAAGGAGAGTAGAAAGATGAGCATGTTTGGAGGAATTGATGCTTCCGCTTCCGGACTTACGGCGGAACGTCTGCGAATGGATGTGATTTCGAACAATATCGCGAACGCGAATACGACGCGCTCGGTGGAGGGCGGACCGTATCACAGGCGTTATGTCGTTTTTCAGCCGCGTGAGAGGGGGAAGGAGGACTTCGCTTCCACCTTGCGCCAGAAACTCGACAACCAGGCGGGCAACGGCGTGCGCGCCATGAAGATCGAGGAAGACCGCTCCCAAGGGCCTTTGGTCTATGACCCCGGTCATCCCGACGCGAATGCAGACGGCTACGTCGAGCGCCCGAATGTCAACATCGTGCAGGAAATGGTGGACATGATCACGGCTTCGCGCGCTTATGAGGCGAATGTGACGGCAATCAACGCCGCGAAGGGCATGGCGCAGAATGCGCTGAACATAGGGAAATAAGAGCGCATGACGTATGCGGCGAAGATGTAGGCAGCAGTTACGGATCGAGGTGGGAAGAATATGCAGGTGGAAGCGCTGCAGATGACGCCGGTGCAGATGACCGGCCAGAGTCATCTGGGAGAGACCGAGCAGAGGGAAGTGAAACCCTTCAGTGAATTTCTTACGGATTCCCTCGGCGAGGTCAACGGACTGATCAAGGAATCCGATCGACTCAATATGGAACTTGCGGCAGGACGCATCACCGACGTGTCCGAGGTCGTCATCGCGAGCGAGAAGGCGGGCATTGCCACGCAGCTCACGATGCAGATACGGAATCGTGCGGTTGAGGCCTATCAGGAAATCATGCGCATGCAGGTCTGATTTTTGACAGGGACGGCCGGTCGTCGGAGGCAAACGGACTTCGGCAAGCACATTGAGGCGAAGGGATTGAGGAAATGGCAGAGTGGAAAGAGCGATACTTGGAGCTCTGGAATAATTACAGCAAGCGGCAACGGTACATGATCGTCGGCGCCGCAGCTCTCGTATTCATTGCCATTGTTGCCGGCAGCATCATCTATGGCGGCAAGCCGGACATGGTGCCCTTGTTCACGAACATGGAAGCGAAGGACGCCGGCGAAGTTGCGGCGAAGCTCAAAGAGAACAAGGTGGATTACGAGATACAGGAAGGCGGACAGGGAACGACGATCCTCGTTCCTGCGAAAAATGTTGACAGCACGAGGCTTGAGTTGGCTGCCGAAGGTCTGCCCAGAGGCAACAAGGGCTTCGAGCTTTTCGATGACAGCAAGCTCGGCGTGACGGAGTTCCAGAACAAGGTCAACTACTTGCAGGCCTTGCAGGGCGAGCTTACACGCACGATCGAACAGCTCGATGCGGTCGAGAAGGCGCGTGTGCACATCGTTCTGCCGGAGGACAGCCTTTACAAGAAGAACGAGAAGCCGGCGACGGCGTCCATCATGCTCAAACTCAAGGCGAATGCGCAGCTGTCCAAGAAGGAGATCAAGGGCATCGTGAACCTTGCCGCACACAGCGTGCAAGGATTGACGCCGGAGAACATCACGATCGTCGACGAGTCGGGCAAGATCTTGAACGATCCCGATGAGAACGGTGATGACGGCGTAGGCCAGAAGACGCTGACGCAGATGGAAATGACGAAGAAAGTTCAGGACAATCTGCAGAAGAACGTCCAGAGCCTCCTCGATGCATCGCTCGGCGAGGGAAAGTCGTTCGTGCGCATCAGCGTCGAGCTGGATTTCGACCAGAAGATGACGGACTCGCAAATCTATACGCCCGTCGTCGATGAATCGGGCATCGTGCGCAGCCAGCAGACGACGAGCGAGAGCTATGCGGGAACATCGACGCAGCCCGGCGGTCCTGCCGGCACGCAGTCCAATGTTCCGGGCTACGTTGAACAGAACAACAACTCGCAGGCGCAGTACGAGCGCAAGGAGAATACGACGAATTACGAAGTCAATGAGGAGAAACGCAAGATCGTTGCTTCGCCTGGCTCGATTCGCCGCCTGACGGTCGCCGTCCTCGTCAACGATGATGTGACGCAGGCGCAGCAGGAGAGCATCCTGCGCTCCGTGCGCTCTGCCGCAGGCATCAATCCCGACCGCGGCGATACGGTTTCCGTCGAGCCGTTGCCGTTCAGCACGGAGGCGCGTGACAAGAAGCTCGCCGATGAGCAGGCGGAGCGCGATCGGCTCGACCGTGAGTTCTACTTGCAGCTCGCAGCGTTCCTGCTCGTCATCGCGCTGATCGTCGGCAGCATTCTCATGTATCGCCGCAAGAAGCGCCTCGAACAGGAAGCCATCGAAGAGCAGCGCCGTCAGGAAGAGCTCGAGAGGCAGCGCCTCGCCGAGGAACGCGCCGCGCAGATCGAAGCGGGCGAGGTCACGGAGGAAGAGCTTACGGAAGAAGAGCAGAGACAGCTCACCGAGATGCAGGCGATCGAAGAGATGATCATGCATACGCCGGAAGATGCGGCTATGCTGGTCAAGCAGTGGCTGGCGGGGGATGATTGATATGGCTGAACAGAAGAATCCGCCCCTGACGGGGCGACAAAAGGCGGCAGTCCTCTTCATCGCGCTCGGCGCTGAAAGTTCGGCGCTCCTCTTCCAACATATGAACGAGGAAGAAATCGAGTCCGTAACGCTGCAGATCGCGAATCAGAAGAAGGTGCCGCCCGAACAGAAGAAAGCGGTCATCACCGAATTCTACCAGATGCTCATGGCGAAGAGCTATCTGTCGGCCGGCGGACTCGAATACGCGCAGAACATCTTGGAGAAGGCGCTTGGCGTAGAGAAGGCGAAGCTCATTCTCAATCGCTTGACGGCGAGCCTGCAGGCGCGTCCTTTCGACTTCCTGCACAAGACAGATCCGAGCCAGCTCATGAATTTCATTCAGAACGAGCATCCGCAGACGATCGCCTTGATCATGGCGTATCTCGACCCCGATCAGGCGGCGATCCTCATGGGATCGTTGCCGCCCGACAAGCAGGCGGAGGTCACGAAGCGCATCGCGACGATGGATCGCACGTCGCCGGACATCATACGAGAGGTGGAGAAGGTCTTGGAGCGCAAACTGTCCTCGCTCGTCACGCAGGACTTCACATCGGCGGGCGGCGTAAAGGCTGTCGTCGAGATCTTGAACCGTGTCGACCGCTCGACGGAAAAGACGATCACGGAAACGCTCGAAGTCGACAATCCCGAACTTACGGAAGAGATCAAGCGTCTCATGTTCGTTTTCGAGGATGTCGTCATGCTCGACGACCGCTCTCTGCAGATGGTGCTCCGAGAGGTCGACACGAAGGATTTGTCACTCGCCCTCAAGGCCACGCCGAAGGAAGTTGCCGACAAGATTTACAAGAACATGTCGAAGCGCGCCGCCGACATGCTGCGTGAAGAGATCGAGTTCATGGGACCTGTGAAAATTCGCGATGTCGAAGAGGCGCAGCAGAAGGTCGTCAATGTCATCCGCAGTTTGGAGGACAAGGGCGAGATCGTCGTTTCGCGCGGAAAGGGTGACGAGATGATTGTCTAGGATAATCAGAACTGCGCTGTGGCAGGAAGAAGCCTGCGTCGTCGAGCCGCCGCCCCCGCCGCCGAAGCCCAAGGTGCTGCCGAAGGAATTGGAAGGCGTCACGGAGGAATCGCTTGCCGAGCGCTTGGCGTATGTGAGAGAAAAGGAACTGAAAGCGGAGACGCTGCTCGAAGAGACGCGCGAAAAGTGTGCGATCATGGTGCAGGACGCCGAGTACGCGAGCGAACGAAGCGAGACGGACGCGCGCAACCTCGCTGAGGAAATCAAGGAAGAGGCACGTGAGGCGGGCAAGGAGGAAGGCTTTCAGGAAGGCCACAAGGATGGCATGAAAAAGGCGGCCGAGGATTGCGAGGACATCATCGCGGCGGCGAACGACAAGGCGGAAGCCTTGGTGAGCGCGGCTCTTGAAGCGCGCAAGGTCTATCTGCAGATGGCGGAGGAGGACGTTACGAGCATAGCGATGCACGTCGTCGAGCAGATTCTGCCGCAGCACTTTGTCGACGCTCCTCAGATCATCCTGCCTCTCGTGCGCAAGGCGTTGATGAAAGTGCGCGATCAGGCGGAAGTCATCGTCTACGTCGCGCCGGACTCCTACGAATTCGTGCTCATGGCACAGTCGGAATTTCAGCAGATGCTCGAAGGACAGGCGGTGCTCCTCGTCAAGTCGGATGCCGGACTCAAGCCTGGCGACTGCGTGCTTGAAACGCCGAACGGCAACGTCGATGCTCGTCTTGCCACGCAGATCGAACTTGTGAAGAAAGCGATACAGGATGTGTGTCTATGAATGACGTGCAGGAAGCCCGTACGGCTTCTGAATGGGAAACTTCATCATGGGAGGACGAGGCGCAGCCGGACGTCTTTGACGACGGAGGCGACGCTGTCCTGACGGGAGACGGGCGCTTGCGCATCAACGTGCAGAAGTTCCTCGATGCCGCCGATGCCTGTGAGTCGATCAAGATGAGCGGCAAGATCGTGCAGGTCATCGGGCTCGTCATCGAGTCTGCAGGGCCGAACGTAAGCATGGGCGAGCTTTGCTACGTGAAGTCGCGCTTCTTGCATGTCGAGCCGATTCCTGCCGAGGTCGTGGGCTTCCGTGACGGCCATGTTCTCTTGATGCCGATCGGCGAGATGCAGGGCATAGGCCCGGGGTGCGAGGTGGTTTCGGCGCAGAAGACCTTGCAGGTGCAGGTCGGGCCGGAACTTCTGGGACGCGTCCTCGACGGTCTCGGCGAGCCGATCGACGACAAGGGGCCGCTCCTTTGCAAGCGCGACTATCCGCTGCAGGCCGATCCGCCGCCGCCGCTTGAGCGGCCGCGCATTCATGATTCGCTCTACGTCGGCGTGCGTGCCATCGACGGCCTCATCACCCTCGGCGATGGGCAGCGCATTGGCATCATGGCGGGGTCGGGCGTTGGCAAGTCAACGCTTCTCTCCATGATCGCACGCAACACGGAAGCTGACATCAGCGTCATCGCTCTCGTCGGCGAGCGCGGGCGCGAGGTCAAGGAGTTTATCGAGCGCGATCTCGGCGAGGAAGGGCTCAAGCGCTCCGTCGTCGTCGTCGCCACGTCGGACAAGCCGGCGCTCGTGCGCATCAAGGGCGCGATGACGGCGACTGCCATTGCCGAGTACTTCCGCGACCAAGGCAAGCGCGTCGTGCTCATGATGGATTCCGTCACGCGCTTCGCGATGGCGCAGCGCGAGGTCGGTCTGACGATCGGCGAGCCGCCGGCGACGCGCGGCTATACGCCGTCGGTGTTCGCTCTCCTGCCGCGCCTCTTGGAGCGTGCAGGGACGAGCCGCAAAGGCTCGATCACGGGCATCTACACGGTGCTCGTCGACGGCGATGACATGAACGAGCCGATCGCCGACGCCGTGCGCAGCATCTTGGATGGCCACATTGTCCTGTCGCGTGCCATTGCCGCACAGAACCACTTCCCTGCCATCGACGTGCTCGCGAGCGTTTCGCGCGTCATGAACGAGGTTGTCGATGACGCGCACCTCGAGGCGGCGCAGAACTTGCGCGCTCTGATGGCGGTCTACAAGGAGGCTGAGGATCTCATTCACATCGGCGCCTATGTCAAGGGATCGAGCCGGAAGATCGATACGGCGGTCGCGAAGATCGACGCGATCAACGACTTCCTCTGCCAAGGCATCTTCGAGCAAAGTTCCTACGAAGAGACGGAAAAGGCCTTGGAGGCAATCTGATGAGGGGTGCGCCTGATGAAGAGATTTCGCTTCAAGTTGGAAACCTTGCTGAAGGTCACACGCTCGAAGAAGGAAGAGGCTGAGGTGCGGTTCGCCGAGGCGTCGAGGAAACTCGAAGCGGACAAGGAGAAGCTCGGCGAACTCTTGGCGGAGATGCAGCAAGGCAGGAAGGACTATGACCGACTGACAGACGGGCATACGATCTCTCTCGGGCGTCTCCTGACGTTCAACAGCTTCTTCGAATGGAAAAGGGGACAGATTGAAAATCAGCAGGAGCAGATTCTCAGAAGCCGCGCGGAACGGCAGAAAAGGCTCCGGACGCTCCTGCAGATCATGAACAAGCTCAAGAGCATCGAGCAGCTCAAGGCGAAGCGGCTTCAGCAGTACAAGGAAGAGGCGCTTCTCGAAGAGCAGAAGCTTTTGGATGAGATCGGCCTGCAGCTCTATATGCGGGGCGTGAACGTATGAAATAAGGAGAATGGACGCGATGGAACTTTCGGGCGTTGAAGCAATACAGGCGAGAATATCGGAAATCCAAAGAAGGTTCGGCATCGAAGGGCCTGTGCCGGGCGCAGCGGTCGGATTCCGGCAGACGTTGAATGCCGAGATGAAGAAGAACGACAGCGCAGCGCCGCCGCAGACGGTCGCAGCAGGAACTGCGGCGAAGGCGGACGGTGCACGGGCTGCGGCGGCAAACGCTTCTGCCGGACTTTCCAGTGCATCGAATGAGACGACGCGTTTCATCGAGGAAGCTGCGGCCAAGTACGGCCTTGATTCGCGCCTCGTCGCTGCCGTCGCGGAAGCGGAGTCGAGCGGCAACCAGAGCGAGGTTTCCGAAGCCGGAGCTGTCGGCGTCATGCAGCTGATGCCCGACACGGCGGCGGCGCTCGGCGTCAATCCCTACGACGAGAAGCAGAATATCGAGGGCGGGGCGCATTACCTCAAGCAGATGCTCGACACGTTTGGCGGCGACATGAAGAAGGCGATTGCCGCTTACAATGCAGGACCGCAGGCGGTCAAGGACTATGGCGGCGTGCCGCCCTACGCAGAGACGCAGAATTACGTGAACAAGGTTCTCGACCTGTATCAATAAAGAGACGCAGGGGATGGAGAAGGGGCTTTTCGCTGAAAAAGTCCCGCGCAGCCCCGAAAGGAGCCGAAGCCCGATATGAAGAAGATAGTCAAGATCGCACTCGCCGCAATATTGCTGCTCGTGCTTGTCGCGGGAGGGTTCCTGCTCGGCGTGTACTTGCAGATTTTTGATGCCGGTACGATGAATGAAAAACTGAAATTATACGATATGCCTATCATCGGGGAGTTTTTCGTAAAGCCCGCACCCGAGACGGGAGAAGCGCTGAAGGAAGACGTGTCGGGCAAGCCGAAGGAAGAGCTGACGGACAGCAAACCGGATCCCGACAAGGACAAGGGACAATCGAAGCCCAAGGTGCTGACGAAAGAAGAGATCGAAAAGCAGATGAAGGAGCGCGAGGCGCAGGAGAAGAAGCGCGTCTCGAAGCTCGCACGCGTCTACAACGAGATGAAGCCGCAGCAGGCGGCCGAAGTCATGAAGGATCTCGACGACGACCTTTCCGTCGCCATCCTGCAAAAGATGGATGAATCGCAGGCGGCGAAGACGCTCGCCGCGATGGACGCCGATCAGTCGGCTCGCCTGACAAAGCTCATGTATACGGGCGTGCCGAAGAAGGTCATCTCGCCCTTGGATCGGCAGGGGCAGAATCCGCAGAATGCAGCGGATGAAAACCGGCCGACAGATGAGGCGGCACAGTGAAAATAGCAAGCAGCAGGCTCTGCCTGATGCTATAGAACCTTATCTGAAAGGAGGTGAGAAAATGAACAATGTACAGACAAATCTCATGAGTGTCGCACCTGCGCCGAGTACAACAGCGAAGGCGAATGCCGCAGAGGCCGTGCGTCCTGCAGACAGGACAGGGGCGGCTACGGATCGCGGGGCGAAGAGTCCGTCCTTCGACAGGGCGCTTGCGAAACTCAAGACGCTGAAACGGAATCTTGCTGAGGCGACAGAAACCATGGAGAAAGATCCCTTGGTTGCATCATTTGCCGCTTCTCAGCAGGCAAAACCGACAGATTCCGGAGGTTCGACGGCAAAGACGGTGGAAATCGTGGAGAACGCTGAAGAAGGCGCTTCGGTGAAAGCCGTTGCAGACAAAGGCGTGCCGTCGGAGGCTTCTTCTTTGATAAGGTTGGCTGTCTTTGCAGAGGAGCAGCAGGAGCTTTCCGCTGTGCCGGTTTCGGCAGACGGAGTGCAGGATACGCAGGAGCTTCCCTTGCAGGAAGAGTCGTCGGCGGCTGAAATGAAGCCGGCGCCGGCACAGGATGAGAGCGGCGCGGTTGCAAAGGCGCAGCCGCAGAACAAGACGGCGGACATGAGCAGCCTTGCCGCCTTGCTCCCGCGCAGTGAGCAGCCGGATCGGAGTTTGCTTCAGGCGCTCCGGGGCAGGATCTTGCCGCAGATGACTCAGGCGATACAGCTGCCTCAAGTGACAGCGGACGACGGCTTCTCAGAAGCGATCGAAGCCTCACAGAAGACGGATATGAACTTGGCGGCGAATGTGAAAGATGATGCAGTGCTGTCCGATGCGTTACTGCGCACTCTGGCTCAGCAGCCGGTCGTTTCCGCAGCGGCGGGGACGGCGCAGGAATCGCGTCCGACGACGCTGTTGCCGTCGGGTGAAGCTGCGCCTTCGCTTTCCACTGCGTCTTTTGATGCAGGGATTGCGGTTTCCCCGTCTGCCGGAACGACAGCGGAAGGCCGAGATTTGACGCAGACTTCTTCGCAGGAGGATTTCGCAGAACTCTTCAGCGAGCAGCAGACGCTGCAGGACAAAAAAGCAGAGGGAAGCAAGGCCCTTTCCCAGTCCGCAGCGACACAGCCGGAGGGAGCAGCGAGGACGAAGGCAAATGATGCCATGCAGCTTTTCACGGAAGCTGCGCAGAGCTCGCAGGGCGGTCAGGAAGCAAGCCATGCTTCTCAGACAAATCCCGGCGTGACGGTTCAGACGGCGCTGCAGGAAACGGTCGAGACTCAGCCGACAGCGCCCGCAGCCCCGCAGAAAGACTACGAGGTGGCGAAGCAGATCGTCGAGCAGGCGAGGCTTCTGCGTCTGCCTGAAGAAACGCAGATGGTCATCCGCCTGAAGCCCGAACACCTTGGCGAACTGACGCTCAAGGTTTCCGTCGCCGCAAGCGGCACGGTCAATGCAGCGTTCCATACGGACAACGCTTCCGTGCGCGCCATCATCGAAACCTCGATGATCCAGCTCAAGCACGAGCTGCAGGCGCAGGGTCTGAAGGTTGACAACGTCGGCGTCTATGCGGGGCTTGGCGACAGCTCGCTGATGAACCAGCAGGATGCGAACGCCCATTACGCGCAGCACGGCGGTCAGGGCAGCAGCCGGGGGCACGACGCCCGGCAGGCTCTTGCCTCCTTCGAGGAAGAGCAGCAGGCTCTTGCAGCGAGTGCGCAGCAGGGGGTGCTCGCCCAAGACGGCGTAGACTATCGCATCTGATGTTTCCACGACAATGAAGAAAGGAGAAAGGTATGAACGGAACGAATCTCAATACCGTCACGGTAGACGGCGTGAAGTACGATCGTGCCAAGTATGAGGCAGCGCAGCAGGGAAAAAACGTACGAAAGAACGACTCGCTCGGCAAGGACGCCTTCCTGCAGCTGCTTGTGACGCAGCTCAGGCATCAGGATCCCTTGAGCCCGGACGACAATACGCAGTACATCGCCCAGCTTGCACAGTTCTCATCGCTTGAGCAGATGACGCAGATGGTCAAGGGTTTCGAGAATGTATCGAAACTTGTGTCGAACATCGACAGCTCCGTGCTCGTCGGCTCTTTGAGCAACATGATCGGCAAGAACATTCAGTGGACGCATGTGACGAAGACGAAGGACGCAGAGGGAAATCCCACGACCAAGTCGGAAACCTTTGCAGGAAACGTCCGCGGCATCAAGGTTTCGAAGGGCAAGACGACGGTTGTCGCGCAGGATGCGAAGGGCAAGCTGCATGATGTCGATGTCTCGGAGATCGAAGCGATCGCCGATCCGCCGAAGCCGAAGACATCGGGAACGTAATGCACGGAGGAGAATATGGCTGACGCAAGAATCTACCTTTCGTCCCAGCCGCTCCTGCCGCAGATGCCCGCTGCAAAGCAGCCGGCATCGCAGAAGAATGTCCCGTCCTTTGCAGCGGAGCTTGAGAAAGCCAAATCCGAGGTCAGCTTTTCGGCGCATGCCGCAGAACGCATGAGAACGCGCGGCATCGACCTCAGCGAGGAGGAGCTTTCAAGGCTCGGCGATACCGTCTCCAAGATGGCGTCGAAAGGTGCAAGGGAATCCCTGATCTATATGAACGACGTCGCGCTCGTCGTGAGCATCAGGAACAGGACGGTCATCACTGCCATGGACGGCATGAGCGCCAAGGACAATATTTTCACGAACATTGACAGTGCAGCGATCCTCTGAGCCGGTCCTTCGGGAGGCTCCGGCTCGCCGACTGACAGAAGCGAGCCTAGGGAAGCGGCGTCAAGACAGACTGCTTCCCGAGCTGCACCAAATAAAGGAGATTGATACAATATGATGCGTTCTCTTTTCTCAGGCGTATCGGGGCTCAAGAGCCACCAGACGCGCATGGACGTCATCGGCAACAACATTGCGAACGTCAATACGATCGGCTTCAAGTCGAGCCGCGTGACATTTGCCGATACGCTCTACCAGACGCAGACGGGCGCCGCCGCGCCGACGAAAACCGTCGGCGGCACGAACCCCAAGCAAATCGGCCTCGGCGTCGGCGTCGCAAGCATCGACTTGCTCTTCACGGACGCCTCGCCGCAGGCGACGGGAAAGAACACCGATCTTGCCCTGTCCGGCAACGGCCTTTTCGTTGTCTCAACGGATGCGGCCGGCAAGGACAAGTACTATACGCGCGCCGGCGCCTTCTCTTTTGACGCGAACTACAATTATGTCGTTCCGGGTTCGGGGCATCATGTCGTCGGCTGGAATGCCGATGAAGATGGCAATATCGACACGAAGGGCACGCCGACGGGCATCCAGGTCAAGGACACGATGCGCAGCATGGGCGCCAAGGCAACGACGGAAGTCACTTACAAGGGAAATATGAATTCGTCCGTGCCGACGATCACGAAGATTACTACACAGACGGGATCAACCATTCCGGCTGGAAAATCTGCGATTGTTGGCGCAGCGACTGATTTTGAAAGCGGCGCTTTGCCGGCAAATGTACTGCCCGCCACATCGCTTACGCTTACGCTGTCGGATGGTACGACGCGTACGATTACGGCGAAGAGCAGTTACCAGTACAAGGTGGGTGAGAGCTTGCCAATCACGACGATCACGACGGTGTATGACAGCTTGGGCAATGAGCACAAGGTACCGTTGCTGTTCACGAAGATTCCGGATACGTCATCGTTGCCTTTGGGTGCGGATAAATGGCGCGTCACCTTGAGCCCGGGGAAATATGAGAAAACTATTCCCGGCACGCCGCCTACGACAAAGGAGTACCTTGACCCCTACGATCCGACCGCTGCGACGGACAGCCAGAGCACGATCAAGGGCGTGGAAGGCAATACGAAGGTGACGATGAAGACGCAAGTTCTGTCATTCGATCAAAACGGCAAGTATATAAGCGGCTCGGGCACTCCGACGCTGACTTTGTCGAACGGCGCGGGTTCCATAGGAACCGGCGGCGGCTCGGTGAATACGATGAGCGTGAACGTCAATCTCACGAACCTTACGCAGTACAGCGGCAGTGATACGATCAAGGCAGACTACGACGGACATGCTGCAGGCACCTTGAAAGAGGTCAACGTCGATCAGAGCGGCATCTTGACGGGAACTTACACGAACGGCGAGAAGCGTTCGCTGGCGCAGATTGCTGTCGCGCAGTTCGACAATGCGCCAGGTCTCACGAAGAAGGGAGCAAACCTCTACGCGGAGTCGAACAACTCGGGTACGGCGAACATCAAGTCGGTCAGTGCGCTCGGCGTTACGCTCACGCCGTCGGCGCTGGAAATGTCAAACGTCGATATTGCGAACGAGTTCGCCGACATGGTCGTGACGCAGAGGGGCTTCCAGTCCAACTCGAAAATCATCACGGTTGGTGATGAGATGCTTGAAACCGTCATCAACATGAAGCGCTGATGACGTCCTGAGCTGAGAAGCTGCGGTGTATGCGGCGTCTTGGCTCATGGAAGGACGGGAGAGGGAAGCTTCCCCTCCCCTGTCCCCGCACTTATTCTTTGGGAATGCGGCCAGATTCCTTGTCCGTGCTCCCGCGGCGAAAGGATGGGCGAATGATCAAGCTGACAAAGTTCAAATCGGAGGCGCACAAAAAAGGGGAATTCGTCCTCAACGCCGAAATAATAGAGACAGTGGAGGAGACGCCCGATACAGTCGTCACCCTCACGAATGGCAAGAAGCTCATCGTGGAAGAACCCATGGAGGAGATCGTACGGCGCGTCATGGAGTATCGCCGCGGCGTGCATGGTTTGTGATTCCGGGGTTTCCTCGGATGATTGATGATAGAGAGAAGAGTTAGGAGGAGGAAATTTCATGGCGGAAGAAAAAGAAGTGCAGGCCATTGCTCCGGAGCCGAGCAAAAAATCCCCGATCATCCTGATCGTTGTCATCGTCGTCGTGGCTTTGGCGGCTGCAGTTGGTATTTCCTTTTTCATCACGCAGCAGATGATGGCGAGCAATGCCGGTGACGGCGGCCCTTCGAGGCTGAACCACGATCCGGGCGTCTTCATCAAACTCGGCGATCCCAAGGACGGCATACTTGTCAACGTCGGCGGTCTCAAGGCGGGACGCTTCTTGAAGACGAGCATCGTCTTGGAGATGAATCCCGGCAAGAAGGACAACATTGCCGATGGAAAGCTTCTGGCGCCGGCGGAGACGAAGGTCATGGATGTGACGCTGCAGACGTTGCGCTCCTTGAAAGTCGAGGAGCTTGATGCGGGCAAGCAGGATGAGCTGAAGACGACCTTGCGCGACAGCCTGAACAAGGCCTTGGGCGAGGGATCGGTGTATGAGGTCTATATCACGAGCTTCCTTATGCAGTGATGAGCCATCCGAGCAGGGGAGAAAGGAGGAGGAAGATTGGCAGAAGATGTCTTGTCACAAAACGAGATAGACAAACTTCTCTCAGCTCTGTCAACCGGTGAGGTTTCCGCTGAAGAAGTGCAGGCGGAGGAGGAAGAGAGAAAGGTCAAGACATACGACTTCAAGCGTCCGGACAAATTCTCGAAGGATCAGATCCGCACGCTGAACATGCTCTATGAGAACTTTGCGCGTCTCTTGAACACCCACCTATCTACCCATTTGCGGACGATGGTCAATGTGGAAGTCGTTTCCGTGGAGCAGCTCACCTATCAGGAATTCCTGCAGTCTTTGAGCAATCCGAGCGTCATCGGCGTCATGGCGCTGCCGCCCTTGAAGGGCAACATCATCATGGAGGTCAATACGGGCATTGCCTTTGCCTACATCGACCGCGTATTCGGAGGCTTGGGCGAGAATACGCTGAAGCCGCGCATCCTCACGGATATCGAAGAGGCGGTCATGCGCAAGTTCATCGCAAAGGCGAGCGAGTTCTTCAAGGAATCTTGGTCGAATGTGGTCGAGGTCAATCCGATTCTCGAGGCGATCGAGGCGAATCCCGGCTTCGTGCAGATCGTGCCGCCGAGCGACATGGTCATCATCGTCACCGTGAAGGTCAAGATCGGCGAAGTCGAGGGGCTTATGACTCTGTGCGTACCGTACCTTGTCTTGGAGCCTGTCATGTCGAAGCTTTCGACCTCGTTCTGGGTGGCGGCTTCCGTCGCGAAGGACAACAACCCGGACAAGATTCGTGCGCTTGAGAAGAAGATTCACAAGTCGCCGATTCCTTTGATCGTGGAACTTGGCACCATCAACATGACGATCCGTGAATTTTTGACCTTGGGCTTTGGCGATGTGCTGCAGCTCGACACGAAGGTCAAGGACGAGCTGAAGATACTCGTCGGGCAGAAGCCCAAGTTCCTTTGCCGGCCGGGCACCCAGGGCAAGCGTTCGGCAGTCCAGATTACACAAGTAGCCTTTGAAGGGGATGAAGATACGGATGAGTGATGATTTAATTTCGCAAGAGGAAATTGATGCGTTATTAAACGGCGGAGGCGACAGCACGGCAACAGCCGACGCCCCGGCGGACAACCCGGCGCCCACGGCAGGTTCTCCATCTCAAGAAGGGGATGCTCTGACGGACATCGAGCGTGACGCGCTCGGGGAGATTGGCAACATTTCCATGGGGAGCGCGGCGACGACGCTCTCGGTGCTCTTGGGGCACAAGGTTTCGATTACGACCCCGACGGTATCGGTGGCGACGCTGAGTTCCATCAAGGACCAGTACCCGATGCCTTACCTCATCGTTGAGGTCGGCTATACTGTCGGCATCGACGGCAACAACGTGCTCGCGATTCAGGCGCAGGACGCCTCAATCATCGCCGATCTCATGATGGGAGGCGACGGCACGAATCCGACGCAGGAGCTCAATGAGATTCATATGAGCGCTGTCGGCGAGTCGATGAACCAGATGATGGGGTCGGTCGCCACATCGTTGTCGACGATGTTCAACAAGAAGATCGACATCTCGCCGCCGAAGGTCAATATGATTGATCTCGGATCGGAAGACAAGGTCACGGAGATCGTTTCAGCGGACGACCCGATCGCGAAGATTTCATTCCGCATGGAAGTTGACGGTCTGATTGACAGCGAGATTATGCAGATTCTGCCGATTCCTGTCGCGAAGGAAATGGTAGGATATCTTTTGAGCAATGAAGCAGAGGAGGAAGAGCCAATGCCAGCACCAATGCCAGCACCGGCAGCGCCAACGCCGGCAGCAGCGGCTCCGCCGCCGGCAGCGCCGATGGCGGGCGCAGCTCCGGCTTACGGTGCACCGTCGACGCCGCATGTGGCGTCGAATGTGCCCGTGCAGCCTGCGATGTTCGCACCGCTTTCGACGGCTCCCGTGCAGGTGAATGATGCGAATATCGGCTTGATTCTCGATGTGCCGCTTCAAGTAACCGTGGAGCTGGGCCGCACGAAAAAGACGATCAAGGACATCCTGGAGCTTACGAACGGTTCCATCGTCGAGCTTGACAAGCTAGCCGGCGAGCCTGTCGACATCATGGTCAACGGCAAGTTCCTTGCGAAGGGGGAGGTCGTCGTCATCGACGAGAACTTCGGCGTGCGTATCACCGATATCGTAAGTCCGGTAGAAAGGGCGCAGCAGCTGCAATAAGAGCCGCATCCTGCTGGACATTTCCAAGCGATTCATATACAATAGGATGTGCGATGTTTTCACATCGCAGGCTGCGGCGAAAGACCTGCAGGGGCTTCTGACGCGGCTTGGTGCAGGTATATATGGACTGTACCTGCACGTGGCAGGCATAGAATTCAAATGAGGAGAGATATTTATGGCAAGCAGAGTTTTAGTGGTGGATGATGCGGCGTTCATGCGAATGATGGTCAAGGACATCTTGTCCAAGAACGGCTACGAGATCGTCGGCGAGGCGGAAAATGGCATGAAGGCCTTGGAGAAGTATCAGGAGCTCAAGCCCGACCTCGTGACGATGGATATCACGATGCCCGAGATGGACGGCATCAGTGCGGTCAAGGAAATCAAGAAGGTCGATCCGAACGCGAAGGTCGTCATGTGCAGCGCCATGGGGCAGCAGGCGATGGTCATCGAGGCGATCCAAGCGGGCGCGCGCGACTTCATCGTCAAGCCGTTCCAAGCCGATCGCGTCCTTGAGGCCGTGCGCAAAGCGCTTGGCTGATGTTGGGAAGAAAGGGTTCTGCCCTTTGCCTCCTCGTCTGGGCGTCCTTGACGCTTTTTCTTCCGTCCGTTGGCTTGGCTGCGGACGGAGGGGGATACCTTGCCGGTTATGAGAACCAAGATCCGATGCCAAATGGTACGCCTGGCGTTTCCTGGTGGTCGACCATCGCCTATGTCGCGAGTCTTGTCGTCGTCTTCCTCTTCGTGGCAGGCCTTGCCTATTACGTTTCAAAGATCTTGGGCGGGCGTTTCGGCCGTGCCGTATCGGGCGGCGGGCGCGTGCTGGAGAACCTGCCGCTTGGCCCCGGCCGTTCGGCGTGCATCGTCGAATTGGCGGGAAGGCTTCTGCTTCTCGGCGTGACGGAGCACTCCATCACGCTCCTTGGGGAAATCGAGGATCCGGCGGAAGCGGAGCAGATATTGAAGAGGAATCTGGAGGGACGCTCTCAGGACTCGTTTCCTGGCATGAGCGGATTCGAGAGCCAGATCGGCTCGCTTGATCGGCTCGCGAAGAGGATTCCGACGATATTCAAGAATGATGCATTTCGGAAGTAGAGGAGTTGTGAAGCGTTGATGGAGAAGCGGCCGATTTTGCTGGGAAGCCTCCTTTTCTTTTCCTTGCTGCTCATCGCGCAGGAAACTCTTGCGGCGCCGCTGGTTCCGAATCTCAGCGTCAATGTCGGCGAGGCGACGAATCCGCAGGATGTTGCGACGTCGCTTCAAGTGCTGGCTCTCCTGACGATCCTCTCGCTCGTGCCGTCAATCTTGGTCATGACGACGTCGTTCGTGCGCATCGTTGTCGTCATTGGCTTTTTGCGAAATGCCATGTCGACGCAGAACGTGCCGCCAAACCAGGTGGTGCTGGCGCTTTCCCTCTTTTTGACGTTCTATATCATGCAGCCGTATTGGAGCGAGGCGAACCAGCAGGGGATCCAGCCGTACCTCGCGGGGCAGATCACGCAGGAGCAGGCGATTGACAACACGCTCGCGCCTTTACGCGAGTTCATGTTCCGCCAGACGCGTGAGTCGGATCTTGCGCTCTTCGTCAATCTTTCCGATGCCGAGAGGCCCGAGTCGCAGGCAGACGTCTCCACGGCGACCTTGATACCGGCGTTCGTCATCAGCGAGCTTAAGACGGCCTTCCAGATCGGCTTCATGATCTACATTCCGTTCATCGTCATTGATATGATCGTGGCGAGCACGCTGATGTCGATGGGCATGATGATGCTGCCGCCGGTCATGATCTCCCTGCCGTTCAAGATACTGCTCTTCGTCATGGTCGATGGCTGGCATCTTCTGATCAAGTCGCTCATCGTGAGCTTTAAGTAGGAGGGAAGCGGATGTCCGGCGATCTCGTCATACAGATCGGGCAGAACGCCCTTTGGATCGTGCTCTTGGTGTCCGCGCCGATGCTCGGCCTCGGCTTGGCCGTCGGCCTCCTCGTGAGCGTCTTTCAGGCGACCACATCCATTCAGGAAGCCACGCTTGCCTTCATTCCGAAGATCATCGCGGTCTTTGTCGCCATCTTGATCTTCGGCCCGTGGATGCTCAGCATCCTCGTGGAATATTTCACGAACGTCTTCGTGAATTTGCCGCTCTATATCGGATAGCGAGGAGAGATGCGCCGTGGATTTCTACACCTTGCTCCAAGGGCATGCGGCAGTCTATCTGCTCCTTTTGACGCGCGTTACGGGGCTTTTCGTCATCGCGCCTTTTTTCGGCAGCTTGAACATTCCTGTCCGCATCCGCGTGGGGGTTGCCGTTGCGTTTTCCTTCGTGCTGTTCCCCGTTGTGGACGGCTACGGCCCTGTGACAGCGCCGGACAATGTCCTCCTCTATGCAGCGGCAGCGGCAGGAGAGCTTTTTGTCGGCTGGCTGATCGGCTTCGTGGCATACGCGACGTTTTCGGCCATTCATTTCGCCGGCAAGGTCATGGATATGCAGGTTGGATTCGCTATGGTCAATGTGATGGACCCGACTTCCGGTCAGCAAATTCCGCTTATCGGAAGTTTTCTTTATAATTTGGCGATCATCGTCTTCCTTGTCGTCAATGGACATCACATGCTCATTGCGGCGCTCTTCGAAAGCTTTCGGAACGTGCCGCTCTTGGGCGTTTCGCCCGCTCCGACACTCGCGGGATTCGGTGTCAATCTCGTCAACGGCGTCTTCGTGACGGGCATGAAGCTGGCGATGCCCGTGACGTTCTCCATTCTGCTGACGAACGTCGGTCTCGGCATTTTGGCGCGCACGATGCCGCAGCTCAATATCTTCGTCGTCGGTTTGCCGCTTCAAATTGTCATCGGCATGTTCGTCCTTTCGATCCTCATGCCGTTCTACGTCTTGTTTCTGGATGTGTTGTTCAATGAAACGTATGCACAGATCGCTGCAGCCCTCCATGCAATACGATAAGGAGCCGTTTGCGTTCGTCTTCGACCTCCAGCTCTTTGCGGGAGAGAAGACGGAAGAACCGACGGCGAAGCGACGCAGCGATGCGCGTCAAAAGGGGCAGGTCGCGAGGAGTCAGGAACTCAGCGGCGCTTTCGTGCTGCTGGCGGGCTTCTTCGTGATGCGTGCGCTCGGCAGTACGATCCTCTCGGAGATTGAGACGTACACGGTTCACATCTACGCGAACATGAATCAGACGATTGATGCGGAAACGGTCATGCACCTCATCATCGACGGCATGATCGTTCTGGCGAAGACGGCGTTCCCCGTGATGATCGCCATCCTCATCATGGGGCTTGCCGTCAATTTCTATCAAGTGGGCTTCATGTTCACGACGGAGCCGCTCTCTTTCAAGCTCGACAAGCTCAATCCCATCACGGGCTTCGGACGCATCTTTTCCAAGCGTTCCGTCGTGGAGCTTTTGAAATCGCTCTTGAAGATCGCGATCATCGGTGCATTTCTCTATATATATCTGTCCGGAGAGATCATGCACATGCCGGAGTTCATCTATCTCGATCTCAAGAGCAGCGTGGCGCGCATGGGCGACATCATCTTTTCGCTCGTGTTCCAGATCATCATCGTCTACTTCATCATGGCGGCAGCGGATTTCGCCTATCAGAAATGGCAGACGACGCAAGATCTCAAGATGAGCAAGCAGGACGTCAAGGAAGAGTTCAAGCAGACGGAAGGCGATCCGCAGATCAAGGGCAAGATTCGCCAGAAGCAGCAGCAGATGGCGATGAACCGCATGATGAAGGAAGTGCCGGAAGCCGACGTCATCGTGACGAACCCGACGCATTACGCCGTCGCCTTGAAGTACAAGACGGGCATGAAGGCGCCGGAAGTCGTTGCCAAGGGTCAGGATATCGTCGCGCAGAAGATCAAGGATATCGCGAGAGAGCACCGCGTGACGATCGTGGAGAACAAGCCCCTGGCGCGGGCGCTCTATGCGGCGGTGGACGTCGGAGGCATTGTGCCGCCCGAACTTTACCAGGCGGTCGCAGAGGTGCTCGCTTACGTCTACCGCTTGAAGAAGAAAAAGTTTGCTTGATGATAAGTTTCGACGAAGTTTCCCGGGGATAGAGGAGCAAGAACAGCATGGCGACAGAAAATCCAACGCTTTCCAATGGCTTCATAACGAAATACAGCGACATCTTCATAGCTGTGGCAATCGTCACGATCGTCATCATGATGATCATCCCGCTGCCCACGGCTCTTCTTGATTTGTTGATCTGCGTGAACATCACGCTCGCGCTCGTCATCGTCATGGTGACGATCTACAATGTGGAAGCCTTGGATTTTTCCGTATTCCCGTCGCTGCTCCTCGTGACGACGCTCTTTCGGCTCGCGCTCAACATATCGGCGACGAGGCTGATCTTGCTGAACGGCTATGCGGGCGACGTCATCATGGCGTTCGGCAACTTCGTCGTCGGCGGCAGTCCGCTCGTCGGCTTCATCATTTTCGTCATCCTCGTCATCATCCAGTTCATCGTCATCACGAAGGGCGCGGAGCGCGTCGCGGAAGTGTCGGCGCGCTTCACGCTCGACGCGATGCCGGGCAAGCAGATGGCGATCGACGCCGACTTGAACCAGGGCGCCATCACGGACGCCGAGGCGAGCAAGCGGCGCCTGAAGATCCAGCAGGAAGCTGACTTCTACGGCGCGATGGACGGCGCCTCGAAGTTCGTCAAGGGCGACGCCATCGCCGCTATCGTCATCATCATTATCAACATCACGGGCGGCTTCGTCATCGGCATGCTGACTCGCAACATGACGGCTCTGCAGGCGCTGCAGAGCTACACGCTGCTGACCGTCGGCGAAGGACTCGTCAGCCAGATTCCCGCGCTGATGATCTCGACGGCGACGGGCATCCTCGTCACGCGCTCGGCGTCCTCGAAGGGGAATCTCGGACTCGATGTGGCGCTGCAGCTTTTCAATCGCAGCCGCATCTTCTACATCGTCAGCGGCGTTCTGCTGTTCCTCGCCATCGTTCCCGGCATGCCGGGCGCTCCTCTCGGTGCGCTTTCCGTCCTGTGCTTCATCGCGGCGCGTCGCCTCAAAGGCTCGGAGAAGGCGGTCGAGGAAGTTCCTGAGCAGAAGAAGGCGGAAAAGGCGAAGGCGGACGCCACGAAGCCCGAGAACATCGTCAACTTGCTGCAGGTCGACCCGATGGAGCTTGAGATCGGCTACAGCCTCATACCGCTCGTCGATACGGGGCAGGGCGGCGACCTTCTGGAGCGCATCGTCATGATCCGACGGCAGTGCGCGTTGGAGCTCGGTCTCGTCGTGCCGACGATTCGCATACGCGACAACATACAGATCAAGCCAAACAACTACATCATCAAGCTCAAGGGCATCGAGACGGCGCGCGGCGAGCTCATGCTCGATCACTACCTCGCGATGAATTCGGGCACGGTGTTCGAGGAGGTGCCGGGCATCGAGACGACGGAACCGGCCTTCGGACTCCCCGCGCTGTGGATCGCCGAAGATCAGCGCGAGCAGGCGGAGCTCAACGGCTACACGGTCGTCGACGCCGTATCCGTGCTCGCGACGCATCTGACGGAAGTCATCAAGATGCATGCGGCAGAGATCCTCGGACGTCAGGAGACGCAGAACCTCCTCGACAATCTGAAGAAGACGAATCCGGCTCTCGTCGACGAGGTCGTTCCCGAGGTTCTCGTCGTCGGCGAGGTGCAGAAAGTCCTCGCAAACCTCTTGGCGGAGCGCGTCTCCATACGCGACATGGAAACGATTCTCGAAGTGCTCTCCGACTACGGGCGCGCGACGAAGGACACGGACATCCTTACCGAGTATGTGCGCCATGCGCTTGCGCGGCAGATCTCGCAGCAGTACGTGCAGAACAATGTGCTGCCGTGCATCACGCTCGATCCTGCCTTGGAGAACAAGATTGCAGGTGCGGTGCAGCGAACGGAGCATGGCTCCTATGTCAGCCTCGATCCCGATACGATGCAGCGGCTTCTGGCTTCGCTCAACGCGGAGCTGCCGAAGCTCACGAACATGGGCTACGAACCGATCGTGCTCACAAGCCCCGCTGTGCGCACTTACTTCCGCCAGCTCGTCGAGCGCTCCGTGCAGGGACTCGTCGTGCTCTCACATGCGGAGATCGAGCAGACGGTCGAACTTCAGATTCTTGGGACGGTGAGAATTTAATTGCGCATCAAGGTGTTCCAGGCCGCCACGATGAAGGAGGCCATGGCTCAGGTGAAAGACGAGCTTGGCGACGACGCGGTGATCCTGCATACGAAAAAAATAAAGAAGGGCGGCATCCTTGGCTATGGCGCAAAAGAGATCTTTGAGGTGACGGCGGCTCTCGACGAGGTGACGCGCCGCCCGCCCAAGAAGCGCGCCGAACGTCTGCCGACGCTCGCCGAACTGCAGGCGGAGGAAGCGGGAGGAGGGCAGAAGCCGAAAAGCTCAGTGCCGCTGCCGCAAGGTCATGCATCTCCGATGCCGGCAGCGCCGTCCGCCCCTCCCGTCCGGCAGACCCCGGAGCAGCGGACGGCTGTCCCGCTTCCGGCAAGCCGCCCGGCTGCTGCTGCGCCGCAGTCGCTGCAGCCGGCTTCGTTGCCGCAGCAGCAGCGGCTCTCACAGAGTGCGGCAAGGAGCTACCGGACAGCGGGCACGGAAGCGGCGGTCGCTGCGGCCGAGCGCCAGGCGCATGCGCCTGCACCCGTCTCGTCCGCTGCTGTCTCGGCTGAATCGTTCGTTCCGTCCTTTCCTCAGGGGAACGCGCAGGAGGATTCCTTTCAGCCGCTCGTGCCGTCTGCCGGAGAAGCTCCTCCGAAATCGCCTGCACGCAAAGCGCGGCGCAGGAAGCCCGCGGCGCCGAAGCGAAGAAAAGCGTGCGCGGCGGAGGCGAAAGGAGCTGCCGGAGAAGAGACGGCAAGAGCGGCGTCCGCCTCGCGCAGGGCGAAGCGCGAGGCGGACGAGGCGGCTGTCTCGCCGCAGGAGAAACGGCAGAAGGCGGAGGTGCCGCCCGCCAAGAGCGAGGAAGAGCGCCAGCGCGAGACCATCGAGGAGCTGCAGAGCGAGCTTGCACAGATGAAGGCAATGCTCGTCCAAGTCGTCAGCAAGGAGAAGACGCCCGAGGACGAGATGTCCCTGCAGCAGGCGCTGAAGCAGCAGGAAGTCGAACCGGACATCATCGACGACGTCGTGCTGCAGCTTCCTGCCGAAGCCATTCTGGCGGACAAGGACACGCCGCTTGCCTTGGAGGGACTGACGAAGTACCTTGCCGATAACGTGCAGATGGCGGACGGCCTCGAACTCAAGAGCCGCAAGCGAAAGATCGCGGCTCTTTTGGGACCGACGGGCGTCGGCAAGACGACGACGCTCGCGAAGATTGCCGCGCAGTGCGTTTTGGAAAAGGGCGTAAGCACGGCATTCATCACAGCGGACACATACCGCATATCGGCGGTCGAGCAGCTCAAGACGTATGCCGACATCCTCGGGCTTCCCATCGCCATCGTCTATACGCCCGACGAGCTGAAGGAAGCCATACAGAAGTTCCGCCAGAAGCAGCTGATCCTCATTGATACGGCGGGACGCAGCCAGCACAACCGCCGACAAATGGCGGAACTCAAGGAATTCCTTGCCGTCAACCAGAACATTGAGAAGTACCTCGTCCTCAGCGCCACGACGAAGAACGAGGATGCGAAAGACATCCTTGACAAGTTCTCCGGCTGCAAGCCCGACAAGGTGATCTTCACCAAGACGGATGAGACGAAGAGCCTCGGCATCATCTTGAACATCTTGCGCAGGAAGGAGATGCGGCTCTCCTATCTGACAAACGGACAGAGCGTTCCTGATGACATCGTGCCGGCAGAGGCCGGAAAGCTTGCGAAACTTTTTTTGAGGTAGATTATGCAGGATCAGGCAGCGAGCCTCCGAAAGCTCGTAGAAAACAAAAAGGACTCTGCCGCCAAGGAACTTGGCACAGACGCTGCCAAAGAGGCGGCTGCGCCGAGCACAGCGCGCCCTGTTCCGAAGGAGAGCGCACGCATCATCGCCGTCACGAGCGGCAAAGGCGGCGTCGGCAAATCGAACCTGACCGTGAACCTCGCACTCGCCTTTCTTGCCGAGGGCAAGAAAGCGCTCGTCATTGACGCCGATCTCGGTATGGCGAATGTTGACGTCCTGCTGGGAACATCTTCAAAGTACAATCTTCTGAATCTCTTGGATGAAGACGTCATGCTCGACGATGTGATCCTGAAAGGCCCCTACGGGCTTCGCTACATTTCGGGCGGCTCGGGCATGGAACAGGCAGGCGAATTCACGCCCGCCGAGCGGGATGTGCTCGAAGAAAAGCTCACAGGCTGCGGAGAACGGGCAGATGTCATCCTTATTGATACGGGCGCAGGCATCGGCAGGAACGTCCTCGATTTCATCCTGGCGGCGGACGAGGTGATCCTCGTGACAACGCCCGAGCCGACGGCCCTGACTGACGCTTACGCCGTCATGAAGGCGTACAGCATGTATGCGGCGAAGCCGAACATGCGCCTCGTCGTCAATCGCGTTTACGACGAGGCGGAAAGCCTCGAAGTGGCGGAAAAGCTCAAAAAGACGGCGGAGCGATTCCTGCACATGGAAATACAATCCCTCGGAGCGATCTATGAGGATCGAAACATGATCCAGGCCGTGCGCCGGCAGAAGCCGATTCTTGAGGCGTATCCCGATTCGCTTGCGGCAAAGTGCATCAAGGCGGTCGCGCGCGCAATCCTCTACGGGGAGAAGGTCTTTGTAAAGAAAGGTTGGAAATCATTCCTGCAATATTTTCTTGATTTTACGCGATGATGGGGAGGTGCTTTGCCATGGCCGGCGATTTGATGAATGCGGCAACGGTGTTGAAAATTGGGCAGAGGGTTGAATTTTACCTGGAAGATGACGATATAAGATATACGAGCCGCATAGAGGACATCACTTCGGACAGATTGGTCGTCGCCATGCCCGTGGATGAGAAGCGCCGCCCCATCATACCGGCGGCGGGCGAGCAGCTCTACGGTCTCGCCGTAGGAGAAAAGTGTCGCTATCGCTTCTTTTCCGTATTCAAGGGCAAGGCGCGCGATCCGATTCCCGTCTGGATGATCACGAAGCCCGAAGTCGTCGAGCGTCATCAGAATCGCAGTTTCGTGCGCGCGGCGGTGCGCCTGCCGATCCAGGTGCGGATCATTGATACGGATGGGCGCGAGAGCGACCTCATGAAGCTTTACACCACGGATGTCAGCGGCGGCGGCGTTTCCTTCATCGTGCCGCGTCACGTCCGAATCAACAGCCGCGCGTCGATCGTGTTCACGAACTTTCCCAATATCGGCACGCTGTCCGTCATGGCTCGCGTCGTGCGTTCGCTGCCGCTTGAGCCGAGCGATCGCGGGTGGCAGCTCGGGGCGCACTTCCTCGAGCTTGACCGGGGAACGATGAACAAGATCGTCCACTTTGTCTTCTGCGAACTGCGCCGCCAGCTCACATTGCACCCGGACAGTCCCGGTCAGAAATGAAAGCAGGATTTTTGGCGGTGACGGCGAAGAAGAAGAATATTAAAGAATGATGCAAGTGATTCGCGATTCGCGTTCTGCCTGGCTGGCACCAAGGCTCTTGGCGAAGGTTGCGGAGCAAACTGACAGGCTGCTGTGCCTCTTGCGGAAACAATGCAAGGAGCAGGACGTCCGGAGGCGGCAGAAATCAAACAGGGGGATTTGAAATGGAAACAAATCAGTACATGGACATGTTTTTGGACGAGTCGCGCGAACATCTGCAGTCCTTGAACGATGGTCTGCTGAGCCTCGAAAATGACCCGAACGAGGTGTCCGTCGTCAACGAGATCTTTCGCAACGCGCACACGCTGAAGGGCATGTCGGCGACGATGGGGTTCAACAAGATCGCCGAGCTTACGCATGAGATGGAAGACGTGCTCGACCTCATCCGCAACAACCAGCTCAAGGTGACGGAAGACATCATTGAGACGATTTTCAAGTGCCTCGACTCCCTGCAGGAAATGATCGAAAACGTCGGCAACGGCGATCCCGAGGATCTCGTCGATGTCTCCGACCTCGTGAAGAAGCTCTCCTCCATTTCCAAGGGCGAGCCGCAGCCGGCAGCCGATGCGGCCCCGGCTGCGGCGGAAGCGCCGGCAGCCGAAGCCGCGCCTGCGTCCTCGCTCGATTATACCGAAGATGACAAGGATGCGATGCGTGCGGCGAAGCAGGGCGGCATGGTCGTCTTCCACATCCACATCCGCCTCGCTGACACTTGCCTCTTGAAGGCGGCGCGCACCTACATGGTCATGAACGCCCTCGACGAGATCGGCGACGTCATCAAGTCGGTTCCTTCGACAGAAGACTTGGAAGCGGAGAAATTCGACCACGATTTCGACCTCGTGCTCGTCACAACGGCCGATGCGCATGCAGTGTCCGATGCGCTCGCGCCCGTCTCCGAGTTGGAAGAGGTGAAGATCGAGGAGGTCGATCCCGACAATCTCGCCGCTCCTGCGCCTGCACCTGCTCCGGCAGCAGCGGCAGAGCCGCCGAAGGCTGCCGCTCCCGCCCCTGCAGCACCAGCTCCGGCGGCGAAGCCCGCCGCAAAGCCGGCGGCGAAGCCCGCTGCGAAGGCTCCGGCGAAGCCGGGGGGCGGCGCTGAGAAGAAGCATCACGCGAGCCAGTCCGTGCGCGTCGATATCGAGAAGCTCGACAACCTCATGAACCTTGTCGGCGAACTCGTCATCAACAAGGTGCGCCTCGAGCAGATCGGCACGACGAACCGCATGCCGGAACTGACGGAGACCTTGGAACAGATGGACCGCGTGACGACGGACTTGCAGAACGTCGTCATGAAGGTGCGCATGGTTCCCGTCAGCCAGGTGTTCAATCGCTTCCCGCGCATGGTGCGCGACATCGCGAAGGAACTGAACAAGGACATCAACCTCACGGTTGAGGGCGAGGAGACTGAGCTTGACCGCACGGTCATCGACGAGATTGGCGATCCGTTGATGCACCTGCTGAGAAACTCGCTCGACCACGGCGTCGAGCATCCCGATGACCGCGAGAAGAAGGGCAAGCCGCGCACGGGCGAGGTCGGACTCATCGCGCGCCACGAGGGCAACAACGTCGTCATCATGGTCACGGACGACGGTGCCGGCATCGATGCCGAGAAGATTCGTGCGAAGGCTGTCGAGAAGGGGCTTTATACGCAGGAAGAGGCCGACGCGCTTTCCGATGCGGACGCCGTTCGCATCATCTTCGCGCCGGGCTTTTCGACGGCCGATCATATCACAGACATCTCGGGCCGCGGCGTCGGCATGGACGTCGTGCGCAGCAAGATCGAGTCGCTGGGCGGTCACGTCGACGTCGAGACGAAGATCGACGAAGGCTCCGTATTCAAGATCAAGCTGCCGCTGACGCTCGCCATCATCCAGGCGCTCCTCGTCAAGGTGCAGGAAGAGATGTATGCGATTCCTCTCGGCTCGATCGACAGCACGATCAATATCCATCCGGATGACATCAAGACGGTGCAGAATCAGGAAGTCATCGTGCTGCGCGGGCAGATCATCCCGATCATCAACCTCGGCACGGCGCTCCAGGTGCCGCGCACGAAGGAAGAGGACAACGATGACATCTTCGTCGTCGTGGTCTACGTCGGCGAGCGCAAGGCGGGCATCGTCGTAGACAATCTCATCGGTCAGCAGGAAATCGTCATCAAGACGCTCGGAAAACTCCTTTCCGGACTCAAGATCTTCTCCGGAGCCACCGTGCTCGGAGATGGCCGTGTCGCCTTGATTTTGGACGTCAGCACGGTCGTGCAGCAGTAAGGGGGAGGATCAGACATGGCTAAGGAAAAGAAGGCAATCATGGAAGACGTTCAGGTGGCCGCTTTCAAGCTCTTGAAGGAAGAGTACGGCGTCAACATCCTGAACGTGCAGGAAATCAAGGTCTTGACGGACATCACGCGCGTGCCCTTCGCTCCTGACTACATCAAGGGCGTCATCAACCTGCGCGGCAGCGTCCTTCCCGTCATCGACCTCAAGCGCCGCATCGGTCTGGAGGACGCTCCCTATACGGATGCGACGCGCATCATCATCATGAAGATCGGCGAGTTCTCGATCGGCATGATCGTTGACGCCGTGACCGAGGTTCTGACCATCTCCGGGCGTGACATCAATGCAGCGAAAGATGTCAGCGACAATACGAGCAACCGCTTTGTCAGCAGCATCGGCAACATTGATGCGCGCTTGATCATCATGCTGAATCTCGATGAGATCGTGGACCTGCCGGAAGATATGAAATAAGGATTCGTTTCCTTCTCCTGCCCCGCAGGGCAGGAGAAGGATATTTCTATCGAATCATGCCAGTATGCTAGAGGTGCAGCTATGACGGAAGATATTATCGATCTCTCCCCGGTACAGCTCGATGTGCTGCGGGAAATAGGAAATGTTGGTGCGGGCAACTCTGCGACAGCTCTGTCGCAGCTCATCAATCGCCGCATTGATATGAACGTGCCGAAGGTTTCGGTCGTCCCCCTCGACGAGGTTCCCGATCTCGTCGGCGGGCCGGAGACGATCGTCGTCGGCGTTTTTCTGCGCGTCTACGGCAAGGCGCCGAGCAACATCCTGTTCCTCATGCCGCAGGACAGCGCCTTCTACCTCGTCGACGCCCTCATGGGCAAGGAGTCGGGGGAGACGACGCATCTCGACATGATGGCGGAGTCCGCCCTGATGGAAATCGGCAACATCTTGGCCGGCGCCTATCTCAACGCGCTTTACAGCTTCACGAACCTCTCGCTCATCCCGTCGATTCCTGCGCTCGCCATGGATATGGCGGGTGCGATTCTGAACGTCGTGCTCGTGCAGCTCGGCCAGATGGGCGATCATGCAATGGTCATCGAGACGGAGTTCCTCGCCGAAGACGATGAACTGCGCGGACACTTCTTCCTTGTGCCGGATCCAGGCTCCATGGAAATGATTCTTTCTGCAGTGGGGGTTGGATGATATGGCTGATATGTTACGCGTAGGAATCGCGGATTACAAGGTCGGCAAGGCTCCGCAGCAGATCATCAGCTACGGTCTTGGCTCCTGCATCGGCATATCCCTCTACGATCCGCAGACGAAGGTCGGCGGCCTCGTGCACATCATGCTGCCGGACAGCACGCAGGCGAGAGCGCACGAGAATCATGCGAAGTTTGCTGATACGGGCGTGCCTTTGTTGCTCGGCGAGGTCTTGAAGCTCGGCGCGGCGAAGAGCCGCCTCGTCGCGAAGATCGCGGGCGGTGCGCAGATGTTCTCGTTTGCCAATGCGTCCGACGTCATGCGCGTGGGCCTTCGGAATGCGGAAGCCGCAAAGAAGGCGCTCGCCAAAGAAGGCATACGCATCGTCGCCGAGGATACGGGCGGCACGTACGGCCGCACGGTACAGATCGACTTGGCCACAGGAGATTACAAGGTCAAGACGATCGACCGCGGAGAAAAGATTATTTAGCGGGGGATGGACTTTGTTTAAGATTGGAACAGCGCTTGTCACGGGCGTCCTTGCAGCCTTCCTCACCGTTTTGACCGCCGTTTCCGCAGGCGCACGGTTTTCCACTGCGGCGGGGAGGAGCATCGCGGTGCTTCTCGTCGTCGCCGCTCTCGTCTTCCTCGCCGCATTCCTGTTGGAAAAGCAGTTTCCCGCTCTTTTTGCGCGGGCGTCTTCTGAGGGAATTCCGACGGCGAAAGAGGGAAAACCGCCCGAGGCGGCGAATGATAAAGATGGGACGGAAGAATCGCTTGAGACGGAAGAAGACGGGGAAGCAGCAGGAGCGCGAGCAGAAGGTCAAGAACAGGATGCAGGGATGGAAGTCATGGAAGAGCCTGCCGCTGCCGTTCCGCGAGGAGAATGATGAGACGAGGAGGCGGCTGATTGATGAAAAAGGCAGAACCTCCCTCCGCGGAAATCCAAGATCTTTGGGCGCTTTACCGGGAAACGCGGGCGCCGGAAATTCGCGACAAGATTGTCGAAAAATACCTGCCGCTCGTCAACATCATTGCGGGGCGCGTCGTTGTCGGCCTGCCCGCACATGTTGATCGGGACGATCTCGTTTCGAGCGGCTTTTTTGGTCTGCTCGACGCGATCGAGCGCTACGACGTCGAGCGCGGCAACAAATTTGAGACGTATGGCGGCGTGCGCATCCGCGGCGCCATGCTCGATTATCTGCGCACGATGGATTGGATTCCGGTATCGAAAAGGCAGAAGATTCGGCGTTACGAACAGGCAGTGACAGCTCTCGAAGGCCGTCTGGGGCGCTCGGCGACGGACGACGAGCTTGCCGCCGAGCTGAAGATATCGAAGAAGGAACTGCACGATCTCGTCTCGCAGACGAACATCGCGACAGTCATTCCGCTCGAAGAGTACGTCCGCACGGAATCCCCGTCATCACAGACGATCGATCCTGAAGAGAATGCGGAGAAGAACGAACTGCGCGACACCTTGGCGGAAGCCATCGACCAGCTTCCGGAAAAGGAACGCACGGTCGTCTCTCTTTACTATTATGAGGAACTCACCCTGAAGGAAATCAGTCTCATCCTGCATCTTTCAGAGGCGCGGATTTCCCAGCTCCATACGAAAGCCGTATTTCGGCTCCGGGGCTTTTTGGCGAGATGGAAAACAAGCCTCATGGAATGAGGCAAGAAGGAGGCAGAAAGAGCATGAGCGAACAGGGAAGGTCCAACGGGGAGCGTCCTGTCTACAGCAAGATCAATGTCCACGTCAGTTCGGACAAGATGGTGGCGACGGTCGGCTTCGACCACACGGACTCCAACGCCCGCCCGACGCCGGAGATGATCAAGAAGGCGCTCCAAGACAAGGGTGTCGTCTTCGGCTTCGACGAGGCGGCAATCGAGCAGGGCGCGAAGGACGGACAGGATTTCGAGGCGGCGTTCGGCAAGGAGCCGCAGCATGGCGAGGACGCCTATCTGAAGAAGAACTACGACCTCGGCGTAAAGGGACGCCCCAAGACGGATGAATATGACCGTGCGGACTACAAGAACATGAACCTCTTCGTGCTCGTGAAGCAGGGGGAACTTCTCGCCGAAAGGGTCTTGCAGACGGACGGGGAACCCGGCATGAACGTGCTCGGCGTCAAAGTCAATCAGAAGAAGGGTCGTCCGCTCGTGTTCAAGGCGGGCAAGAATTCCTCGATTCGCGACGAGAACTTCCTCTATGCCGATATCGACGGACAAATCGTCGATACGGGCAAGGTCATCGGCGTCGACCCGCGTCTCGTCATCAAGGAAGATGTGGGCGTCGGCACGGGCAACATCGAGTTTACGGGAGCGGTCGCCGTCCAAGGAAGCGTGCAGGCGGGCTTCGTCGTCAAGGCTACGGGAGACATCGAGGTCGGCGGCATCGTCTCGGGCGCCGAAGTCGAGGGAAACAACATTCTCGTCAAGGGCGGCATCCAAGGCATGAACCGCGGCTTTGTCAAGGCGAAGGGAACGCTCACGGCTTTCTTTGCGGAGAATGCAGAGATCGAAGCGGGTCAGAATGTCATGATTGCCGACGTCGTCCTGAACTCGCAGGTGCGGGCGGGCAAGAAAGTCACGGTGCTGGGAAAGCGCGGGCAGATCATGGGCGGCTCGACGTTTGCTGGCGAAGAGATCGAAGCGACGCAGATCGGCAACTCGGCGAATGTTGCGACGAAGCTCGAAGTCGGCGTCAACCCGATGGTGCAGCGCCAGTACAAGACGGTTTGTCAGGAATATGGCGACACGAAGAAGAAGCTTGATGAGATCAAGAAGACGCTCGCGACACTCGGCAAGGTCGATCTCAGCAAGCTGCCGCCCGAGAGGCAGGAAATGGTCGCGCAATTGGGAAAGGTGCGCTTCCAGGTAGAAGGGCAGTTGGAGCGTCTTTTGGAAGAGATGGACGAGTTGGAGGAAAAGATCCAAGGCATGAAGCGCGGCCGCATTCGCGCCGCCGAGACGATCTATCCGGGAGTGAAGCTCAAGATCAACAACGTCATCAAGAATATCCATACAGAGGAAAAGCGCTGCACGCTGAGCGTGGAAGGCGACCAGATCCGCACGGGCGCTTACTGATGGCTCGTGCTCTTGCGAAGGGCTTCCTCTGACGACGCTTGGAAAGGACGGTGGGATGCATGGATGTAACCCCGATGAGTTTGCAGGCAATCGTGCCACGCACCTCGGAAGCGACGCAGGTGCAGCACAATATGAATCAGCAGTCGGCTTTGCAGCAGGACTTTCAGGCTGTGCGCGACAAGCAGGAAACGGCGCTGAAGCAGACGCAGGTCAGGAAGAAGGATCAAGCCGAAGAAGAGCGCATCAAGGACGACCCCGAACGCCGCAAGAAGCAGGGACGCGGCAGGCGAGGCGCGGGAGGCGGCCGCCATGCCGAAGCGGCGGAGGAGGAAGCGCCGACGGAGAGGTTTGCCGTCGATGTGTTCCGCGGACGCAATATTGATATATCCACGTAAGGAATGAAACGGGGCTGTCATAAGTCGTAGCCGACTCATGTGACAGCCCCATTTTGAGGGGAGAGCTGAGTTTTTCAGCGCTTCTTGAAGATAAGGGGAGCTGCGAGAAGTGATCACGGAAATTTTGGGCGCATTGATTGTCTTGGGGGCGGCGCTCGTCTTCATCATGCGGCGTCTTTTGAGCAAGGGGAAGGCGAAGGAAAAGGAATCGGTCGAAGTTTCTGCGAACCGTCTGCGCTATGAGATCGAACGCTCGGGCGACGCCGTCATCGGCAGGATGCAGATTCATGTCGAACGGCTGGAGCGCATTTTGGCGGAGGCGAATGCGCAGAAGGCGGCCTTGGACGAGCGTCTCGCCGCCTTGGCGCAGTGGGAGAAGGCCTATGGCGCACGGCTCGGCGCTCTGCCGCAGCAGATGGAATTTGCGCCTGTGTCGCCTTCTGCAGCAGCACAGGTCCCTCCTGCCCATTCTACAGCAGCGCGTCGTGCACCTGCAGCGGCGCAGCGGACGGCTGCGTCCGTCATTTCCGCTCCCTCCGCTTCTGGATTTGCAGCATCATCCGCTGCCCCTGCGGCGTCAGTTGCCATTGGTACGGGAGAAACAGCCCCGAGCTTTCAAGAGGCGCTTATGAAGCAGATGGAGGGAGGCTCGATCGGCAGATCCGTCGATCTGCAGCTGCCTCCTGAAGACGTGGAGGCGGCCGGGGCGGCGAACGCTTCGCATGGCGCTGCGATGGCGCGGGAAAACGCGCATCGCGAGCTTCAGGCGCATGAAGATGCTGCGTCACCTGCATCGTTCGCTGAGGATGCGCCGAATGAGATGGAGGATGATGAGACGTACGAGTACGAAGATGAAGAAGACGGCGAAGCGTCGGAGGAAGAGTACGAAGAGTCAGTGACAGAAGAGGAAGAGGAATACGGAGACGATGAATCGGTGGACGAGGAAGAGCCGCCTGAGGAGGCTGCGGGCGAGGATCTGACTGCTGTGCAGGAAGAGGAAGATGTGGAAGACCCGTCGCCTGAAGCATCGCCGAACCGTCAGCAAGAGCAGATCCGTGCTTTCCTGCGCCAGGGAATGAGCGTCGAGGAGATATCGCAGCGATTGGGACTCGGACTCGGCGCCATCGAGCTTGTGCGTCACATGGAGAAGCGTGCGCACGAAGCAAAGGATCGAGAGGCGCACGAAGCGTAACAAAAGGGCTTGGCAAAATGCCAAGCCCCGCAATATTCATGGTGCGACAGGAGGGATTCGAACCCCCGACCCACGGCTTAGAAGGCCGTTGCTCTATCCGACTGAGCTACTGACGCGATGGTCGGAGCAGCAGGATTTGAACCTGCGACCCCCTGGTCCCAAGCCAGGTGCTCTGCCAAACTGAGCCATGCCCCGAAAACGCCGATGCATCGCACCGCGCAATAAAGAAATTATAAAGGACGCCGGGAGCTTTGTCAAGGATTTGTCCCAAAGCGGCGGTTGCAGCAGAAAACTCTTGAGAGAATCGTGAGGAAAGAAGGCAAGTATATGGCGCATAAAGGTTACAAGCTCCACGAGGGAGTGAAGACGGCGGGAACTGCCCTGAGACGGGCGGCAAGCCTCGGCGTGCTTGCGGCGGAAAATGCCGCGTGCGCAGAGCGCGAGGAACGAGACGCCATTCTCGTCATGAGTTTTGGCACGACCTTCAAGGAGACGCGCAAGAAGACGATCGACGCTGTGACAGAAGAGGTGCAGCACACGTATCCCGCCGTCAAGGTCGTGCTCGCCTTCACGTCGCACATCGTCATCGAGCGCGTGAAGAAGAACGAGGGCGTCCTCTATCCTACGCCCGAGGAGGCGCTGCAAAAGCTCAGGGATGAGGGCTGTACGCGCGTCGCTCTCGTCTCGCTTGACATCATCCCGGGCATCGAGTACGCTTACAAGAAGGAAGTCTTCGACGAATGCAAGTCATGGTTTCATCGCATGACGCTCGGCACGCCGCTCGTCTATTGGCAGGGCCAGGAGGAAAAGCGCGACGACGTCGCAGATGTCATGGCGGCTGTCGCGAAGGAGCTGCCGGCGCGTGCCGAAGACGAAGCCGTGCTCCTCATGGCGCACGGCACGCCGCATCCGGCAAACGCTTATTACGCTGTCATGCAGGATCGCTTGGAAAAGCTCGGCGAGGAGCGCGTCTATATCTACACCGTCGAAGGCCGGCCGCATCTCGACGACGTCGTGCCGAAGCTCAAGGAAGCGGGCATAAGGAAGGTCACGCTCGCGCCGCTGATGCTCGTGGCGGGCGATCATGCGACGAACGATATGGCGGGCGAGGAGCCGGACTCGCACAAATCACTTTTGGAGCGCGAAGGCTTTTGCGTGCAGACGATTCTCAAGGGCATCGGAGAGAATGCCGCCGTGCGCAAAATTTTTGCGGCACGGGCAGCCGAGGCCTATGAGGCGCTGCTCGGGAAAGATTGAAACAAGGATTTCAAAAAGAAAGGTTCAAGGAAATGGGAATGTTTACGAGAAAGAAATTGACGACTGCTGTGCTGGCGGCATTCATGAGTATGGGATTGGCTGGAACCGGTCAAGCGGCAGAAGTGGAAAAAGCAGCTGCAGGAGAAAAGGAGGATGCAGCTGTCGAAGAGGCAGTGGAACATCAGATCGATGAGACCGTGGTGACGGCAGATCGGCATAACCGAGGCTTCGCTGCGCGGCGAGGTTCCGTCGGCATCCTCGGCCAGCAGGATACGATGAAGACGCCGTTCACGGTGACGAACATCACGGAAGAGACGGTGCGCTCCTTCAGCGACCCGTCGCAGCCTTTGGACAGCATCTTGGCGCAGTCGCCGTCCATCCGCCAGTCTGGAAGCATCCTGCACAATGACTTCACGTTCCGCGGCTTCCGCGCCAACGGCACGAGCACGTACGTGAACGGCATCCCGGGAATATGGACGCAGTTCAATGCGCCGACGCATGTCATCTCGCGCGCTGACGTCGTGGCGGGTCCGAACAGCGGCCTTTCAGGCACGGGCACGCACTATGAATCGAATGCTGCAGGCGGTCTCGTGAATTTCGTGACAAAGCGGGCGGAAGAGAAGGATTTCAATCGCTTTACGGCCACGTTCTCAGGCAAGGGCATGCTGGGCGGTTATCTTGATCTCAGCCATCGCTTCGGCAGGAATCGCGATTGGGGCGTGCGCGTCAATCTTGAAAAGGTCGATGGAGAGACGGCGGTCGACAATCAGAAGGTCAAGTCTTCGAGCATCTATGTGAATGTCGACCACCGCGATGAGCGAAGCAAGACGAATCTCTTTGCGGGCTATCGAAGCAACGAGATCCTCGGGGGACAGCGCTGGTTCAAGCTTGGAAGGGCCGTTACGAAGCTGCCCGCCGTTCCCGATCATTCGCGCGATTATGCCTTCGATGGCATGGACAAGGCGTCGTACGGCTGGGTGCTCGCGCTGAATCATGAGCAGAAGATGAACAAGGACTGGAAATGGTTTATGAATTTCGGTCTTCTGCACAACAAACTCAACAAGAATGTCATGTACGAGTACAGCGCCTTGACGATTTTGAATGATAATGGAGATTTCAATATTCGCCAACAGAGTTCGGCGACGCCGCAGAAGGCTTATTACTGGCAGGCAGGCGTCCAAGGCGATGTAAACGTCGGCGAGACGAAGAATCACCTGACGCTTGCCGTCGACCGCGCATGGCGTCAGCGTCATGGGACGAAGAATTTTACCACATATAATCTTGGCACGGGAAACATCTACACGAGAATCTTTAATTATATAGATTCAGCACATCCCGGATACGAGACTTTCTTGTCCAATAAGACGCGCATCGCGGGCATTTCTTTCGTCGATTCGATTGACTACAAGAAGCTCAATGTGCTCTTGGGCGTCCATCACCACTCTTCGCATGTTGATTCCTACAGTCAGGCGACGGGACAGGTGTCGTCGAGTGCGAACGACAGCGCTTATTGCCCGACGTATGCCCTCATGTATCATCCTGTGGAGAATTTCTCCATCTATGCGAGTCATGCCGAGAATTTCGACGTAGGAACGGTCGTAGCCAGCAAGTATAAGAACAAGGGCGAGATACTTCCTGCGGCAAAGACGAAACAGAACGAGATCGGTTTCAAGTATGCCAACAAGGGCATCTTGACGACGTTGAGCTTCTTCGACATCGAGCAGGCGAACAACATTGATGTGGTGCGCGGCAGCGACATGTACCAGCTGCAGGACGGCAGGATTCGCCACAAGGGCGTGGAGCTTTCCGTGAGCGGCAATGTGGCGAAGAAATGGAATTTCGCTGCGGGGCTTTCGTATCTCAATGCGAAGTATGACAAGACGAAAGGCGGGCAATACGACGGCGTCATCGAGTCGGGACGTCCGTATTGGTCAGGCTCGCTCCTCGTGCGCTACAGTGCGGATGAGAAGTTCGGCGCCTTCGGGCGCATGGTTTACACGGGAAGCGCACCGCTTCTTTACGAGAAGTTCTGGGCGCCGTCGTACGCCGTGGTCGATCTCGGCGTCGAATACAAGACGAAGATCGACAAGCTGCCGGCACGCTTCGCGCTCACCTGCTACAATCTTTTCGACAAGTCGTATTGGATGATTGCGCGCGGCGACAATCTTTACATGTCGACGCCCCGCACCTTGGCGCTGTCGATGAGCGTAGATTTTTAGTTTCCAAAGATAAGGTCATAAATGGGGGCGGAAGCTGCGAGGCTTCCGCCTTGCTTATAGGGAGGAAGGCATGAGGTGGAGGGAAAATGGCGCATGGCTCTTGACGCTTCTGTTGCTTGGAACGCTGCTTCTGGCAGGCTGTGCCAAGGCGGATGCGCCGACAGCGAAGGCGCCGCGTGAAGATGATGCCATCGTTCTGGCGGCGTACCGACACTTGGCTCCGGGCGAGCATGACGGCTACTATTGCAGCAAGATTCTCGAGGTCTGGGAACCGCTCGTGACAAACGATGAAGAGACGGGCAGACCCGCTCCTTGCCTTGCACGAAGCTGGGAGATGCTCGACGGGGGGCGCAGATGGCGCTTTCATCTGCGCCGCGGCGTGCGCTTCCATGATGGGACGGAATTCACGGCAGATGCTGTGCTCAAGAATATGGAACGACTGGAAAAGGGCGTGAAGCCGTCGGGCTTTTACATGCTGAACATCCGCAATTTTTATCCGCATTTTGTACGTGCGGACAAGCTCGATGATTATACGGTGGAATTTACTTTTTCCGAGCCGAATGTCAATCAACTTTACAACATGATGAATTTCGGCAGCGCGATGTATGCGCCGTCATGTCTGGCTGAGGACGGCAACTTCTCGCGCGAGGCGATCGGCACAGGACCGTTCAGGATTGAAGAAAACAAGCTGGACGAGTACGTCGTCCTTGTGCGAAATGAAGATTACTATGGAGAGAAAGCACGCGCAGAGAAAATCATCGTGCGCAATATGCCGAGCGCTGACGTGCGTTTTTCCGCTTTGAAGACGGGTGAGATCGCGGGCGTGCTCGATTTGAAGGCGATGCCGCCGTCCTTGGCGCAAGAACTCAAGAAGGACGGGCGCTTCGCGCTTTCGGTCAGCCGCTCTTCCTTGGTGCAGATGCTCCTCGTGAATGGCACGAAGCCGCCATTTGACGATGTGAGGATGCGCCGGGCGCTGAGTCTCGCCCTGGATCGCAAGACATTGGTGGAGGCGCTCTTTCTGGGTTATGCCGTACCGACGACGAATCTTCTGAGCAACGCCAGTCCCTTTTATCGTGAACTTCCTGTGCCATACGATCTGGCCGAGGCGAAACGCCTGGCGGACGAAGCGCTGCAGGGGAAACGCTGCAGCGTGCGCTACTTGCTCAACGGCGCCGATCCGCTGCAGAAGGGGGAGGCGGAACTCATTGCCTATTGGCTCTCTGAGATCGGTCTCGACGTGCATATCGTGCCCATGGAGTATTCGACAATGACGGCAGAACTCAGGCGCGGCCGCTATGAGATTGCGCGTTCGCAGCAGGGCTTGCCGAACGGCGATCCGCAGTTCATATTCAATGCGTTCTTGCTGCCCGACGGTGCGCGCAGCAAGGCGGCGTGCCTTGGCTATCGAAGCGAGGAAGTCGAATCGCTGATGGCGCAGCTCAAGACGCTGACGGATGAAGCCGAACGCGCGAGGATATTCCTGCGTCTGCAGGAAATTTCTGCAGAGGATCTGCCCGTCGTGCCGCTCTATTACGATGAGAACATCGTCGCTTATAATAAGGAGATTACGGGCTACAAGGCTTTGGTCTATGGCATCACTTTATCAAAAGTGGAGAGGAAGTGAGCGAATGGAATCTTTTGTTGTGCGGCGCATCTTGTCCGTGCTGCCTGTCTTGCTCGGCATCAGTCTTCTGACCTTCGGACTGAGCTTCCTCGCGCCGGGCGATCCGGCGGAGCTTATGCTCGATCAGACGGGCACGTCGGCGGCATCGGCGGAGGAGATCGCAGCGATGCGCGAGGAAATGGGGCTTGATGAAGCGTGGTATGTGCAGTACGGCACGTGGCTTTCCCATATCGTGCAGGGCGACGCCGGCACGGCGTGGCACACGGGAAACAGCGTTTGGCAGGAAATCGAAAGGCGTCTTCCCGTGACGGTGACCCTTGCACTCTGCTCGCTCGCATGGGCGGGCGTCGGCGGCATCGCTCTCGGAGTCCTCGTCGTGTTCTTTCGCGGAAGCCTGCTGGGGCATGCACTAGCCGCGCTGATTCATCTTTTGCTTTCGACGCCGAGCTTTTTGCTTGCCATCGCCTTGATCCTGCTCGTGGGAGAAACATGGGGGCTTTTGCCGACGAGCGGCGTGGAGAAGGCCGCAGGCTATATCCTGCCGTCGCTGGCGCTTTCTCTCGTGACGCTGGCGATGACGGCACAGCTTCTTTCGAGCCGTCTGCATGAGGAACTCGGCGCGCTTTACTGCAAAGTGGCGGCGACGCGCGGGCTTTCTTCTTGGCGCGTCCTCGTCACCTATGCGCTGCCCAATGCGCTTTTGCCCGTGCTCGCACTTCTGGGAAATTATTTTGGGGCGGTGCTCGGCGGTTCCGTCATCGTCGAATCCGTTTTTGCCTTGCCGGGAATTGGCTCCTTGGCGATGGAAGCCATACGCTTTCGCGATTATCCGCTTCTGCAGGGCTATGTGTTCTTGACGGGGATGATCTTTGTCTTTGTATCGCTGGGCGTCGATCTTCTGGCGTATTATCTTGATCCGCGCACGCGGCTCGGGAGGTCTTCATGATGCGCCGCCCCTCGCTTTTGACGCTGTTTGCGGCGCTCATCGTGCTCTCTGTCGTGCTTTCCGGCATCTTCGCTGCATGGCTCGCGCCGTACAATCCCTTTCAGCCCGATATGGCGCATCGCATGGAATTGCCGAACGCCTTGCATTGGCTCGGAACGGACGCCCTGGGGCGCGATATGCTGAGCCGACTTCTCTTCGGCAGTCGCTATACGATCCTTCTCGCACTCTTGTCTACGGCAGCGGCTCTTTTGCTTGGGACATTGGCAGGACTCTTGGCGGGATATTATGGAGGTATTGTCGATGCGTCCCTCACGGCGGCAGCAAATATCTTTCAGGGGATTCCCGGCGCCTGCTTCATGGTCGCTGTAGCGGGATTTTGGGGACCGGGGCTGGACGGCCTTCTGGTCGCTCTCGTCGTGACTTCTTGGGCGGGATTTTCCCGCATCGTCCGCTTGGAAGTCCTGCGGCTGCGTCAGATGTCTTTCGTGGAAGGTCTGCGCGTCTTGGGCTGCAGCGATGCGCGGATTCTCTTGCTGCATATCGTGCCGAACCTCTTCAGCAGCCTGCTCGTGCTCGCGGCGCTGCGTTTGGGGCGCGGCATCCTGGCGATTGCGGGACTGAGCTTCCTTGGCCTCGGCGTGCAGCCGCCTGTTCCCGATTGGAGCGTGATGGTCAGCGATGCTATGCTCTACTATCGCAGTGTGCCGCATCTCGTCTTGCTTCCCGGCGCGTGCATTCTGCTCTTGGTCGCATCCATCAACATCTTGGCGAGCGAGCTGCGCAATCGACTGGATGTGCGTTGGGATGAGGTGAGAAGATGAAGGAAGAGAGAAGCGGCTTCGAGGTGCAGGAACTCTCCGTGTCCTTTCGTGTGCGCGGAGAAAGGGTTCCCGTGCTGCATGATGCGAGCATTCATCTGGCGCAAGGAGGCGTGACGGGCATTATCGGCGAGAGCGGCAGCGGAAAATCCGTCTTCGGCGAGGCGCTCTTCGGACTCTTGCCGGAAAGTGCGGAGATTCGCGGCAAGGTGCAGTTCGATGGAAAAGACGTATTCGCACTGACGCAGCGCGAAAAAAACTCTTTGTGGGGCAATGTCTGGGGGCTGGTGCCGCAGCTGCCGCAAGAGGCGCTGTCCCCTTTGCGGACAATCGACGGACATCTGCGGGATGTGCGCCGCGGAGCGGGCATGAAGCCGCTTTCGCAAGAGGAAGCGGAAAGGCTTCTGCGTTCCTTTGAATTGGCGGAGCCGGAGCGCGTGCTCCGGGCGTACCCGCATGAACTTTCGGGCGGCATGCTGCAGCGCATCCTCTGCGCCATGGCGGCGGCCTGCCGTCCCGCATGGATTTTGGCAGATGAGCCGACGAAGGGACTCGATGAAGACGCACGCGAGGCCGTTGGCAGAAGCCTCGCACGTATGGCGGAGCGGACGCGCTGCACGCTTCTCGTCATTACGCACGATATCGCTTTGGCACACAGTATATGCGATCGTCTCATCGTCATGTACGAGGGAGAGATCGTGGAACTTCTTGCTGTTGCGCCGGAGCTTGCGGCGCATCATCCGTATACGCAGGCGCTGCTGCGGGCTTTGCCGGAAAATGGCTTTGAGGCCTTGCCGCTGCAGGCGGAAACGTCAGGCGCCGGCTCAGGCTGTCGATTCGCCCAGCGCTGTGCGCATGCAGATGCTCGCTGTCGCAGGGCGCGTCCATCCCTTTATGCGGCAGGTTCAGGGAAGGTGAGGTGTTTTCTCTATGCTGGAAGCGCATCGGCTGACGAAGCATTATAAGGATCGGGCGAAGGGCGGGCGCTTTTGTGTTCTGCACGAAGCTTCTTTGACGCTGCATGAAGGCGAGGCGGTCGGCCTCATGGGCAAGAGCGGCTCAGGAAAGAGTACGCTCGTGCGTCTGCTGCTCGGATTGGAGATTCCCGACGGCGGCAAGGTGCGATGGCGAGGGAAGGATATTTTTTCTCTGGCACGAAATGAGCGGCGCGGTTTTCGGCGCGCGGTGCAGTTCATATCGCAGACGCCGGGTACGTTCTTCGATCCGCGCTGCACGTTGGAAACGAGCCTGCGCGAGGCGCTGCAGGTGCAGGATGCGGCGCCTCGCGCAATCTGGAGGGAGCGTATAGCAGAGCAGCTGGCACGCGTAGGCTTGAGCGAAAAGCTCCTGCGGCGCTATCCGCACGAACTCTCCGGCGGGGAGATGCAGCGCTTCAGCATCAGCAGAGCGCTCTTGCTGAAGCCGGCCCTTCTGATTCTCGATGAGCCGACCTCGATGCTCGATATTTCCGTGCAGGCGCAGATCTTGCATCTCTTGCGCGATTTGCGAGAAAAACAGGGAATTGCCTGTCTGCTTGTTTCTCATGATGCAGCTGTGGTACAATGGTTCTGTCAGCGTTCGCTGCATTTGGAGAACGGCATCCTGTACGAGTCATGAAATAAGGCGAAGGAGGTTTCGCCATGCTTTTTGCTTCCTTGCCGGCGCTTTCGCGCCGCAGGTTTTTGAAAATATCGCTGCGGACGCTGCTTTCGCTGGGACTTGGCAGTTTGTTTCCTGCGCGTTGGCGCAGGGCTTTTGCCGCCGAGGGGCTGGAAGCGTTCTTCGTGCGGCAGATCGTCACCGAGGACAGCCGAACCTCGCGCATGATCGCCTGGGAGTCCGATGTGAGCGAGGCCGAGGCCGTCGTCGACCTGCGTCCCGTGGGAGCGGGGGAGGCAGTCGCCGCTTCCTTTGCCGCGCGGGAGAAGATCCTCGCGGACGGCGGCGAGCGGCTGTTTTCCCACGAGGCGCTTCTGACGGGGCTTTCGCCGGATGCCTCGTACGAGTACCGCCTGCGCACGGGCGATACGGCATCGCCGTGGTTTTCGCTGCGGACGGCGGGGGACGGCGCATTCAAGGCGCTGATCTTTCCCGATTCTCAGTGCTCGGACGGCTATGTGACTTGGCGAAAGGCGGCAGAGAGCGCGGCGGCGCAGCAGCCGGACGCCGACTTCTTCATCATGATGGGCGACCTCGTCGACAACGGGGAGGCCGCCTACCAGTGGCGGCAGTGGTTCGAGGGGGCGGCGGGACTTATGAGCCGCATGATGTGTGCTCCCTTGATGGGCAATCATGAAGCGTATGATTTGAACTGGCAGTGCCGTCTGCCCTTGGCCTGGCTCGGCTACTTCCCCGTGCCGGGAAACGGCAGCCTGCGCTTTTCGGGCTGGTACTATTCGTTTGATTATGGGCCGTGCCATTTCGCCGCGCTCAACACGCAGTGGGAAGAAGTCGAGGCATTGCGTGCGGGACTCTTGGAGGAGCAGATGGCTTGGCTGCGCCGCGATATGGCGGCGAGCCGCAAGAAGTGGAAGATCGTCTTGATGCACAAGGACGTCATCGAGTACGACTATCCCGATTTGAGCGATCCCGTCACGGGCGACATCAGCGCGACGGGTCGCCTTTTCATGCCGCTCTTCGATGAACTGCGCCCCGATGTCGTTCTGACAGCGCATCAGCATACGTATCGGCGTCTAGGGCATATCGTGAATTTTGCGCCGAGCGAGGAAGGACCTTTTTACATTGATACAGGAAACTGCGGCAACTGCTATTACGATGTGCCTGTGAATGCGCGTTTCGACAAGAAGGCGCTCGCGCAGCCCGAGCGCGGCAATTATATGACGTTGGAGGCGTCGGCCGAGCGGCTGCATTTTTCGTGCTTCCTGCCCGACGGAAGCCTTGCCGATGAAGCGATTTTGCAAAAGTAATGCGAGAAGAAGAGGAGATATGACGACGGAGAATAGGATGGAAGAGCGCTTTGCGCCCGAAGAAGCGCTCGCGCTGGAAGAAAAGATCTATTTTTTGCAGGAGGGAGGAAAGAAGGCGCGTATAGGGATTCTCAAGGAGATGACGGCAGACCGTCTCATCGTCGAGATGCGCATGACGGATGCAGAGTACGCGCACGGCCCTGAATCGGGCGCTCCCTTTCACTGTGCCATGCCGAGCGAGAAATGCACCTATCGCTTTTCTTCGCTCTTTTGCGCGAGCAGCCCGCTGCCTGACCGCATCTGGTACATGGAGCTTCCCGCCGAGGTCGAGCGCCAGCAGAAGCGCGATTTCGTGCGCGTGCCCGCGCCTCTTCCCATGCAGGTGACCTTGTCGAATCTCTACGGCGGCAAGAACAAGGCGAAGGATACGACGCTCGTCGACATCAGCGGCAACGGCGTTTCTTTCGTGTGGAAAGAGCCGTTGGAAGACGGCATGGAAATCGAAGTGACAATTCCTGATTTGCCCGCCGTCGGCGAGCTGAAGACGACGGCCGTCGTCATGCGCTCGATCGACCGCACGGCGCTCGCGACGCCCGTTTACCACATCGGCGCACACTTTGCGGCGCACCTCGACAAGAGGCAGCAAAACCAGCTCGTGCGATGCATCTTCCTGCTGCAGCGCAAGTATTTGGAACGCGGGCTTGGCATTTGAGCATGGAAATGGAACGGCAGAGCAGAAAGACTCCCCCGAGAGCCGAGGGCGGCTTTCGGGGGAGTTTTTTTGCATCGGCGGTTTCGTGCGGGATGGCATGTGCTCCTTCAAGAGAGGAACGCTGTGAGAAGCCGCTCAAGCGAAGCTTGGTCGGCAGCGCCCATCGTCTCACGCGCCGAGTGCATGGCGAGCACGGGCGCACCGATGTCCATCGTGCGCACGGGGACAAAGGAGGAGGCGATGGCGCCGAGCGTCGAGCCGCCGCGGCTGTCGGAGCGGTTCACGAATCTCTGCCAGGGAATCTCGTGCTCTTCGGCAAGCGCGCGCACGACGGCAGAGGCTTCGGCGTCTCCCGCGTAGCTCTGCGACGCTGCCTGCTTGAGGACGACGCCCGCTCCGAGCGCGGGACGCACGACGGGATCGCTCTTCGCCGCGTGTGAAGGATGGACGGCGTGCGCCACGTCGACGGAGAGCAAAAATCCGTTGGCGAGCGCACGGCAGACGGCGTCGCTTTTGCCTGAAAGGTCTTGATAGATGCGGCGCAGCACATCGCCGAGCACGGCGGAGCCGGCGCCCTGCTTCGTGCGGCTGCCGACCTCCTCGTTGTCGAAGAGCGCGATGAGGCGAAGGCCCTCTGCGGGGTGCGCTTCTTCGATGCCCTTGAGGCAGGCGAGGACGGAGGTGAGGTTGTCAAGCCTCGGCGAGGAGATGAATTCATTGCGAAGTCCCAAGGTGCAGCCTGCTTCGCATGGATAGGCGCCGAGATCGTAGGAGAGGATCGCGTCTTTTTCCGTTTCACAGGCTTCGGCAAGCCAGGTGAGGAAGAAGCCTTTCTTCTCCTCCTCCTTTTCAACGAGAGCGGCGAGCGGCAGCATGTCTTTCTGCGCGTTCAAGGCGCCGTCCTTGTTGACGTCGCGGTCCATGTGGATGGCGAGGCTCGGAATTGTCACGAGCGGCTTTTGAAAGTCGACGAGGCGCACAACGGGATGAAAGGCGTCCTTGCCGCGCAGCACGACCTTGCCTGCGAGCGAGAGCGGACGGTCGAGCCATGTGCGCAGGATGAGCCCGCCGTACGTTTCGACGTTGAGCATGCCGCAGCCGTCGTGTGTCATGCCGGCCGCAGGCTTCAGACGAAAGCACGGGAAATCCGTATGCGCTGCCGCCATAAGAAGAGGCGTGCCGTGACGCTTGAGCGGCTTTTCGCCGATGGCGAAGGCGAGCAGCGCCGAGCCGTAGACGCGCAGGAAGCAGCGTTCGCCGGCGGCGAGACGCCACGAGTCCGCAGGCTTGAGTTCTTGAAAGCCCGCACGAAGAAGCCTCTTGGCGCTCTCCTCGACGACATGAAAGGGCGAGGTCGAGCATTGGATGAAATGGAGCAGTTCTTCCGCCGCTGCGGGTATGGCTGTATTTGTCATGAGAGATTCCTCCCTGTATGTTCTTTTTGTTTTTGGCAAATTCCCGGCAGGATGAGCGCGGCGCTGACGACGAGTCCGATGAAGAGCGGATGGACGGCGCTTTTCAAGGCTGCAGCCGCCACAGCCGTTGCCGTAGAAAGCAGCATGGAGATGACGGCTAGGCGCGGGGAAAGCCGCCCGGGGCAGAAGACCGCCAGCGTCAGCGGCAGGAAGACGCCGCCGCCGCGAAGAGCCATCGACAGGTAGTTCCAGACGAGCACCTGGCTGTCGATAAAGAAGATGGAGAAGAGGGCGGCGAGCGCCATGACGAGGAGCACCGTGAGGCGGTGCAGGAGGAGAAACCGGCCTTCGCTCTTCACGGCGAGGAGCGGCGCGAATACGTCGTGCGAGAGCATCGTGCCGATGCCGAGCGAGAGGCCGCCGATGCTGCCGACGAGGGAAAGCGCGATGCCGCCCATGGCGATGCTGCCGATGAGCGTTCCGGCATGCGTAAAAAGGTAGGCGGGCAGTGCGAGGATGGGCGCGATGTCGGGTGCGGCGGCGTGCATGTAGATGCCGATGAGCGAGCACGGCAGCCCGACGGGGATGACGATGAGCGCGGCGGCAAATGCGCCGACGGTCGCCGTGCGCGGGTTGGCGGCGGAGAAGATGGCTTGGATGTAGGACTGCGTGGAGATGACTCCGACGATGAGCGAGAGGAGTCCTGCGGCGATGCTCTGGGCGCCGGCGTGTCCGAGGCTCCATGTGCCGGGCGCGAGCGGCGCGTCCGCTGTGAGTGCAGGAAGTCCGTGCCAGGCGGCGACGCCTGCGAGGCAAAGACTCAGCCACAGGACGATCATCTTCAGGATGCCGCCGACGCCGGCGCTTTTTATGCCGCCGAAGAAGATGTAGCAGGCGACGAGCGCGACGAGGGCGAATGCCGCCGCGCCGTGGCCGACGCCGAAGATTGCGGCGATGAGATGGAGTCCCGGCAGCGTGCTCGCGACGGCGCTGAAGAAGATGCCGACGGAAGAAACGAGGCTTGAAAAGACGCTCGCGCTCTTGCCGTAGCGGACGCCGAGGAACTCGGGGATCGTTTCGAGCGAGGTGCGCCGCAAGCGCTTCGCATAGAAAAGCCCCATGACGATGAGAGCGATCCCCGTGCCGATCGTGAACCACCACGCGGAAAGCCCGAGCGAGCAGGCGAGCTGCGCCGTGCCGACGGTCGCGCCGCCGCCGACGCAGGTGCCGGCGATCGTGCCCGCGACGAGCGGTGCGCCCGCGCTGCGCCCGCCGAGGCTGAAGCCTTCCGCCGAATGGACGGAGCGGGCGGCATAGAGGCCGCTCGCGAGGACGAGGGCGATGGTAGCGAGCATGAGGGCGATTTGCGCTGTGGAAATTTCCATGGGACGCGAACCTCCTGGAACGATTTTTGACGGAAGATCTTTCTTTCTGTTCATTATACGCCTAGAGAGGCCGGCAGGCAAATGCTTCATCTGTGGCTCTCACTGGGCATTTTCTCCTGCAATTTTAAGGAATCTAGGCAGGTTTCTCCCCTTCCGTATGGAATAGATACAAGTAGGAAACGGGGAAGATTCATGGGAAGGATGTGATCGTATGGAATTTGTCGGCGGGACTCCCGCCTTGCAGGTGCTCCTCGTCGCCGTGATCTTCCTTGCCGTGCTCATGGAGGTCAAGACGGGCGGCACGGGATTTGGCGTCTTGCTCGGACTCGTCGCGGCGGGCGTGTTCTTCAGCAGCCAGTATGCAAGGGGGCTCGTGAGCCTCTACGAGGTCGCCGTCTTTCTCGTGGGCGTCCTCCTGATTGCAGCGGAGGCGCTCTTGCCCGCCACGGGAGTCTTGGGCGCTCTCGGCGTAGCGGCGATGCTCTACAGCGTCGTCCTTGCGCTCGGCGGCGACGTCAATGCCGTCTACGCGCTCTTTGCCGCCGGTGCGCTTGCCGTTCTTCTCTTTCTCCTCATCGCGCGTTTTCTGCCCGACAGCCGCCTTTGGAAGAGGGTCGTGCTGCACGACGCTTCGACGAGCGCGAAGGGCTATGTGAGCGCCGAGGAGCGCAAGGATCTCGTCGGGCGTGAGGCTGTCGTTCTGACCGACGTGCGTCCCGCGGGATCGATCCTCGTCGACGGCGTGCCCGTCGACGTCGTTTCCGAGGGCGCCTACATCGAGAAGGGCGAGCGCGTCCGTGTGACGGCGGTGCGCGGCAGCCGCATCGTCGTGCGCCGTGTCGCTGATTCCTAGAGGAATCGTTGAACTTGTTCATACTTTTGCAAGGAGGAGTTCTTTATGGAAGGCGTCATAGCATTGGCATTTCTCTTCGTCGTCGCTGTCCTCGTCGTCATGGTGTTCCTGCACTTCGTGCCCATCGGGCTTTGGATCTCGGCGATTGCGGCGAACGTCCCCGTGAACATCATCACGCTCATCGGCATGCGCATGCGCCGCGTGCCGCCCGGCAAGATCGTCATGCCGCTCATCAAGGCGAACAAGGCGGGACTTGACGTGCAGGTCAACCAGCTCGAAGCGCACTACCTCGCGGGCGGCAACGTCGACAAGGTTGTCGACGCCCTGATCGCCGCGCATCGTGCGCAGATTCCCCTGCCGTTCGAGCGTTCGGCCGCCATCGACCTCGCGGGGCGCGACGTGCTCGACGCCGTGCAGATGAGCGTCAACCCCAAGGTCATCGAGACGCCGATCGTCTCCGCCGTCGCCATGAACGGCATCGAGCTGAAGATCAAGGCGCGTGTGACCGTGCGCGCCAACATCGACCGCCTCGTCGGCGGCGCGGGCGAGCCGACGATCATCGCTCGTGTCGGCGAGGGCATTGTCACGACGGTCGGCTCCTCGGCGAGCCACGGCGAAGTGCTCGCGAACCCCGACGTCATCTCGAAGACCGTGCTCGGAAAGGGGCTTGACGCGGGAACGGCGTTCGAGATCCTCTCGATCGACATCGCCGATGTCGACGTCGGGCGCAACATCGGCGCGGAGCTGCAGACCGATCAGGCCGAGGCCGACAAGCGCATCGCGCAGGCGAAGGCGGAGGAGCGCCGCGCCATGGCGGTCGCCAAGGAGCAGGAGATGAAGGCCTACACGCAGGAGATGGAAGCGAAGGTCGTCGAGGCGCAGGCGGAAGTGCCGCATGCGATGGCGGAGGCCTTGAAGAGCGGCAACCTCGGCGTCATGGACTACTACAACCTGCGCAACGTGCAGGCGGACACCGACATGCGCACGGCGATCAGCGAGGCGGGCGCGAACCCGCCGCATACGGCGAAGTAAGACGGAAGAGGGAAGGAGGCAGTCGGCATGAGCGTCACAGGCATCGTCCTCTTCATCGTGTTCCTCCTCGTAAAAAGCCTGCTGGACAAGAAGAAAAAGGAGGCGCGGCGCGAGAAAACGCCCGAAGCCTCTGCCGCTCCAGCCGCAATGGGAAGAAGGCTTGAGGCGGCGCAGGCGCAGGTCGTGGCCGAGGATTCGGCAGAGGCGCGGGATCTGTTGCGCCGTTTCTTTGGCGGACGGGCGGCAGAGATTGAGGAGAGGGACGTACCGCGCGATGTGTTTTCAGGAATCGAGGCGACGCCTGCCGCCGCATCTTCCGCTTCGCTGCGTCATGCGGAAAAATGGGGGGAAGAGCTGCAGAATTCACAGGAAGGGACAGAGAAAAGCGGCGCCCTCGCGCTCGACCTTGCGTCTGCCGCCATGCTGCAGGCGGTCATGCTCGCCGAAGTCATCGGACGCCCCAAGGCGCAGCGAAGGCGAAGCCCCTATTTTCGCCCGTGACGAGAAAGGATCTGAGGCATTTTCCAAGGGAGGATGAATCGTATGGCAAGAGAAAAGATCGGCTTCATCGGCACGGGCGTCATGGGAAGCAGCATGGCGAGAAATCTCATGAAGGCCGGTTATGCCGTCAGCGTCTACACGCGCACGAAGGAAAAGGCGCAGTCGCTTCTTGAAGACGGCGCATGCTGGGCGTCTTCGCCAAAAGAGTTGGCGAAAGAGACGGACGTCGTCATTTCCATCGTCGGCTACCCGAAGGACGTCGAGGAAATCTATCTGGGCGCCGAGGGCGTCCTTGCGGCGAAGGAAGGCGGCGTCGTCATCGACATGACGACGTCGAGTCCTGCGCTCGCCAAGAAGATTTTCGCTGCAGCGAAGGAAAAGGGCGTCGCCGCGCTCGATGCGCCCGTCTCGGGCGGCGACATCGGCGCGAGGGACGCGACGCTCGCCATCATGGTCGGCGGCGAGGCGAAAGTGTTCGAAAAGTGCAGAGATCTCTTCGCTGCCATGGGAAAGGCCGCGCACTATTTCGGTGCGGCGGGCAGCGGGCAGTTCGTCAAGATGAGCAACCAGATCGCCATCGCCTCGAACATGCTCGGCGTCGCCGAGGCCATGGCATACGCGAAGAAGAGCGGCCTCGACGCCGGGGCGGTGCAGCGGACGATTGCGGGCGGCGCGGCAGGATCGTGGTCGCTGACAAATCTCGCGCCGAAGATGCTCGCGGGCGACTGGTCGCCGGGCTTCTTTATCAAGCATTTCCTCAAGGACATGCGCATCGCCGTCGAATCGGCTGAGGAGATGGGGCTTGACCTCCCAGGGCTCAAGCTTGCCAAAAAGCTCTACGAGGAGCTTTCCGCGCGAGGCATGGAAGACTGCGGCACGCAGGCGATCTTTCGCTGGTACGAAGGAGAATGAAGGCGCTTCTTTGCAGACGGTTCACTTCCTGCCGAAGGCGAAGAGCTTCACGGCGAGGAAGGTGACGGGAACGCCGAGGACGGCGGCGATGACGAAGGCCGCGAGACTCGGAAAGCCGAGCCGGTTGTAGAAGAGCAAGACGATGATGTTCTGGATCAGATAGTTCGGAATGTAGGAGATCGCGAACTTCACGCACTTTTCGAGCGCCATTGGCTCGTGGAAGATCAAGCGGCTGTTGAGCGCGTAGGCAATGACGTTCGCGAGGATGTAGCCGATGTTGAACGCGAGGTTCGTATCGACGAGAAGTTCAAAAATCTTGGCGAGCAGGCTGCCGTTGAACGTGTTGAAGCAGCCGATGACGAGGAACAGCAGAAATTCGCGCGTGAAGAAGTGACGGCGCACAGTTTTGAAAAATGCGGGCATGGAAAGTCTCCTTTTGCTTGTTTTTGTCAGTATAGCATAAGAAGAGCCGGAGAGGGAAGGAAATGCGCTGCAGGGTATGACGGAAGAGGAGTGCAGATATGAAAGGAACGGTTGTGGCGACGTGGATGGACACGGCGCAGAAGCTTTGGGGCGGCGAGGCTGTCAGCGAGGCGTGCAGAGCGGCAGGTTGGGCGCAAGGGCGCATCTTCACTCCGCTGGAGGATGTGGCGGACAGCGAGATCCTTGCCTTTATTGACGCTTTGGCAAAGCGCATGGGGCAGACGTCGGACGCCCTTTGGTACGAGATGGGGCGCGACAACATCCTGACCTTTGCCGCCGTATATCCGTCCTTTTTTGAAGGCAAGAACATCTATACGTTCCTTGCATCCATCTACAACGTGCATGTGGAAATCGTCAGGAAGATCCCGGGCGCGAATCCGCCGCTCTTGAAGATGACTCCGCTTTCCGAGCACGAGGCGGAGCTTCTCTACAAGTCGAAGCGCAGCCTCATTCCATACTTTCGCGGGCTGTTGAAGGGCGCGATCGACTACTTCAAGGAGCCGGTCGAGGTCAAGGCCGTCGAGGAAGGGAATGGCGTCTCACGTCTGCGCCTCTATTTCAAGGAGCGCATCTTGGAAAAAAGGCGCTTTGCACTGAACTGCATGCTGGGCGTTCTGACGCGCTCTCTGCCCGTAAAGTTCGCTCTCGTCTCTTTTGCAGCGGCGCTTGTGCTCAGCGTGTTTTCCTGGCTTTTCGGAGCATCGCCTGCGGTGTTCCTCTTCTCCTTCCTCATGGCGGGGGCAGGCGGCATCGGCGCTTTTTTGCTGCTTGCGCCGCTGCGTCTGCTGCGCCGCGAGATCATGTCCATCGCCGAGCATCGTTTCTCCGCCGATCTCGTGCTGACCTCGCGCGATGAATTCGAGGAGTTGGGGGAGCTTATCGACGCCTACAAGAAGTCAGTGCGTGCGGACTTCACGGGCTTTCGCGGCATGGGCGACGAGCTCATCGCCTATGGCGGCAGGTTCAACGATCTTGCGAGCAACATGAGCCAAGCGTCCGCCCAGATCGCCGAGGTCGTCGACAGCGTGGCGGATGCGACGACGAAGAGCGCCGCTTCTACGGGGCAGGTGGCCGACCTGCTGCATCAGAACGTCGAGGCTCTGCAGCAGGTCGTCTCCTCGCAGGAGAAGAACAATCGGAGCCTTGTGGAAGCCGTGGACAATGTAGCGCACGGTTTCGACGGCGTGCGTGCCTCCAGCGATGCGCTCGGCAGGAGCATGGAAAAATTTGCCGCTGTGCGCGATGCCGCCGATTCCCTGAAGCAGGAGACGGAGAAGATCATTTCCATCGCCAACATGGTGACGGAGATTGCCTCGCAGACGAATCTGCTCGCCCTCAACGCCTCGGTCGAAGCGGCTCGCGCGGGCGAGCAGGGCAAGGGCTTCGCCGTCGTCGCGCAGGAGATCGGCAAGCTTGCCGCCGAATCGCGCGAGCAGGCGGATACGATCACCTCCGACGTGCGCAACATCACGCACATCATCAACGACGTCGTCGCGAGCATCGACACGGAATACCATGCGCTCGGCAAGGAGAGCGGCGGCCTCGTGCAGGTCGTCGAGAGCAACAATGCCTTCGTCGCGAACATCCGCGAGGTGTCGGCGAGCATCGGCGGCATCATCGGGCGCCTCAACGAAGAGATGAGCCGCATGAATGACGCCATCGGCGAGGTGAAAAACGTCGCAGGCCTTTCCGAGGAGAATTCAGCCGCAGCGAAATCCGTCAACGAGACGGTGAGCGACCATCACGGAAAGCTGCAGGACATGATGGATAAGATCCAAGCATTCCAGAAGATCGCCGTATCGTTTTCAAGCGACCTCAAGAATTTCAAAATATGATTTTCAAAACGCTTGCTTTGTCTGACCGTGCATAGTATCATAGGAGCGTAAGCGGGGCGCTGCCCCGAAGATTTCATTCTGACAAGGAGGAATTTCTTATGAAAACTTGGACTTGTACGGTTTGCGGCTGGGTGTACGATGAGGCGAAGGGCGATCCCGATTACGATCTCGCACCGGGCGTTCCCTTCGCCGATCTGCCGGAGGACTTCGTCTGTCCCTTGTGCGGCGTGGGCAAGGATATGTTTGAGGAGCAAGCATAGCCTTTGCGCATGTTGATAAATGGAGTTAATGATTTCATCAAAATTTGCGTGAATCAAATTGATTATTCCTGTAAATTTTGGTATAATCAAAGACGATGAACTTGGAGCTTTATTTATCCATCCAAGCCAAGGAGATGCGTCCTGCAAGTTACGGGGATGTCTCGCCGAATTTCAAAAGGAGGCAGATTTTACATGAAAGTGACAGTTGTTGGTGCAGGTAATGTCGGAGCTACCGTTGCGAACGTCCTTGCGACGAAGGCGTTCTGCAGCGAGGTCGTCCTCGTTGACATCAAGGAGGGCGTGCCCGAGGGCAAGGCCATCGACATCATGCAGACGGCGCACATGCTGAACTTTGACACGACGGTGAAGGGCGTCACGGCTCTGCCGGACGATCCGAACGGCTACGCCCCGACGGCGGGATCCGAGGTCGTCGTCATCACGTCCGGCATGCCGCGCAAGCCGGGCATGAGCCGCGAGGATCTGATCGGCGTCAACGCGAAGATCGTCAAGAGCGTCGTCGATCAGGCTCTGAAGTTCTCTCCCGATGCGTACTTCATCATCATCTCCAACCCGATGGACGCCATGACGTACTTGGCGCTCAAGGATTCGGGACTGCCGCGCAACCGCATTCTCGGTCAGGGCGGCATGCTCGACAGCAGCCGTTTCCGCTATTACCTGTCCGTCGCTCTGACGGAAGCCGGCTATCCTGCTACGCCGACGGACATCGACGGCATGGTGCTGGGCGGCCACAGCGACAAGACGATGGTGCCGCTCGTAAGCCACGCTACGCTGCGCGGCGTTCCCGTGACGCAGCTCCTCTCGAAGGAAGCCCTGACGGACGTCGTTGAGAAGACGAAGGTCGGCGGCGCAACGCTCACGAAGCTCCTCGGCACGTCCGCTTGGATGGCTCCGGGCGCTGCTGCGGCCATGATGGTCGAAGCGATCGCCCTCGATGCGAAGAAGCTCATTCCGTGCTGCGTCGGCTTGGACGGCGAGTACGGCGAGAAGGATCTCGCGATCGGCGTGCCCGTCATCCTCGGCAAGGGCGGCTGCGAGAAGATCATCGAGGTCAAGTTCTCCGACGAGGAGAAGGCGAAGTTCGCGGAGAGCGTCGCTGCCGCACGCAGCACGAACTCGAAGCTCGGCGATGCGCTGAAGTAAGCTTTTCGCTGAAGCAACCTTTCATACGTCAAGAAGCTCCTGCATCCTGCGGGAGCTTTTTCCTTTGGGAAAAAGCCTTTTTCGACGATATAAGAGCATGAAAACAAAAGGGAAAGGTTGTGGATGTATGAAGGCTTTGGCAGGGAGATTCGCCGCCATCACGCTGGCGGCTGTCCTTCTTTGCGTTGGCGGCTATTGGTTCTTCTTTGCGGGCGGCAGCGCGCGGCTTCTTGCGGGCGGTGCGCATGAGGCGCCGAGCGCCTCGTCTCAGGAAAAGGCGCAGGAAGGAAAAGCGGCGAAGGGCGGCGAAGCGGCCGCCGTGGACGCCAAGGACGTGAAGGAAGCGCAGGAAAAGGCGAAGGAAGAAGCGGACAAGGAGAAGGAAAAGAAGGAAGGCAAGAGTCCGTATTCCCTGCAGGTCATGATCTTGGAGGCGAAGCGCGTCGAATCGATCGAAGGAGCGAAGGGGGACGGCCCGTTCCTCGTCGTCAAGGCCTCGATCGCGAACGCCGACAAGCAGCCCGTGAGCGTCGTGCCGCAGGGCATATCGCTCACGGACAGCGATCAGGCTCGCCACAGCGTATCGAAGGACGGCATGGCGGCGCTCGCCGCGCGGCAGACGCCCGTGTTCAACGCCGTCGACATCCCGCCCGGCGCGGCAGCGACGGCGAGCCTCGTCTTCGAGCTTGACGCAGACGAGCATCCTTCCGTGCTGACGATTCAGCCCGCCGGCGGCGGCGACGTGATGAAGTTCCATCTGCCCGACAGCGTGAAAGGGATATGAAAAAAGGAGCCGTCCGGCTCCTTTTTTCCTGCACGCAAAGCGAATGTTGCTGTGCGCGGGCTACAGTCGTTCCGCGAGCGCTGCGGCAATCGTCTTCTGCTCTTCATCGGACAGCGGGTGCTCGTCGGGAAAGTTCTTGATGTGATCGAGCACGTCTTCTTCCGACGTGTAGCAGCCCTCGATCTGTTCTTCGAACTCCGCGCGAGTGAAGCAGACGCTGCCGTCGATCCACGGGCGGACGCCGCAGGAGGCGAGGTACGACTGCAGCTCGCGGATGTTGCGCTTCATCTGCTGCAGGGGATTCTTCATAGGCACGCGATACGGCGTGCCCTTGCTGCCGACCTTGTGACGGATCCAGTCGCTGCCCGCTGTCGGCTCGATCTTGCCCGAGCGCGTCTTGACATCGACGATGAAGACGCCGTTCGCCCCGACGATGACGGCGTCGAGGTTCGTGCGCACGCCGATGCTTACGTTCGTGAAGAGCTGGAAGGATTCGGGCAGGTTCTTGAGGAATGCGACTTTTTCCGAGCTTTTCCTCGTGGCCGCTCCGGGGCCGCGTGCACCGCTTCCCGCGGCCAGCGTGACGATGGCGAGGACGATTCCTGTGAAGATGTAGAGGGCGTAGGGATCCGGCTCAAGGAAGACGAGTCCTGCGAGCCAGAGCAGGAAGACGACGAGGCAGACGGCCGCGAGGAAACGGTAGGTCAGCTGCGCTGCATTGGCCGGAAGCGTGTTTTGTGGCTGAACTGTGGTCATAAAGAGTTCCTTTCTTGGAGAAATCTAATAAGACAAAAAGCCTAAGAGGCATGGGTTCTTTATTAAGGTGCAGACTGCTTTAGACGATATAAGGGGCGTAAGGGAAAACGATTTTCCTTTATTGGAATCCTTTTTCATTTTCAGGAGGTGTCCGCCATGATTGACAGGGTTGAAAAGATCGCGCGCATGAAGGGCGCCGTCTATGATGTACGTCGCCGCGAGGCGAAGGACGGCGAGAGCGGGAACAAGAAGGAAAACTTCAAGCGCATGCTCGCGTCGGCGATGGAGAAGAACAAGAAGGATCGCGAGGAAAAGGAGGAAGAGGCGGAGCACGACGCCTATCATCTCGATGTGCATCGCGCTACGCAGTCACTTTTCTATCGAAGCCGGCAGGCGCTCGACCTGCGAGGGCTTGCAAGCCGAATCCATGCTGGATGACGTCGCCTTTATGAAGGAGGCGCTCAAGGAGGCGCAGGAGGCCTTCCGGGCAGGCGAGGTGCCCATCGGCGCCGTGCTCGTCGATGCGGATGGCGCGGTTGTCGCGCGTGCGCACAATATGCGCGAGACTTGGCACGACGGCACGGCGCATGCCGAGATCGTCGCCCTGCAGGAGGCTGCGAGGAAGCTCGGACGCTGGCGTCTTTCGGGGCTGACGCTCTACGTCACGGTCGAGCCTTGCCCGATGTGCGCGGGGGCGCTCGTCATGAGCCGCGTCGACCGCGTCGTCTACGGTGCGACGGACGCGAAGGCGGGCGCCTGCGAGTCGCTCTTCAACATCGTTCGCCATCCCGCGCTCAATCATCAGCTGGAGATGCGTGCGGGCGTTTTGGAAGACGAGTGCAGAGCCGTCATGAAGCGCTTCTTCAAGGAGCGGCGCAAGCGCGGCGCTTTGAAGAAGCGTACGAATCGAGCGTGCGATGCGCCCGAGTGAGCGACTGCCTGTCTTGCTTCCTTAAATATCCCAAGCAAGAAGCTCGGGGCGCGGTGTTGCGCGGTCGATTTCGTTCAAGATCCAAGAGGCGTTCTCATGCGTAGCGGAGAACGCCTTTTCGATTGCATCTTCATATTCTGCGGGGATCTCCATTTCGTGAAGAGCCATGTGCATGTAGTCTTTTGCGACGAGGACGACGCCGCGCTCGGCGGCAAGCTGCGCCTTGAAGCGGTAGCCGTAGTAGAGGTAGCTGTTGTGCTTGACAGGAATGTCCTCATAGGCGGCGATGCGCTCGTCGCATTCGGCTTCGGCCTCGGCGGCGCGTCCCATCGCGTGCAGGATGTTCCAGCGTGCCGCCCAAAGCTCGCCGCGCAGGATGAACTTGTAGAGATAGTCCGTCTCCTCAGCCAGCTCGATGGCGAGGTTTATATGGGCGAGCGCATCCTCGTGCTCCTTCGCCGCGTGCTCGATCTCGCTGAGACGCTGCAGGGCGAAGATTTTTTCCTCGATTTCCTCGCTGTTTCCCTCGTCGACGTCCTCGTCGAGAACGGAGCGGAAAAGCTCGCGTGCCTCCTGCGCTTTGCCGATTTCCTGCATGGCGAGAAAATGGCCGAGCCGGGCGCGTGCGTGCCAGTCGCCGAAGCCGCTTGCAAAAAGCGCTTCGGGCGGCTTCCTCTTGCTCTTGAGCACGAGCGCGACGAGCGCATCAAAATCCTCTTTTGTCACGGATGAATCCTCCCTTGAATCTGCACATATTTATCTATTCGACCTTCGCCTGCGATTCCCTGCCGTTTGCAAAACATCTTCTTCTTGCGGTATAATCAAGAAGACTGGATGAAGGAAGTATCGTTATTTTATCCGTGCTTTCCAAGAAAGCGTCTATCCCGTGTGAAACGGATGTGAGGAAATGTTGAAGCAGATGATCGTCAATGCCGATGATTTCGGCCGCCATGTGCGCATCAATGAGGCGGTG
>CAJPRR010000002.1 GCA_905373085.1 uncultured Selenomonas sp.
GCACGGAGTCGTTGCAAAATATTTCACGCTGCTTTAGCTCTTGATAGATATATCGAGCGATATTCTCCGCAGTTGGATTGATTGCTGAAAATGGCGCGAGTTCATTCAAGAAGCGGTGATCGAGTGAATTGACGACTTCTTGGAGCATTGCTTTTGCCGCTTTGAAGTCTATGAGCATCCCCAATCCATCCAAGCTGCTGCCGGAAATTTTCATCTCGACCTTCCAGTTGTGCCCATGCAGACGGTTGCATTTTCCCGGATAATCGACGATGCGGTGTGCAGCTTCAAATTCCTCTTCCACTTTGATTTCAAACATAAAAATCGCTCCTTGGAAAACAGGCTGCCGCAGAGATTGCGGCAGCCTGTCGATGCTTATTGATTGGATACGTCACGTCCCATCGTCGTATTCTTTACATTGCCGACGATGTCATCATAACTCATGGCGCGCGTATGCTGCGTATGACTCCACTCATGTTCGTTTCTATGGATGAAGCCGAGGAAGATGATGGGCACCCACGAATAGATGAATACGGGGTAAAGCAGCATGTAAAACCAAGCCTTCCACTTGACTTGGATCTTAAGCAGGATGATCATGGGCAGGATGTACTGACCGAGCATGATCGCCGTCATGAGTTGTGAAGGGATGATATTGTAGATATTCGTATAAAATGGCGGAAATGCCAATTGAATGTAGCTGATGACGATGAAGAAGGTGGAGATCATCAAAAAGTGCGGCTGCAGGAGATATAGACAGCCATCAAGGATGCGTATGTCACGACGCTTGACGCCCTCTTTCAGCATCTTGGGAATGTAGCGATGCGCTACATCGAATTGCCCCTGCGCCCAGCGCTTGCGCTGCCGCCATGACTGCATGAAGGTCAGCGGCTTCTCATCGTACACGATGGCGTCATGCGCCCAAGTCGTCTTGATTCCTTCCGCCAAGGACTTCATCGTAAATTCCATGTCTTCCGTCAGGCATGTGGCGCGCCAGCCGTAGCGCTCAAGGACATCGGTCGTGATGCACATGCCCGTACCGCCAAGCACAGCGGAAAGGCCGATGTTCGTCTTTGCCAGATGACTGATATGGTCGATGACCCAGAAAGCGATGGCGAACGTCCCTGCCACCCATGTATCGTAAGGGTTTTTAGCATCAAGGTATCCCTGAATGATGCGGTCGCCCTTGCAAAGACGGTTGTTCATTTCCATGAGGAAGCGCGGATGCACGAGATTGTCCGCATCGAATACGACGACGGCATCGTATTTTTTTTCCATCTTGAAGAGTCGCTCGAACATCCACTCCATGGCGAATCCCTTGCTCTTCTTTGTCGGATGTGTTCTTTCGCAGACGATGCTGCCGTAGCCGCGTGCGATTTCTGCCGTGTTGTCGTCGCAGTTGTCGGCGATGACAAAGACATCGTAAAGTGTCTTTGGATAATCCAACGATTGCAGATTTTGCAGCAGCTGCCCTATGACAGCGCTTTCGTTGTGCGCGGCAATAATGACGGCGAAGGTTTTTTTCGGCGTCAGGATCTTGTTTTCCTTTCTGCGCCACATGCCGCAGAAACCGATGAAAAAGTAGTACAGTGTGAACAAAAGTATGATGACCTGCAAAGGAACCATCACGATGTCAAACACATGATTCATAAAAGTCTTTCCCCTTTATTTCGCGACAAACGATGTCTTATTTCCGAAAAAGCAGCGACAAGCTGAAATTGAAAAGGCCAAAGACAGAGTATGTGCTGAAAACGGCAAAGAGTACAGCGCTCACGATCGCTTCGCGCCCGAGGAAAAGAATTGCGGCAAAAAACAGTACGGCGAAGACTTTTGAGGCAAAGAAGATGTTCTCGCCCTTCCCCTTGAAGTCCGGATAGTGCACCTCGCTGATCATCAGGTAGGCGACGATGATCATCACAAGGGGAAATGCAGGTTCAAGGGATGTCGTCTCCACGCCGACGGAGCGGAAAAACCAGATGGCTGTCGCGACGAGACAGCCGCCCGCCGGGATGGCAAGTCCCATGAAGAAGCCATGCACGACGGCGACATTCACATTGAAGCGAGCCAAGCGCCAGGCGCCGCAAAGGGCGAAGGCAATGGCAACCGCCCAGCCGAAGTAGCCGAGATCCTTGAGGCAGTAGGAATACGCGAGAAAAGCCGGCGCGACGCCGAAGGAGACGAGGTCGCACAAGGAATCCATCTCCTTGCCGATCTCACTGCTCACGCCGAAGAAGCGTGCCGCCCTTCCATCCAAGCCGTCGGCGACAAGTGCGAGCAGGATGAATACGGTGCTCCAAGTATAATCGGCGTTGTATGTGGAAAGGATCGAGCAAAAACCTAGTACCAGATTGGCTGAAGTCAATATATTGGGAATCAAGCTTTTGTACATGTTTCACTGAGCCTCCCGATTACGGTCTCTCCGCCGACAACTTTGTCGCCCTTCTTTACAAAAACCTCAACGTTCTCAGGCACGACGAGTTCCGTGCACGAACCGAAGCGAATCAAACCGTACAGTTCGCCTTTTTCCAGCACATCGTCCAGCGTGACCCATGAAACGATGCGCCGCGCCAAAATGCCGGCAATCTGCGTGACCGTTACGCGCAGACGAGGATTTTCTATGCCGATCATATGGCGTTCGTTTTCAAATCCCACGGAATCTTTGTAAGCCGGCTTGAATCGTCCGCAGACATATTTTTGAATCTTGATTTCGCCCTCGATGGGACTGCGATTCACGTGAACGTCGAATACGGAAAGAAAGATGACAACCTTTTTGCATCGCTGCTTCAAGAAATCATCGTCATCGAGCGAGACGACTTCCTGTACCGTGCCGTCTGCCGGTGAAACGATGGCAAGCGGATCGGAGGGAATCCGCCTCTTCGGATTGCGGAAAAAGTAGGCAAAGTAAAGTGCAAGAACGACAAAGGGAATCGCAAGATACGGGTGCACTGCCAATCCAAGAACAGATCCGAGAACGAGGGCGCAAAAAATGAAGACATACCCCTCGCGAACAATCGGAAACCCCAACATAGGCATCACCTCCATACAAGCTCTATGCAACACAAGAATCTGCAGATACTTGGCATTTCTGCAGATTCAGCATATCAAAAACTACTTTTCCAAGGAAGCGCTGAATTTATCAGCGCTTCCTTAATTATAGACGAGCGCCCTTTCTTTGTCCACTCTTTTTGTACGCCATAACTTTGAATACGAACCGCGGCAATGCCATGAGACGCCCTGCCCTCTTCGGCTGCAAAGCTCCGCGGAAGAGCCATTCGAGCTTTGCTTTTTGCATCCAGCGCGGCGCTCGCTTCATAATGCCCGCCATGACGTCGAAGGTGCCGCCGACGCCCATGGATACGGGAACAGCAAGTTCAGACAAATGAGAGGCAAGCCACTTCTCCTGTTTGGGAACGCCCAAGGCTGCAAGCAATATGTCAGGGGAAGCCTCTTTGATCTCACGCAAAATTTCAGGTTCGTCATCAGCAGAGAAAAAACCGTTGCGAACGCCAACGATTTCAATGCCAGGATACAGCTTCTCCGCTTTCGTTTTTGCCTTTTCTGCAACCCCCGGAGCGGCGCCGAAGAAAAAAAGACGATATCCCTTCTGAGGCGCCTCGCGCATGAGCTCTTGGGCGAGATCGTAGCCTGCGACACGCTCCGGCATCAAATGTCCGAGATGGTGTGCCGCCCAAACCGTGCCCGCACCATCGGGAACGACAAGAGCGGCATCGTTCAGGATGTTTTTCAGTTCATGGTCATACGTTGTCCGCATGAGCATTTCTGCATTCGCCGTAGCGACGAGAACGGGTTTCCTTTCTTCGATAAAGGCCCGAATCCGTTTGACCGCTTCCTTCATGGTCAGAGAATCGACACGTACCCCTAGAATATCAACTTTGTGTTTCGACATACGGCACACCTCCAGCAGGTATCGGCGCATCCCAAAAACGATGTGCCCGTTCGATATCGCGATGAATCTGTGCCACCAGCGTATCCACGTCAGGAAATTTCTCTTCGTCACGAAGTCTTCCCAAGAAATCCACGCGAATCTCTTTGCCATAGAGATTGCCGTCGAACTGCATGAGGTGAACTTCCAAACGGCGTTCCACTTCTTCGAAGGTAGGATTTGAGCCGATATTGGCGACTCCGGGATAAAAAGCGTCATCAAAATGCACACGAACGGCATAGACGCCGTTCGGCAGGAGTGCATAGGAGTCATCCAGGGAAATGTTGGCGGTCGGAAAGCCGAGCTTGCGTCCGCGCTGCTCGCCATAAGCGACGATGCCCGTATAATCAAGCGGCCATTTCAGATACTGATTGACAAGATCGAGACGCCCTTCGGCAATCAAGGCGCGAATTCGTGTACTGCTCACCATCTTCCCGTCGCGCAGCACGGAACTTCCGATGCGTGATACGAAGCCGAACTCCTTCCCCCTCTGCTGCAAGAATGCAGAATCGCCTGTTCCTTGGAAACCGAAAGTATAATTCGCACCTACGACGACATAAGCAGGAGAAAAGTTCTCTTGCAGAAGCTTGAGGAATCCCGTGGCTGAGACAGCTGCAAAATTCTTCGTAAAAGGAACATTCATGAGGATGTCCACGCCGAGTTTTTCTATGATTGCTTCCTTTGACGCTGTATTGCGAATCATCTTTGGAGCGCGCTCGGGAAAAATGACAGAGAGCGGATGCTCCTGGAACGTAAATGCCATACTGACCCCATGGATGTCGGCTGCAAGTTCCCTCGCTCTTTGCAATATGCTTTGATGCCCGATATGGACGCCGTCAAAGGTTCCCAGTGCAATGACAATTCCCTTATAGGAATCGGACAGACGTTTGATTTTTGAAAATCGCAGCATGGATCAAACTCCCTGTAATCAAAATGCCTTCAATCCGACACCTCTCGAAAGACCTTGATCGGATAAAGTTCACGTTCGGCCGCTTCATAGCGGCCAATGCCAAGGAAACGGTTTTTCCCGTAGACACGCAAAACGCTCTCCTCGCCATCGAAATCTATGCTGCCCGTCGAGAGTCCGTTGAGGAAGGCTGTGATGCGATGCTCCGGCATGTCAAAGCGCGGCAGATGCTCGACAGCCCGTTCCAATGGAAGGAGCGCCGCTTCACCTGAACGTGCAATTTCCTCCAAGGAAAATGCGTCATGCAGATGGAAACTGCCAACGCGCGTGCGCAGCAGGAATCCCATCGTGGCGGGAATCCTTATACGCTCGCCGAAATCGCGGCAAAAACTGCGCACATAGGTTCCCTTTGAGCAGTCCATATCAAGAACAAGACGCGAACCGTGGAGTTTTACGAGACGCAAATCGCGAATCATCACTCGGCGCAATGGCATCTCTACGGTTCGGTTTTCGCGTGCGAGCTGATATGCCCTCTTCCCTTGCAATTTGATTGCCGAATAAATCGGCGGCCGCTGTGCGATGACGCCGATGAAGCCTTGCAGGGATGCAAGCAATTCATCTTTTTTCGGCAACGCAAAGTCCTGCAGACGCTCGACGATCTTGCCACTGTCATCGCCTGTGTCCGTAGAAAAACCAAGCAATAATTCCAAGCGGTAAGATTTATCGGTTGAGGACATATACTCCACAAGCCGCGCAGCGTTTCCAAGGGCGACAGGCAGGACGCCCGCGGCTCCCGGATCAAGGGTTCCTGCGTGTCCCACGCGCCTCGTATGGAAGATTTTGCGAATCTGCCCGACGACATCATGCGAGGACATGCCCGGAGGCTTCAGCACGTTGAGAAAGCCCGCTGTCATCCGCTTTTCATCGCTTTCTCAAGGGCTTCAAGGATTGTCCTTTTTGCCTCGGCAAAGCCCATTCTGAGCGTACAGCCTGCCGCTTTTTCATGACCGCCGCCGGAAAAGGCGGCAGCCACCTTGCTGACATCCGTTTTCTTGGAGCGCATGCTGATGCGGAACACACCGTCCTCTTTCCACTTCAAGAGGACGGACACGTCCGTTCCCTCAATGGCGCGCAAAGCATCGATCAGGCCTTCCGTAGAATCGAGCAACTCGGCTGCCGGACGGTCGAGAAAAATGCCCGCGAGTCTGCCGTCATGAAGAAGTTCCGTGGTTTCGATCGCCTTCGCCATGCCGACCACACGTGCAAACGGCTTCGCCTCGACGGCTTCCGAGATGATTCCAGGCTCTGCGCCGCATTCCAAGAGGTCGGCCGCCGCACGCATGGTGAATGGCGTCGTATTGGAAAAGCGGAAGAATCCCGTATCTGTCGCGAGACCTGTATAGATTGCCATGGCAATTTTCTTCGAGATTTCCGCATTCAATTCCCGCAGCAACTGATAGATGATTTCTGCCGTTGCCGCACTGTCCGCGTCGAGATAGACTGCCGGACAAGCGAGAGCGTTCGTGACATGATGATCAATGTTAAGGATCCTGGTCGGCGAAAAAGTCTCCGTCACCTTGCCTACGCGATCCATACTCGTATCGAGAATGAGCAGAAGATCGATCTGCTCCTTATTCCCGTTTTCGGCAACCTTTGGCTTTTCAATGATGTCACAGGCATTGAGAAAAGCGAAATTGCTCGGGATGTCGTCGTCGATGACGACGCGCACCCGCTTGCCCAAGGAGCACAGATAATGCATGACGCCCAGAGACGATCCGATGGCGTCTCCATCGGGATTGACATGCGCCGTGATGACGATATTCTGCGCCTCTTGGAGCAAGGCACCGGCTTGTTTTAATGAAATTCGCATAGTCCTCACTCTTCCGTCTTGTCATTCCTGTTCAAGCTCATCAACAGTTCTTGAATATGCGAGCTATAGGCAAGAGAATTGTCGAGCGCAAAGGAAATTTCCGGCGTAAAGCGCAGCCGTATGCGTCTGCCGATTTCCCGTCGGATGAAGCCTAAAGAGCTTTTGAGTCCCTGCAAAGTATCCTTCAAGGCCTCGTCTTTTCCCATGATGCTCACAAAGATCTTTGCTTCCCGAAGATCTCCCGTCATTTCCACTTTCGTCACGGTGACAAAGCCGATGCGCGGGTCTTTCAGTTCCTGTAGGATGATCCGGCTGATTTCCTGCTTCATCAGTTCCTGCACCTTTTCTATGCGAAGCTGGCTCAATTCTTCTCACATCCTTCAAGCATCGCCCTCGGCGGGGGCGTCCTTCTTCGTCTGCTCCTGCTGGTCGCGCTTTTTCGCAGCTTCCTTGTTCGCCTCCGTGATGGACGTCTCGATCTCTTCCATCGTATACGCCTCGATGATGTCGCCTTCTTGGAAATCGCGGTAATCCTTGATCGTGATGCCGCATTCGTAGCCGGCCGCGACTTCCTTCACATCATCTTTGAAGCGGCGCAGAGAATCGAGTTCGCCGTCAAATGCCACGATGTTGTCACGCAGGATGCGGATCTTCGAGGAATTCGTGATCTTTCCTTCGAGGACATAGGATCCTGCGACGAGCGCCTTGGAGAATTTCATGACCTGACGGATTTCCACCTTGCCCTGCACTACTTCCTTGTACTTCGGCGCGAGCATGCCGGACATGGCGTCCTTGACATCGTTTAATGCATCGTAAATCACGCGATACGTGCGGATATCAATGCTTTCGGCATCCGCCACGCGGCGGGCGTTGGCGTCGGGACGCACGTTGAACGCGATGATGAGCGCGTTGGAAGCCGTAGCGAGCATGACGTCGGACTCGTTGACGGCGCCGACGCCGGAATGGACGATATTGACACGCACCTCGTCGTTCTTGTTGAGGGAGAGCAAGGAATTTGCCAATGCTTCCACGGATCCCTGCACATCTGCCTTGATGACAATGTTGAGATCCTTGATGTTGCCGTCCTGAATCTGCTGAAAGAGGTCATCCAAGGAAACCTTCTTGCTGCGGATGAGTTCGGTGCGCTTCTTTTCAATGCGCTTGCTTGCAATGGAGCGTGCGAGTTTCTCATCAAGCGATGCGAGCACGTCGCCTGCTTCAGGCACATCGGAAAGACCGAGCACTTCTACAGGGACGGAAGGTCCCGCCTTCTTCACGTTTTCTCCGCGGTCATTGATCATCGCACGCACCTTGCCGAAGGTCGTGCCCGCTATGATGGAATCGCCGATCCGCAGCGTGCCGTTCTGCACGAGGACGGTTGCGACGGGGCCGCGCCCCTTGTCAAGCTGCGCTTCGATGATGACGCCGCGTGCATCGCGGTTTGGATTTGCCTTGAGCTCCTTGACCTCGGCGACGAGAAGAACCATTTCCAAGAGATCGTTCATGCCTTGCTTCTGCTTTGCGGAGACAGGCACCATGATGGTATCGCCGCCCCAGTCCTCGGGAATGAGTTCGTGCTCGGACAATTCCTGCTTGACATGCTCGGGATTCGCGCCCGGCTTGTCGATCTTGTTGATGGCGACGATGATGGGCACGCCCGCAGACTTGGCATGATTGATGGCCTCGACGGTCTGCGGCATGACGCCGTCGTCTGCGGCGACGACGAGGATCGCGATGTCCGTCACCTGTGCGCCGCGTGCGCGCATGGCGGTAAACGCCTCATGACCGGGCGTATCGAGAAAGACGATCTTCTTCCCTTGGCACATGACCTGATACGCGCCGATGTGCTGCGTGATGCCTCCCGCCTCGTGCGTTGAGACGGACGTCTTGCGAATGGCATCGAGAAGCGACGTCTTGCCGTGGTCAACATGACCCATGACGGTCACGACCGGCGGACGCACGACAAGCGACTTGGGATCATCCTCGATCTCGGGAATCTCCGTTGGATCCGTCTCGGGAGGCAATTCCTCACAGGTGACGCCGAACTCGATGGCGACGAGCGCCGCCGTCTCATAGTCGATTTCCTGATTGATCGTCGCCATGATGCCCATGAGCATGAGCTTCTTGATGACTTCCGTCGCCGTATAGCTCATCTTGCTCGCAAGATCCTTGACGGCAATGCTCTCGCCGACCTTGATGTGTGTCGGATGGGCGATTTCCACCTTGGGAGCTTGCTGCTTCTGGCGCTGGTTGTTGCGACCGCGATTGTTCTTATTGCCGAACTTGCCGCGATTGTTGGCGCCTCCTCGATTGTTGGCGCCGCCGCGGTTGTTCCAACCGCCCGCGTTGTTCGCATTGCCGCCGCGATTGCGATTGCCGCCTTGCGCATTGCTGTTGTTTCGCTGGTTGGCATTGCCGCCGCGCTTGTCCTGCGCGGAGCGTTTCGCTGCGTTGGCGCCAGCTGAGGCAGTCGCTCCCTGTCCGCGCTTCTGCTGAAGTGCATTTCCTTGGCGCGAACGATTCGCTGCAGTCGAGGCTGCGCCGCCGCTGCCGCTGCCGCGATTCGGCCGGCTGACCCCCGCATTCTTTTGCGTCTTCCCTTGCCCCTGTTGTCTCGGTTTGTTTTGCGGCGCCTTCTTGACAGTACTTGCCTGAGGCGTCTTGACCGCTGGCGCAGCGGCAGCTTTTTTCGGCGCAAAAGCGCGCGCAACCGCCGCACGTTCCTCTTCACCGACGCTGCTCATATGGTTTGCCACACGGAATTTATTGCGCGTCAAAATATCAAGGACAACTTTGCTTTCCGTCTGGAACTCTTTTGCCAATTCGTAAACTCTATACTTCGACATCGATCCACCCCCGCTGATTTCATATTTTTTCAGACGCCGCTTCCTCTTGGAAAATTTCTTTTCTCAGCGTCTCGTATATGGCGGCTTCCATCCTGCTCTTGAAAGCCCGTTCAAAGCCATGCTCCTTCTCCGCACGGCGGAAACATTCTTCGCTGCGGCAAATATACGCTCCCCGTCCGGGGCTTTTGCCTGTCATATCCACGGAATACACATTTTCCGGGCTTCGGACGACACGGATCATATCCTTTTTGGGATGAACCGTACGGCAACCCAAGCACATGCGCTCCGGAACCTTTTTCTGCCTTTTCATGTCAGTCGCCCTCAGCGGTAAAGGATTCCTCGCCCGTCACCTCAATGACGCTCATGGAGTCATCGAGAGCCTCTGCCGCCGCCTGCTCTTCATTTTTGATATCAATCTTCCAGCCTGTCAGCTTTGCCGCCAAGCGGACGTTCTGTCCTTCCTTGCCGATGGCAAGAGACAGCTGATAGCCGGGCACCACGACGCGCGACTCCTTCGCTTCTTCATTGATGGCCACGGAAATGACCTTTGCAGGACTCAAGGCGTTCGCGATGAATTTCGCAGGCTCGGGATTCCACTTGACAATATCAATCTTTTCGTTTCTCAGCTCGTCCACGATCGCCTGCACGCGCATCCCTTTGTGACCGACGCTGGAGCCTACGGGATCGACATTCTCATCCTTGGAATAGACGGCAATCTTTGAGCGCATGCCGGGTTCTCGCGCCACGGACTTGATTTCCACGACGCCTTCTTGAATCTCAGGGACTTCCAACTCGAAAAGCCTCTTCAAAAGCCCTGGATGCGTCCTCGATACGAGCACCCGCGGCCCCTTGACCGTCTTGCAGACCTCGATGATATATGCCTTGATGCGATCGCCATGGTGATACTCTTCCCCTGGAATTTGCTCCGTCGACATGAGGACGGCTTCCGTCTTTCCGAGGTCGATGAATACATTCTTTGCTTCCACGCGCTGCACGATGCCTGTGACGATATCGCCGTCACGATTGGAAAATTCCTCATAGACGATGCCGCGTTCCGCTTCGCGGATATGCTGCACGACGACCTGCTTCGCCGTCTGTGCGGCGATGCGTCCGAACGACGCAGGAGTCACCTCCATTTCGATCTTGTCATCAATCTCATAATTGGGATTGATGGCGCGTGCATCAACAAGAGAAATCTGTCGGGCGTCGTCCTCCACCTCTTCGACAACGGTTTTCGTCGCATAAACGTGGTACTTTCCCGTCAGGCGATCCAAGACGACGCGCACCTGTTCGGCCGTCTTGAAATCTTTCAGATAAGCGGAACTCAGAGCTGCTTCAATCGCGCCGAAAAGCACCTCGGCTTCCAGCCCTTTCTCCTTTCCCAGGGCATGCACTGCCTCCAGAAAATCCCCGTCGTTATCCTTCTTCTTAACCTTTTCTTTCCTGCTGGCCAAAGCTCTTCCTCCCAATGCTCAAAACTCTATGTGCAGACGCACCTGTGCCGTTTTCTCCAAAAGCAATTCTTTTTCTCCGTCCAACACGATGGCATTCTTCTCTCGGTCGTATCCCGTGAGCGTTCCCACCCATGTCTTTTTGCCGTCAACCGGTGCATAAAACGTCACTTCGACGTCTTTACCCTGCTCGCGTTCAAAATCGCGCGCTTTTTTCAGGACACGATCGAGTCCCGGCGACGATACTTCGAGAATATACGCGTCTTTCAGCAAATCCTTTTCATCGAGAATCTGCTCAAGCGCCTCGCTGATCCTTTGACAGTCGTCAATCTCAATGCCGCCTTCTTTATCCAGATAGATGCGCAAGTACCAGTCGCGCTCCTTGACGTACTCGACATCGACGACTTCCAGATCGGAATCTTGAACAATCTCTTGTACAATCGCCTCGACGGCCTCTTCTATACGTTTTGCCACAAAAGCCCTCCTCTTTTGCCGCGCATATTGCAGCCCGCTGCGTTAAACGGGCTCTCGTGCATAAGATTAAAGAGTGGGCAAACGCCCACTCTTCATACAAACGACTTAAATTGACTCTTAACATTGTACCATCAAACGAAAGAAATGTAAACAGTGAAATCTCTGTAAATCACGACCGGCTTGCTCAACGGTCAACGGAATTACTCTTCCCCCAAAACACGGACTTCGGGAAACAGCTTGACATGGTGCTTTTCAAAGACACGGTCTTGCACTTGTCGGATGAGTGCAAGCACATCCTGCGCCGTGGCGTCTCCTGCGTTCACGACGAAGCCTGCATGTTTATCAGAAACCTGCGCTCCGCCGACGGCGAAGCCTTTGAGTCCCGTCTGCTCGATCAAGGTCCCTGCATAGTATCCTTCGGGACGCTTGAACGTGCTGCCGGCGCTTGGCATCTCCAACGGCTGCTTGCTTTCCCTGCGCTTGGTGAAGCCGGCGATTTTTTCGTTGATTTCCTCTGCGTTGCCTGATGCAAGAGTCAGGTCAACCTCGCAGATCGCACAGCCATTCTCCTGAAATATGCTGTGACGATAGCCGAAACCCAATTCATTCGCCGCAAACTGCATGACCTCTCCCTCGGGAGAAATCGCGCGAACCGCAGAAACAATATTCTTCATTTCCCCGTCGTAAGCCCCGGCATTCATGAATACGGCTCCGCCTATGCTGCCCGGTATGCCGCAGGCAAATTCCATGCCGGAAAGGCCGCTTTCAGCTGCGAATTTCGATACGTCACGGAGAAGCGCGCCCGCCCCTGCCGTAAGCATATTGCCATCTTTTCGGATAGCGGAAATCGGAGAATTAAATTTGATGACAGCTCCGCGAATTCCCTTGTCCAATACGAGCACATTTGAGCCGTTTCCCAAGATCACAAAGGGGATGTCATGTTTTTTCAAGCAACGGAAGACAAATGCCACATCTTCCATGGACGCTGGAAATATCAGATAGTCTGCGGGTCCTCCGATACGAAACGTCGTATGCTCCTTCATCGGTTCATCTAAGAGGATGTGTTCCGATGCCATTCGACTGCGAATCTCGTCAACAAATTTCTGATTGCTTTGCAAATCCATTCAGCCCCATCTCAAAATCATTTTCTTTTCGTAACTGCAAACAACATATTTTCCTCAATTTCCATGCCAATGCCCGGAAGAGTCAAGTCCCGGAAAGCCGATCTGGCGCATGGCTTCATAGGCCACGATGGCAGCGGCGCTCGAAAGGTTCAAGGAACGCGCTCCATGGCGCATGGGAATGCGTATGCAGTCTTCCCAGTGCTCTTCGAGCAGCTTTCCCGGCAACCCTGCCGTCTCCTTGCCGAAAACGAGAAGGTCATCTTCGGTATAAGAAACGGAGTCGTAAGACCGAGGCGCTTTTTTCGAACAGTAATAAAATTGCCGCCCTGCAAAAAGGCGCAGAACCTCGGAAAAATCTTCGTGGTAATTCACCTTCACCAAGCGCCAATAGTCGAGTCCCGCACGCTTTAAGTACTTGTCCTCGACCGAGAAACCCAAAGGCTTGACGAGGTGCAGCTCCATGCCGCTGACGGCGCAGAGACGCGCGATGTTTCCCGTGTTGCCGGGGATCTCCGGCTCAATCAAAACGATATGCAAGAATGCCTCCCGTGCTTATTGCAGAACGGCGCCCGTGCTCGCCGATGTCGTGAGTTTGGCGTAGCGAGCGAGGTAGCCCGTCTTGATCTTCGGCTTCGGCTGTTTCCATGCTGCCTTGCGCCGTGCAAGTTCGTCGTCACTGACTTCCAAGCGCAGCGAGCGATTGGGAATGTCAATCGAGATGATGTCACCGTCTTCAATGAGCGCGATGGGACCGCCCGCCATGGCTTCGGGCGAGATATGCCCGATGCAGGCGCCCTGACTCGCCCCGCTGAACCGTCCGTCCGTGATGAGCGCCACCTTCAGCCCCATGCCCGTGATGACGGCCGTCGGGTTCAGCATCTCCTGCATGCCGGGGCCTCCCTTCGGGCCTTCGTAGCGAATGACGACGACATCGCCGTCATGAATCTCGCCTGCCATGATGGCATTGACGCCGGCCTCTTCCGAGGAAAAACACTTCGCCGTTCCCTTATAGACGAGCATATCCTCAGCCACGGCTGACGCTTTGACAACAGCGTAGTCCGGCGCCAGATTTCCCTGCAGAATCGCAAGGCCGCCCTGCTTGCGGTAAGGGTCGTCGACCGTGCGGATGACATCGGGGCGCACGATTTTCGCATTCCTGATGCGCTCTGCCACCGTGCCCGTGACGGTCAAAGCGTCGAGATGAATGAGTCCTTTGCGCGAAAGCTCCTTCATGACGGCGGACAAGCCGCCCGCCTCGTTGAGATCCTGCATGTGATGCTTCCCTGCCGGACTGAGCTTCGTCAGATATGGCGTGCGGCGGCTGATTTCGTCGAAAAGCGGCGCAGGAAGCTCTATGGCCGCCTCGTGAGCGATGGCCGTCAGATGAAGCACGGTGTTCGACGATCCGCCCACGCCCATATCCACCGTGATGGCATTTTCAAACGCCTCGCGCGTCATGATGTCGCGCGGTTTCACATCGTTTTTGACGAGTTCCATGATGACGGCGCCCGCACGCTTCGCCAAGAGTCTGCGCGCTCCCGTATAAGCAGCGGGAATCGTGCCGTTGCCCGGCAGCCCCATGCCGAGGACTTCCGTCAGACTGTTCATCGTATTGGCTGTAAAAAGTCCGGCGCAGGAACCACAGCTCGGACATGCCTGCTCTTCGAGCTCTTCCATGACGCTTTCGTCGATAAGCCCTGCGGCAAATTTGCCCGCCGCTTCAAAAGACTGGCTGACGCTGACATCCTGTCCGTGGAAGCGCCCCGCGAGCATCGGCCCGCCGCTGACGACGATCGCCGGAATATTCAAGCGTGCCGCCGCCATCAACATGCCGGGCACGACTTTGTCACAGTTCGGAATGAGCACGAGTCCGTCGAAGCCTGACGCCATTGCCACAGACTCGATGGAGTCGGCGATAAGTTCGCGGCTGGCGAGCGAATATTTCATGCCCGTATGCCCCATGGCAATGCCATCGCAGACGCCGATGGCAGGGAACTCCAACGGCGTACCGCCGGCGGCAGCCACGCCGAGCTTCGCCGCGGCGGCAATCTCGCGCAAGTGGATATGCCCGGGAATCACCTCATTGAACGAGTTGCAAATGCCAATCAGCGGCTTCTGCAAATCCTCAGGACCATAGCCCATGGCATGAAACAAGGAACGGTGAGCACAGCGCGTCGCTCCCTTCTTTACAACGTCACTTCTCATAAGTATCCCGCCTATCTATGGAAAACACAATTTTTCACGAAACATACCCTAGATTTTAGCGCAATTTTCCTTTACATTCAAGAAGTTTATCGAGACTTAGAACTCAATTCCTTTTTGCGCACGTATGCCCTTTTGGAACGGGTGCTTTATGAGCCTCATTTCCGTCACGAGATCAGCGCGATCAATGACAGCAGGCAAGGCGTCCCGTCCCGTCAATACGAGATGAAGATCCGTAGGTTTTTGCGATAAAAGTTCCAATACCTCCTGCTCTTCGAGCAAGCCGAATTTCAAGGCGTAATTGATTTCATCGAGGACGATCATGTCCCATTGCCCGCTCGTCATTTCTGACGCCGCTTCCTGCAAGGCCGCCTGCGCTTTTTTCCTATGCGTCGTCATTTCCTCTGCAGTGGCTTTTCGCGTAAAGCCTATGCCTGACGGGCGGATTTCGATGCGTCCGTCAGTTTCGGCAAGAGCTTTCAAGGCGGCAAGCTCGCCGTATTTCCAGCTTCCCTTGATGAATTGCAGAATCAGGATGCGAAAGCCGTTTCCCCAAGCGCGCACAGCAAGGCCGATCGCCGCCGTCGTCTTCCCTTTGCCCTCTCCCGTGTGCACGAGCACAAGTCCGTTTTTTTTCATCATAGCGCTCCTTTGGCTCATAAGTTTTTTCCCGCGTATCTATTCTGCAAGGTAAAAACATGGTATACTAATACTTCAGTTATCATTATAACCTTTATTTTCTTTTTGTGGTGCTGTCATGAAAAAATTTCTTTTATTTACCTTCGTCATCTTATTCTTTACCTTTCTCTGTATTTTTTTGACGGAGAAAACAGATCTGCTCGGTCTGCGCAACATACCGTTCGACCCTGTTTTTGAAAACAAGGGCGATCATATCGTGATTTCATGGAAACGGCTTCCTTATCCATGCTTCTATCGCATCGAAGCGCTTTCCAAGACGACGGGACTTGTCGAAGGCGAGCCGGAATATCATGCCTTCGAGTCTGAGTTGACCTTCAAGGCTTCCTACGAGATGCCCGCAACGCCGATTCCCATGTATTACCGCATCACGGCATTCGGGATGTTCGGGCAGCTCACATCTCCTTCCAACGTCGTCGAAAATCCGAATTTCAAAGAGCCGCTGCGGCCACGCCCCATCTTTGAATATACAAAAGACCATCCTGCGAGCCGCAAGCCTTTTCTCGTCTGGCACACCATTCCCGGAGCCGTTTGCTACGAGCTGGAAATTCTCTCGGATCGTCCGGATATTGAAGGCGGTACGGCACTGTCCCATAAAAATCATCTCTACAGCACAAAGCAGATATTTACAAACGGTTACCAAGCTGACCTCACATCTCTCATGGACGGCAAGACGGGAACTCTTTATTGGCGCGTACGCGCTCTCGGCTTCCACCATGAAACCATAGGCGAGTTTTCCGAGGCGGAGCCGATCTATATCAATACGGATGAGCCGCTGCCGACCAAGCCGCTGATCAACAACTTCGACAAAATGCCGCATGCGGCAGAGCCGGTTTATCCCGTCTACCAATGGATTCCTCTAAACGGCTGTGAGAATTATGAGGTTGAGCTTATGGTCACACCCCTGTCGTCCGAGGAAAAGAACAATACGCTGCCTGCCAAAAATCGTCAATGGACGCAAAAGGTTGAAGGCTCCTTCAGCTGTTACGATGAATACCCGCGTCCCTACGCCGGAGAATATTATTGGCGCGTGCGTGCGATTGACGCAAACGGCAATACGATCGGCACGTACTCGGACGTGGAGAAATTTATCGTAAAAGAAAAAAACCGTCGCATCTTCGCAGCTTCTTTCGGCGACAGCATAACGCATGGCGGCGGCGCCTTGTCGTTCTCGCCCATTGACCTTGAGTACAGTTTTACGACCTACCTTGATTTTCCCGCTGTCAACATCGGACGCAGCGGTGACACGGCACACACGTCGATGCTCCGCTTTGAGAAAGACGTCCTCTACTTCCACCCCTACAATCTCCTGATACTCACGGGGTCGAACAGTCTGAGAGCTGAAGAAATCAGCGCCGAGCAGATCATCTCCGATCTCGACGCCATCAAAAGGAAGTGCGAGGCGAACGACATCCGACCGATCTTTCTCACGCTCATGCCCGTCAACCCGAAGAATATCCGCAGCGCCTTCCATGCGAATACCGACCCCTTGTGGCAGCAAAAACTCGCGCAAGTCAATGCTTATATCCGCAGTCAGAAGTATTATGTCGATCTGGAACCCTATTTTTATGACGCGAACCATACTGTCATGGCGCCGGATCTTTCTGTAGACGGACTTCATCCCGATATTCGCGGCAAGATGCTCATGGCGGAGATCATCAACCGCCATCGCAATTTGTTGCGACAATAAGAACAGCATTGATAAATTCAAACGCCTATCTTCACACATCTGCACTTTTGCATAAAACCGCCCCACGATCTTTTCTGTGACCGTGGGGCGATTTTATGAAAAAGCGACATTCAGCCAATCTTCCTCAAAGCCGCTTCAGCTTCTTCCGAGGATACGAGAATTTCGCGCGGCTTGCTGCCGAGGCTCGGTCCGATGATCTTCATCTCTTCCATCGTATCGATCAGGCGGGCGGCGCGTGTGTAGCCGATGCGGAAACGCCTCTGTATGCTTGATGTCGACGCCTGTCCGGAACTCATGACGAGCTCGATCGCATCGCCGAGAAGTTCATCGATCTTTTCCTTCGTTGCACCTTTTTTGCCATCTTCGGCCTCCATGACAGCATTCTCCGTATATTCGATGATCTCTTGATTCTCCTCCATCTGCTGCCCTTGGCTGCGGATGAAGTCAAGAAGCCTCTCCACCTCTTCGTCGCTGACAAAAGCCCCCTGCACGCGCTGCGGCTTTGCCGATCCGACGGGATAAAAGAGCATGTCGCCCTTTCCAAGCAGCTTTTCAGCGCCGCTCATATCCAAAATCGTGCGCGAATCGATCTGCGAGGACACGGCGAACGATATGCGCGACGGAATATTCGCCTTGATGATGCCCGTGATGACGTCGACGGATGGGCGCTGCGTCGCGAGCACGAGATGGATACCCGCGGCGCGCGCCTTCTGCGCAAGGCGGCAGATGGCGTCTTCCACGTCGTGCGGTGCGACCATCATGAGGTCGGCAAGCTCGTCGATGATGATGACGATGGCGGGCATTTTCTCATCGGGCTTTGCCGCATTGAAGCGTTCCATATCGCGCACGCCCGTTTCGGCAAATTTGGTATAACGCTTCTCCATCTCCTGTACCGACCAGTTCAAGACGGAGGCTGCCTTCTTTGCATCCGTGACAACGGGAACCATCAGATGCGGGATGCCGTTGTAGTTGGAAAGCTCAACCATCTTGGGATCTATGAGAATGAACTTCACTTCCTCGGGCTTCGCCTTGAAGAGGATGCTCGTGATGAGCGTGTTGATGCAGACCGACTTGCCTGATCCCGTAGCGCCGGCAACGAGAAGATGCGGCATCTTGGCGAGGTCGGCAAAGATGCCTTGTCCTGCAATATCGACGCCCAAGCCGACCGTGAGTTTAGACTTGGCCGTCGCAAAGGCGGGCTTTTCCAAGACTTCACGCAGACGGATGCCCTCAAGCTCTTTGTTCGGCACCTCGATGCCGATGGCAGCTTTCCCCGGTATAGGCTCTATGCGCACGGAAAACGCCGCAAGGCTCAAAGCCAGATCGTCCGCCAGATTCGTGATCTTGCTGACCTTGACGCCGGGCGCCGGCTCAAGCTCGTAACGCGTGACGGCAGGACCGTGACACGCATTGATGATCTTCGCCTTGACCTTGAAGTTTTCCAAGGTCTGTGCCAGAGTCTGCGCATTTTCAGCAATTTCCCGCTCCAGCGCGAAGTTCTTCTTCTTGACTTCAGCTGCGAGTATTTCTTCCACTTTTGGCAGCTCATACGGCCTTTCCGTCGACTGTGCCGCTTCTTCCGCACACTGTTTCGTCTCTGCAGCAGCAGGCGGCATGGCTGAAGGCGACGACGCCTCTGCGGAGGACGCTGCAAGGGTTTCCTGCGGCAAGGTCGCCGTCATGGACTGTGCAGAGGCTGCCGGCTGCATCATGGCGAGGCGCTTGTCCTGCACTTCCACTGCCATGGGCACGTCTTTCGGCAAGGGAACGACATCGAAGTCGTCAGGAATTTCCGGCGGAGGTTCTGCGACGACTTCCTCCCGCTCTTCCGTCTCGTTCGATGCGTATTCGATGGAAAAGGACGGCAGCTCTTCTGCTGCCCTTTCTTTTTCTGCTTCCTCTTTCTGTTCTGTTCCTGCCAACACGTCGTTCTGGCAGTACGTTTCGGCAAAATCGAAAGACGCCGTCCCTTCCGCTGCGGCAGAAGGCTCAAGAGCCGACAGAAAGTCCGCCTCCTCCTGCGTTTGCGGCATGGCAGATGCTTCCTGTGCCGCAAAGGACGAAAACGACGACATCTGCACGTCTTCGCCTAACGCGACATTTCTATTCTCTGCAGCAAATGCTTGCTCAAAGGATTCATCCTTGTCTTGATTATAAAACGAGCTTTTGATTCTGCCGCGCACATGTTCTTCAAAGATGTTTTCCGCCTGCGTCATCTTCTGCTGGGCGGCGGTGAGCGTATCCTTCGCTTTGACGATTCCTGCCTTCGCCTGCCGCTTCGTGCGCAGCATGCCTACAGCAAGCGACCATGTCGTAGAGAGCAGGACGGCTGCGACCGTACCCGTGCACAAGAGGATGATGGCGCCCGTCACACCGAAAAACTTGCGGATGAAGAAGAGAAGTCCGCCGCCGAGAAGACCGCCTGCATTCGGCAGATATTCGGGCAGGATTTCCGCCCCTACAGGTACGAGAAAATGGTGGAGAATGGCAAGCAAAGAGACGAAGAGTCCCATGAGACCGAAAAAGTGCGTGGAGTAAACGATGCCTCGATGCTTCGTCACATACTGTATGCCTATGAGCAGGATGACGCCGGAAGCGACCCAAGCGCCCAAGCCAAAAAGATAACGGAGGAATTTAGCGAAATAAAGGCCGATGAAACCAACGTTCCAATCAAGCAGTCCCCCGACGGATATGAGGCCTGCGGCAAGAAGCAGCAGCCCGATGATCTCATAGCGTCTGCCCTTAGGCGCAGTCGTCATCATCGTCTCTTTTTTGCTCTTTGTACGGGCTTTCCTCTTGCTGTTTCTTTTATCGTTATTGGAAACTTTCTTTTTCAAAACGACATCACCTATCTAAAATCACAGCAGCCCATGAAGGGCTGCTGTAAAAAATCAGACAACCTGTCTGCAGAAGCTGCGCCTCTGCAGATCGATCAATGTGCAAGAAGATGCTCGACGCGGCGCTTCGTTTCAAACAGGATGCGCTCTTCATCGAGTGTCAGGAGTTCGCGTTTTTCCATGAGGATGCGCCCGTCGACGATGACCGTATCGACCGAAGAGGCATTGGCAGAATAGACGAGCAGCGATACGGGATCATGGCGCGGCGTCCATGCAGGACTCGTCATATCGAAGAGGACAACGTCCGCTTTACAGCCTTCTTTCAAAAGACCAATATCAGAAAGCCCGACAGCTTTTGCCCCGTACTCCGTCCCCATGCGCAGCGCTTCTCCTGCGGGCACAGCCTCGGGGTCATAGCTCGCCACCTTGTGCAGCATGGCGGCGAGATTGACTTCCTCAAGCATGTCAAGGTTGTTGTTGCTCGACGCGCCGTCCGTGCCGAGAGCAACGCAGACGCCTTCAGCGAGCAGACGCGGCACAGGGGCGACGCCGCTCGCGAGCTTCATGTTGCTGCCGGGATTGTGCGCGACACGGATGCCGTACTTCTTGATGATGGAAATATCTTCGTCGTCAAGATGCACGCAGTGCGCCGCCAATGTGCCGTTGTCGAAAAGACCTGTGGCGGCGACATGTGCGAAGGGACGCTTGCCGTATTGCTTGAGGCAGTCCTCCACCTCCCCTTTCGTTTCTGACATGTGGATGTGAATTTCCGCCCCGAGCGACTTCGCTGCCTCTGCGACCTTGTGCAAGTAATCGGGCGGGCACGTATAGAGCGCGTGCGGTCCGAACATCACGGTGATGCGTCCATCGGCTTTTTGATGCCAATTCTTGAAGAGCGTCACATTTTCCGCAAGCTTTTCGTCCGCATCGGGCGCAACGCCGATCAGGCCGCGCGAAAGCACGGCACGAAGCCCCGATTCCTCGACGACTTCGGCGACCTTTTCCATATCGGGGCCGTACATGTCGGCGAAGGTCGTCGTGCCTCCCTGTATCATCTCCACCGCAGCGAGCATCGCGCCCCAATAGATATCTTCGTTGCGCATCTTCGCCTCGATCGGCCAGATTTTCTGCTGCAGCCAATCCATGAGCTTCATATCGTCCGCATAGCTTCGAAGAAGCGTCATCGAGGCATGCGTGTGGGCATTGACAAAGCCTGGAACAGCGAACTTTTCCTTCGCATCAATCGTGCGCTCCGGCTGCCACGAAGCGGGGATTTCTCCGACTGCTGCAATCTTATTTCCCTCGATTGCGATATTTCCTTCCCGCACGCTGCCGTCCGGATGAAGAACATGCGCATTGGAAATCAATATTTTCATATCGTGCACCTCTCTCAGGCAAGGCCGAGATAGGCCTTCTGCTCGTCCGTCAGGTGGTCAATGGCTACGCCCGAAGCCTTGAGCTTGAGTTCCGCAATCTTCGTATTGATTTCGTCCGGCATCAGGTAGACCTTGTTTTCAAGTTCTGCATGATGATTGAGAATATGAAGCGCCGAGAAGAACTGCACGCCGAAGGAGAGATCCATAATTTCCGCCGGATGCCCGTCGCCCGCTGCGAGGTTCACAAGGCGTCCTTCCGCGAGAAGGTAGAGCTTCCTGCCGTCCTTTTGCTTGAATTCCTCAATATTCTTGCGCACGGTGCGGCGCGACACGGAGATTTCTGCAAGCTCGGGGATGTTGATTTCCACGTCGAAGTGACCGGAATTCGCCATCATGGCGCCGTCCTTCATGACCTCGTAGTGATGCTTGCGGATGACATCCTTGTCGCCCGTCAAAGTCAGGAAGATGTCGCCGATGCGTGCCGCCTCATCCATGGGCATGACGCGAAAGCCGTCAAAGACAGCCTCGATCGCCTTGATGGGATCGACCTCCGTGATGACGACGTTCGCACCGAGACCCTGTGCACGCATGGCGCCGCCCTTGCCGCACCAGCCGTAGCCGGCAATGACGACGGTCTTGCCCGTGATGCAGAGGTTCGTCGTGCGCATGATGCCGTCCCACGTCGACTGCCCCGTGCCATAGCGGTTGTCAAACAGATACTTGCAGTAAGCGTCGTTCGCTGCAATCATCGGAAATTCAAGCTTGCCCGCACGGGCGAGAGAATGCAGACGATGCACGCCCGTCGTCGTTTCCTCCGAGCCGCCGAGAATGTTCGGCAAAAGTTCGCGGCGCTTCGTGTGCAGGATGTTCACGAGATCGCCGCCGTCGTCGATGATGATGTCGGGCTTGAGGTCGAGCGCCTTGTTGATGTATTTTTCATATTCCACATCGCTGCAGCCATGCGTTGCAAAGACATGGAGTCCGTCCTCGACGAGCGCCGCCGCGATGTCATCCTGCGTGGACAACGGATTGCTGCCCGTGATGGCGACTTCCGCGCCGGCGTTCTTCATAATCAGCGCCAAATACGCCGTCTTTGCTTCAAGATGCAGCGTGATGACGATCTTCTTGCCTGCAAAGGGCTTCGTCACGGAAAATTCCTTGTTGACGGCTTCCATGACAGGCATGAAGTTCTTGACCCAGTTGATTTTGTCATGACCCGACGGCGCAAGTTTGATGTCTTTGATCATTGATTCCATGTGTGTTGCTCCTCCTAAAAATCGTTTCCTGCAAAGCGGCAATTTCAGCGCAGCAATTTTTCCAAATAGAGGTAATCCGTCAGATCGGTCTGAAGCGGCGTGACGGAGATGTAGCCGCGCTCTGTGGCAGAGATGTCCGTTGCATCGCTGTTTCCCTCGTCGAGAATCTCCCCGCCGAGAAAATAGCATTCCTTCCCGTCCACATCTTCCATCTTCTGAAAGGCATTGATGTAATCGCGGCGGCCAAGCTGCGTGAATACGAACTGCGGACCATTTTCGCCGAATTTTTTTGGAAAATTTACATTATAGAAGTTCACTTTTCCCTCTTCGTAAAAGAGAGCGGAAAGATTTTCCTCCACGAGACTGGCGGCCGTATCATACGAGATTTCGGACTTCATATCGAGGGATACGGCCGTCGCCGTGATTCCATGCAGATACGCTTCCATTGCGGCATTGGCCGTGCCGGAATAAAGCACATCCGTGCCCAGATTCGCCCCATGATTGATGCCGGAGATTACATACTCCGGATATATATCGGAAGAAATCGCTTCAAGGTAAAGCTTCACGCAGTCTGCAGGCGTGCCCTCGATGCGGTATGCCGCCACGCCGTATCGCTCTTCCAAAGGGCGATACCGATCGAGACGGATGCACCGCTTGACGGTGATTGCATGGGACATGCCGCTTTGCTCAAAGGCCGGGGCGGCCACGACAATCGTATGATGCGGCGAGAGCACGCGCACGAGCGCCTCGATGCCGGCAGCTTCTATGCCGTCGTCATTCGTCAATAGTATACGCAAGACATCCGTCCTTTCCATCGGTCATTCAAGGGGACAGGCGAACAGTAACCTTCGTTCCCGACTGTATTCCTTCGCCCGCTTCCTCGGGAACGGAAATGCGCACACGGACTTTGACAGGCACCGTCTCATCACCCTCGTCTGCAGCGGGTTCTTCTATATCCTGCACCGTACCCTGTATGTCGCGTCCGCCCAAGCGATAGGAAGCGAACTGCCCTAGGCGCACTTTTGTTTTCTGGACATCGTTCAAAACGGCTTCAATCCACAAATCCTTGGCATTGCCAATGTTTGCAAAGGTTTGCCCCGTGCTGATCTTGCTTTTGGCGGCGATGTCTTCGGCTAGATAGAGCGTTCCGGAAGCGGGCGCAATGATATCTGTTCCCGCTTTATCCTGCTGCGCCTTTGCCAAGGCGATTTCCGCCTGCTTTAAGAACAGTTCCGCTTGTTTAATTTGTTCCGGCGAAGCGGGCTGCAGGACGGTGCGATAGCTTGATGAAGGCGTGAGAGCCTGACTGGAAGCAACAGCGGCATTGTAGGCGGCTTCGGCTTCATCGCGCTTCACGGCGCTGATAGCGCCCATCGCATAGAGTTCGTTCATTCGCTCCATGCGTGCGCGTGCCGCTTCCGTATCGACCGCAGCGCTCGGCGCCTCATTCACGACGGGCTGCGTGACAGCGATTCCTTTCTGCAAATTCTCCAAGCTTTGTTTCGCTAACGTGACATTTTGCTGCAACTGGGCGATATCCTCGTCCGTGACATTGACCTTGATGTGCGCGATGACGTCCCCTGCCTCCACATGAGCGCCGTCGGCGACCAGAATTTCCGCTATCGTGCCATCCGCCTTCGCCTTTGCAGGCACGAGTGCGCTCTTCACCCGGGCGTCTTCAAGCGTCACAACATTATGCGAGCGCTGGTAGAGCCAGATGCCGCCGATCGTGAGGGCAGCGAGCGTCAATAGGCCGAGCAGGCTGAACTGCAAAAATCGTATTGCTTTTTTCGTAACGTCAACTTCCACGAAAATCACCTCTGCTCCAAAGGAATCCCTCCAAGGAAAGTTTCCCGTCGGAACTGCGAACAGCGTATGCAGGTACGAGACTTGGCCATACAGTCGTGTTAAGCAAGCTGTTCCGTAAGAACCTTTTCGGCTTCCTGCAAAGCTTCCGGCATCTTGGCGGGGTTCTTGCCGCCTGCCTGCGCCATCTCTTTTCGTCCGCCGCCGCCGCCGCCAACGATTTTAGCTGCCGCCTTGACCATGTTGCCCGCATGAGCGCCCTTTGCCACAGCTGTGTCACTCGCCTTCGCCACGAGGCTGACCTTTCCTTCGTGCGCGGCGGCAAGCACGACCACGCCGCTTTCCAGACGATCGAGCAGCATGTCGGCAATCTTTCGCAGATCGTCGATATTATCGGCTTCAACGATGCCCGAAGCAAAGGAAAGATCTTTTATCCGCTTCTTCTGCGCGAGCAGCGTATCGACATCTCCCATAGCGCGTTCTTTCGTGAAAGAAGCGATTTCCTGCTTGAGCTTCTTATTCTCCGCCAATGCGCTCTCAATATGGGAAACAAGTTCATCATCGCGGCATTTGAACGCGTGCGCGGCTGCGGCGAGAGTCTCCGCCTTCTCATTCATGTAGTCGATAGCCGCCTTGCCTGTCAAAGCCTCGATGCGGCGCACGCCAGAAGCGACGCCTGTCTCGCTGATAATCTTAAACATGCCAATCTCGCCGATGTTTTTCACATGCGAGCCGCCGCAGAGCTCTATGCTGAAATCCGGCACAAAGACGACGCGCACGACATCGCCGTACTTCTCACCGAAAAGCGCCATAGCGCCGAGTTTCTTCGCCTTGTCGATTTCCATCTGTGCGATTTCCACAGGCTTTGCCATGAGAATCTGCTCATTGACCAAGCGCTCCACTTCCTGCAACTGCAGCGCCGTCACAGGCTCGAAATTGGAGAAGTCGAAGCGCAGGCGCTCGGGCATGACCAAGGAGCCGGCCTGATTGACCTGATCGCCGACGACACGCTTCAAGGCGGCCTGCAAAAGATGCGTCGCCGTATGGTTGCGCGCCGACGACAGCTTCTTCATCCAATCAATCCGGATGGAAATATGGTCGCCAACCTTCAACATGCCCTCTTCAACATAGCCGATATGATAAACCGTGCCGTCGGGAAGTTTCTTGGTGTTGGCAACCTGCACGCGGCCGAATTCCGTCTCCAGAAGTCCGGCATCGCCGACCTGACCGCCTCCTTCTGCATAAAAAGGCGTCGCCTGCAGGATGATGCCCGCCTCCTCGCCGTCGGCAAGCTCATCGACGAGAACGCCGTCCTTCCAGATGGCGACGACGGTCGATTCTGTCGCATTTTCATCGACACACAGATGTGACGTATCAATGCCCGAGAGGTCGGGTACGGCGACGCGCTGATTTTCCTGCCGCGCGGCACGGGCACGCTCGCGCTGCTTCGCCATCGCTTTCTCGAAGGAATCTTTGTCGAGTTCCATTTCGTTTTCGTGCAGGATCTCGTCAGTGACTTCCCATGGGAAACCGTACGTATCGTAGAGCTTGAAGCCGATTTCACCAGGAAGCACCTTTTTGCCTTCTCGCTTCAAGTCCTCAATATGACCGTTCAAGAGTTCCATGCCCTGTGCAAGCGTCGCCGCGAAGCGATCCTCTTCAATGCTGATGACTTTTTTGATGTATTCTTTCTTCTCAGCAAGTTCTTCAAAGTCCGCTGCACCCTTGTAGATTTGGGCAACGGCGTCAATCGCGCCTTCCAAGAACTTGTCATGGATGCCGAGGATGCGCCCGTGGCGCACAGCGCGGCGCAGGATGCGGCGCAGAACATAGCCGCGGCCCTCGTTTGACGGCAGAATGCCGTCCATGATCATGATCGCCATGCTGCGCGCATGGTCAGCAATGACCTTGAGCGAGACGTCCTTCTCCGTATTTTCGCCATAAACGACGCCAGATACCTTCGAGGCATATTCGATGATGGGAAAGAGCAAATCCGTCTCGAAGTTCGTCTTCTTATTCTGCAGCACGGAAGCCAATCGCTCAAGACCGCATCCCGTATCAATATTCTTGTGCTCAAGAGGATTGTACTGACCGTCTTCCGTGCGGTCAAACTGCGTAAAGACGAGATTCCAGATTTCGAGGTAGCGGTCACAATCACAGCCGACAGCACAGTCCGGGCTGCCGCAGCCGCGCTCTTCGCCAAGGTCGATGTAGATTTCCGAATCAGGACCGCACGGGCCGGGGCCGATCTCCCAGAAGTTGTCATCGAGTTTCACGATATGATCCTGCGGGAAGCCGGGCTGCTCTCTCCAGATGGCGGCTGCTTCATCGTCCTTCGGATAGACCGTGACCCAAAGCTTTTCCTTCGGCAAATCCAAGACATCCGTCAGGAACTCCCACGCCCAGGGAATCGCCTCTTTTTTGAAATAATCTCCAAAAGAGAAGTTGCCGAGCATTTCAAAATACGTCTGATGACGCGCCGTGCGTCCGACGTTCTCAATATCTCCCGTACGTACACAGCGCTGGCTCGTCGTGATGCGCGTGCGCGGCGGCTTCATCTTGCCCGTAAAGAACGGCTTGAACGGCGCCATGCCCGCGCCGATCATCAAGAGCGTCGGATCGTTTGCAGGGATGAGCGAAGCGCTCGGCAAACGCAGATGCCCCTTCTTTTCCGCAAAGAACTGCAAATACGCTTCTCGCAATTCATTTCCTGTCATGTATTTCAAAAGAACCTACCTCCATCAGAGATTACGTCAAGCTTGAACAAATTCCGCTTGGGATTCATTAGCCCGACCTCGTACTAACAAACAATTATAGCATAGCCTGACACGATTGTTCCAGTGTTTTCAGTATGCGATGTCAAATATGGTCGATCAAATGCAGAAGTTCTTCCTCCGTCAAGATTCGGACGCCCAGCTGCTCCGCCTTCTGCAGCTTGCTGCCGGCATTTTCTCCCGCGACGAGGCAGTCCGTCTTCTTGGACACAGAACTTGTCACGCGTCCGCCGTGTTGCTCGATCAACTCCGTGATTTCCCTGCGCCCGAAATGACGCAGCGTGCCCGTGACGACGAAGCTCATATCGGCGAGTTCGTCGCCCTGTGCTGCACGCTCTTGTACTGCCGTCGCGACACCGAGCTGCTGCAGTTCGCGGCAAATCTTTGCATTGCCTTCGTTTTGGAAATACGAGCGGATGGCAGCGACGCTCGTTTCGCCCATATCACGCACTGCGAGAATCGCTTCATCGGATGCATTTTCCAAAGCCTCCAAGGTCTTGAAATGCTGCATGAGAGCGGCAGCTGCCGCCTTGCCGATGCCGGGGATACCGAGTCCCGTCAAAAGACGCTGCGGTTCGTTCTTCTTTGCCTCTTCGATGGCTGCAAGCAGCTTATCCGTGTTTTTTTCCTTGCCGACAACGCCTTGGGAAATCAGCTCTTCCCGATGCTCCTTCAAGCGGAAGATGTCGACGATCGTGTGAAGGAAACCTTTTTCAATCAAGGCGGCGATGTTCTTTTCGCCCAAGCCCTTGATGTCCATGGCGTCGCGGCTCACAAAATTCAGGATGTGGCTCTCCACCTGCGCCGGACATGCTTGATTGATGCACTTGACGTCGGCGGAATCCGCCTCTCTCTCGGCCTTTGCGCCGCAGACGGGGCAGCGATCGCCGATCTTGAACGGCTCCGTTCCCTCGGGGCGTTTCTCCTTTACGACCGCCTTGATCTTCGGAATGATCTCCCCCGACTTGTAGACGACGACGGTATCGCCTACGCGCACATCGAGATCGTCGATGAAATCCTGATTGTGCAGCGTCGCGCGCTCGACTGTCGTACCGCAAAGGCGGATGGGATCGAACGTCGCCGTCGGCGTGATGCGCCCCGTCCGGCCGACAGAAAGCGTGATGCTGCGCACGACGCTTTCCTTTTCCTCGGGCGGATACTTGTAAGCGATCGCCCAGCGCGGCGCCTTGGAAGTCGCGCCAAGGCTCTCCCTTTGCGAAAAATCATTGAGTTTGACGACAGCGCCGTCGATGTCGTAGGGCAGATCGCCGCGCGAGGCGCCGATCTGCTCGATGGCGTCCCAGACCTCCTCTGCCGTGCGGCAGACATGATAGGCATGAATGACCTTGATGCCCTGCCGTTTCATGAAGTCGTAGGCTTCGACATGCGTTTGAAATTCCTTGCCGCGCACCGCCTGCAGATTGAACACGAAGAGGGACAGCCCCCTCTCCTTCGTGATGCGGCTGTCGAGTTGGCGCAGAGTGCCCGCCGCACAGTTGCGCGGATTGGCAAAAAGCTTCAGCCCGAGAAGCTGACGCCTCTCGTTGACCGCCTCAAATGCCGCCTTCGTCATGTAGACCTCGCCGCGCACCTCGAAGTAAGGCAGCGGCTCCTTGAGCTTCTGCACGACGTCTTTGATGACCTTGGCATTTTCCGTGACGTCCTCGCCCTGCACGATGCCGTCGCCGCGCGTGATGGCACGGCTCAGCATCCCGTTTTCATAGCGCAGGGCAAGCGAAAGTCCGTCGATCTTTTCTTCGACGACGAACACAGGATTTTCCATGTGCGCCCCTATATCGCGCACGAAGGCTTCGATTTCCTCGCGAGAGAATACATCCTGCAGGGAAAGCATCGGCACGTCGTGGCGCACGAGCGTGCCTGCCGTGCGCTTCGCCGTACCGCCGACCTTCTGCGTCGGCGAGTTTTCCGTGATAAGCTCGGGGTATTCCCTTTCAAGCGCCTTAAGCCGCAGCATAAGCTGATCGTATTCATAATCGCTGATTTCGGGATTGTCGTCGTTGTAATAGCGCACATTGTGGTGACGTATCGTGCGCCGCAGCTGTGCAAGCTCTTTTTTGACTTCTTGAATATCCATACGAACCTCAGACTTTCTCGATGGGAGCATACTTCTGCATGAGTCCCTTGATGCCGATTTGCGGGAAGGCGATCTTCAGCTCGACTTCTTCGCCTTCGCCCTTGACCGAGACGACTGTGCCGACGCCCCACTTGCCATGACGAGCCTTGTCGCCCGCATGCCATGCCACTTCCATGCTCGGGCGAATTGCGGCGGACGCGGAAGGACGTGCCTCGCGAGGGGAAGAAGGTACAGGCGAAGGCGATGCAGAAGAAGCTGTCGTCCGCTGCAAGCTTTGCAGAATCTCGAAGGCGGACTGCGGCCTCCCCATGCCCCGCGACTCTAAAAATGCGCTCCGCTCAAAAGCCTGTGCCTTTTCCAAATACGTTTCGGGAATCTCCGCGAGGAATCTCGACGGCGGATAGACATTCCCTTTGCCGTAAAGCGTCCGATAGCGCGCGTAGCTCAAGTAGAGCTTGCGTTCAGCGCGCGTGATGCCGACATAGCAGGTGCGGCGTTCTTCCTCGATTTCGCTCGGCTCAAGCAGCGTGCGCGCATGGGGAAAGATTCCCTCCTCCATGCCCACGAGAAAGACGACGGGGAACTCCAAGCCCTTTGCCGAATGAAGCGTCATGAGCGTCACGCGGTCGTCCTCCATGTTCGCCGTATCGACATCGGAGACGAGTGCGATCTGATTGAGGAAATTTTCCAAAGTCGGCTCTTCCTCCGTCTTTTCAAACTCTCGCGCCACGCCGATGAATTCGCGCAAGTTCTCGATGCGCGTCTGCACCTCGGGCGTATCCTGCTTCTCCAAGTCCTTGATATAACCTGTATCGTCAAGCAAGGCTTCGATGAAGGAAGAAAGCGGCATAGCGGCAAGTTTGCCCATGAGGTCGAAGAGAAGCGCGGCGAAGGCTTCGAGCAGATTCTTCGTGCGCGTCTTGAATCCCATGGCTTCGAGCGCTTCGGGACTCGACAGGACATCGAAGAGGGCTTCTTCATGCATGGCGGCATACTCCGTGAGCTTGGCGATCGTCGAGGCGCCGATGCCGCGCTTGGGCACGTTGATGATGCGCAGGAGGCTCACGGCGTCAAACGGGTTGTAGAGGACGTGCAGATAGGCAATGATGTCCTTGATCTCCATGCGGTCGTAGAACTTCAAGCCGCCGACCATCGTATAGGGAATCCCCGCCGCCATCATGGCTTCTTCGAGGACGCGCGACTGCGCATTCGTGCGGTAAAGCACGGCGATGTCGCCATAATCGACGGAAAAGAGCGTCTTCTGCTTCTGCACGGCATCTACGACGAATCTTGCCTCGTCGCGCTCGTCATTCGCCTGATAAAGGGCGATCTTCTCCCCTACGGCGTTTTCCGTCCAGAGCTTCTTCGGCTTGCGGTTCTCATTGTTTTGGATGACGGCATTGGCTGCGGCCAAGATATTCTTCGTCGAGCGATAATTTTGCTCAAGCTTGATCGTCTTCGCCTCGGGGAAATCCTTCTCGAAATTCAAGATGTTGCTGATGTCCGCGCCGCGCCAGCCGTAGATGGACTGATCGGCGTCGCCGACGACGCAGAGATTGTGATGACTGCCTGCCAGAAGCGTCGTGAGCCTGTACTGTGCGCCGTTCGTATCCTGATATTCGTCGATGAGGATGTAGCGGAAACGCTGCTGATACTTTTGACGCAGTTCGTCGTTATTTTCCAGAAGGCCAACGGCGAGCAGCAGGAGATCGTCAAAATCCAAGGCGTTGTTCTCGCGCAGCTTCTTGTCATACAGGCTGAAAAGCTCCGCAATCTTCTTCGCATGGAACGTATCCGCCTGCCGCGCGTAGGCGCGCGGGCCGAGCATGAGATTCTTCGCGTTCGATATGGCGTTCTGCACCTTTGCGGGAGCGAATTGCTTGTCATCGAGATTCAGCTCCTTGAGGCATGCCTTGATGACGGTCTTGGAATCTGACGTATCGTAGATGACGAAATTTTTCTTGTAGACTTCGCCCGCTTCAATCTCGCGCCGCAGAAAGCGTGCGCAGAACGAATGAAAGGTGCTGAGCCAGACATCCTTGCCCAAGCCGCCGATCATGCGATCGACGCGCTCGCGCATCTCTGCCGCCGCCTTGTTCGTGAACGTGATTGCCAAGATGCCGTAGGGCGGCACGCCGTGCGCCAAGAGATTGGCGATGCGGCAGGTGAGCACCTTCGTCTTGCCCGAACCGGCGCCCGCCATGATGAGCAGCGGGCCGTCGATATGTGCGACAGCTTCCCGCTGCATGGGATTCAAGCCCTGAAAAATATCCACTGTATCAACCTCGCAAACATCAGCAGCATACATGTTTGATTGCAGCAAAGGAAACGGCTGCCGCAGACATACTGCAGCAGCCGTTCCTGCCTTTTACAGCTCTCACTGCTTCTTGATCAATTTGACGGCTTCCGAAAGGGGCGGAATGATCTGCTTCTTGCGCGACATGACGCCGGGCAGATAGATATGCGTGCCGCTGGCATCCTTGTGGAACGCCTCGCCGATCAACGTCTTGGGCGATCCCACATAAAGCAGGTACGTCCCTTCGGCGATGATGTCCGTGACCATGACGAGGCTCATATCGTAGCCTTCCTTCTTGCAGACGTCCGCCATGCTCTTGACAATTTCCGCCTCGATGTCCATGACTTCCTTCGTGTCCATGACGGAAATCTGGCTGACGATGATGCGGTAATCGCCGATCTGGAATTCCTTCATATCGTTCTTGGTGATTTCCAAGGGCGACATGTTGCCGATGCCCGAACCCGCCTTGAGCATTGCCATGCCATATTCCATGATGTCGACGCCGGCAATCTCCGCCAGGCGTTCCGCCGTCTTCTTGTCGTAGGGCGTGCAAGTCGGCGACTTGAAGAGCACCGTATCGGAAAGAATCGCCGAGAGGAGCAGTCCTGCGATCGACGGCGGGATGTCGACATCCCTGTGCCAGTGCATGTTCGCCACGATCGTCGCCGTGCAGCCCACAGGCTCCTGACGCGTGAAGATCGGCTCGCTCGTCTGGATGCCGCCGAGGCGGTGATGATCGATAATCTCAAGAATCTTCGCTTCCTCGATGCCCTCGACTGCCTGTCCGCGCTCATTGTGGTCAACCAAGATGACGCGCTCGCGCTCCGGCACCATGAGCATGTCCTTGCTCACGAGCCCGACGAGCTTGCCGTTTTCCACGACGGGATAATTGCGGTAGCTGTATTGCTCCATCGTTCCCTTGATGTCGCTCAGGAGGTCGAGCGGCTTGAAGGCGACGATCTCGTCCTGCATGATGCGCTTGACAGGCACGCACTGGTTGATGAGCCGCGCGCAAGTGTAGGTGTCATAGGGCGTGTTGATGATGAGCATGTGGCGCTCCTCGGCTTCCTCGATGACGCCCGGCGACACCCTGCCGTTGCCCGTGACGATCATGCAGTCGATTCCCTGCTTCAGGCAGTCAATCAGAGTCTCGTCCCTGCGGTCGCCGATGAGGACGACATCGTGCTCCTTGACGACATCCTGAATCATGCTGATGCTGCCAGCCGCGATGCGCACATTGCCGCGAATTTTGCCGCCCTCGTCGCCGTTGACGATGACCTCGCCGTCAATGACGCGGATCACATCGCGGAAGGAGACGCCCGCGTCGGCGAGATTCTGCATGCTGAGTTCCTTGAAATAGCGCTGTGCGAGATCGCTGACGGTCACGATGCCGATGAGCCGCTCATCCTTGTCGACGACGGGAACAGACTTCAGATCGCTTTCACGCATGATTTCGCCGAGATGACGCAGGCTGTCCGTTTCTCTGACGACGGTCTTGCAGTCGAGCGTGATGTCCTTCACGCGCGGATAGAGATCGGTGATGAGAAGCGGCTGTTCCACGTGGAAGTGATTCAAAGCAAACTTCGTCTCCTCGTTGACCTTTCCCGCGCGCGCCGGCACAACATTCTCGCCCATCGCCTGCTTCAGATGCGCATAGCCGATTGCAGAGCAAATGGAATCTGTATCCGGATTGCGATGCCCTATCGTATAAATCGGTTTCGTATTTTTCATCGAAAAGAACCCTCCCGTTCTCAGATGATATATGATGGTTTCCATTATATCCTACGATACACACGAAAAGCAAGCCCGCATCGGCAAGATAGAAATCATATCTTGCCGATGCAGGCTGCATGTACGATCTTTTTCTCCTCACCGTCGAGCAGGAGCGAGCGATGCAGCGCCGCCTCATCGAAGCGGCCGACGGCGCACGCGCCCAAGCCCAGTGCCTGAGCCGTCAGATAGAGATTCTGCCCGATATGACCGGCATCGAGACAGATGTACTCGTAGACCCTGCGCCCGTACGTGCGAATGCCGCGCACGATGTCTGCGACCCAGAGGAAGATTGCCGCGCTTTGACGCACCATTGCCTGCTGCTCGAAGGCGGCAAGCATTTCCTCTGGAGCATCTTCAGAAAGAGTCAAACGCTTCAGTGCATGTTCCACAGGCATAAATTGATAAAAGTCTGTGGGCACATCTTCTGCGTTCTGCAGATACAACAGGGTTGTCAACGGATGGAGCGCCGCTGCCGACGGGACATTGCGCAGCGTGCGCCCTCCTTCTGCGACCATCTTGACGCCCTGCGTGCACCATAAGAGATAAGAAAGCTCCTGCAAGGACAGAGCCTCCGCCGTGTACTGCCTGCGGCTTGCGCGAAGTTCAATAAGCTCCAGGAAGTTGATTTCCCGGTCAGGCAGGAGGTCAGGTTCGGGCAGCTGCAGGACATCGCCCTTTCCCTCACACATCGGGACGCACGCCGTCCTTTCCTGTGAATTGGTGGTAGCTGCCGCCGCTCCTGCGGTTCATAAGTTCGACGAAGAGTTCATCGGGCACGATGTTGTGGAACGCGAGAAGCACGAGGCAGTGATACCAGAGATCGCCCATCTCGTAAAGGATGTCGCTCTTTTCCATATTCTTTGAGGCGATGATGGTCTCTGCCGCTTCTTCGCCTACCTTTTTCAAGATCTTGTCCTGTCCCTTGTCGAAGAGATAATTCGTGTAGGAACCTTCAACGGGATGAACGCGCCGCTCCTGGATGACGTGATAAACGGCATTGAGCACTTCTGCGAGCGAAGTCTGCGGCTCGTCGCCGATGACGGCGACGCCCTTCTCGTCCTTGCCCAGCCTGCGTCCGCTGAAGCACGAGTATGTGCCCGTATGGCACGCGACGCCCGCCTGATGCACGCGCACGAGAAGCGTGTCTCCGTCGCAGTCGTAGGAGATTTCCTTGACCTGCTGCACGTTGCCCGAAGTCTCCCCCTTGCGCCAGAGCTTCTTGCGCGAGCGGCTGTAGAACCATGTGAAGCCTGTTTCCAAAGTTTTCTTCAGCGATTCCTCATTCATGTAGGCGAGCATGAGAACCTCGCCGTTTTCCTCCTGCACGATGGCGGGGACAAGACCTTTTTCGTCAAAATGTATCATGGAAATATCAATCGAAGTATTCATAATCTGACCTCCACTCCACGATTCTTCAGATAATCCTTGACTTCCCTTATGGTAAATTCGCCATAGTGGAAAACCGAAGCGGCAAGGACGGCGTCCGCCTTCCCTTCCGTCAGCACATCATAAAAATGAGAGAGCTTCCCCGCACCGCCCGAGGCGATGACGGGCACGGGGACGCTTTCAGAAACAGCGCACGTCAACGCGATGTCGTAGCCATCCTTCGTGCCGTCAGCGTCCATGCTCGTCAATAGGATTTCTCCTGCACCCAAGGAGACGCCCTTCTTCGCCCAGGCAAGGCAGTCCATGCCTGTCGGCGTCCTGCCGCCATTGATGCAGACCTCCCACTCGTTTTCCCCGCTCTTTCGCGCGTCGATGGCGAGGACGATGCACTGCCTGCCAAACCGCTCCGCGCCGAGGCGCAGAACCTCGGGATCTTTCACGGCGGCCGTGTTGAAGGACACCTTGTCCGCACCCGACTTCAACAGCCTGCGGATATCCTCGGGCGTGCGTATGCCGCCGCCGACGGTGAACGGGATGAACATCTCAGAGGCGCAGGCCTTGGCCACTTGGACGATGGTCGAGCGCTCCTCGTGCGATGCCGTAATGTCGAGAAATACCAGCTCGTCCGCCCCTTCTTTGTCATAGCGTGCCGCCAGCTCGACGGGATCGCCCGCATCGCGCAGACCGACGAAGTTCGTACCCTTGACGACGCGCCCGTTTCTGACATCGAGGCAGGGAATGATGCGCTTCGTATACATTTTACCCCTCCTGGCCGGCGATTTCAATGGCTTCCTGCAAGTCAAGCGCCCCCGTATAGATGGATTTGCCGACGATCACGCCGCAGACGCCATCGGCTTCCAACGCTTTCAGACGGCGGATGTCATCGAGAGAATTTACGCCGCCTGAAGCGATGACCGCCGCGCCGCTCTCCTTGGCGAGCGCGACCGTCGCATCCGCGTTCACGCCCGTCAATGTTCCGTCACGAGAAATGTCGGTGTAGATGATGGTGCGAACGCCTGCATTGACCATGCGCTTTGCCAACTCGCCCGCTTCCACTTCGCCGGAAACACCCCAGCCGTCAACGGCGACGATGCCGTCCTTGGCGTCGATACCCACGATGATGCGCTCCTTGTACTTCTGGCAGGCCTCTTCCACAAGCGCGGGATCCTGCACCGCCACGGAGCCGAGGATCACGCGACTCACACCGAGAGCCAGCACCTCTTCAATATTTTCGAGCGAACGGATGCCGCCGCCAAGTTCAACAGGGATGTCTACACTCCCCAGGATGCGCTCTATCGCAGCGAGATTCATCGGCTTCTTCGCCAGAGCGCCGTCCAAGTCGACAAGATGCAGGAAGCGTGCGCCGGCGCTCTGCCACTTCATTGCCATTTCCTCAGGATGATCCGAAAAAACCGTCTCCCGGGCAAAGTCCCCCTTGAACAAGCGCACGCATTTTCCATCTCTTATATCAATCGCCGGAATGATGAGCATTCTCCCGCCCCCTAAGCATTCACAAAATTCTTCAGGATCGCGCTGCCGACCGCTCCCGATTTCTCGGGATGGAACTGGACGGCCTGAACATTGTCCTTCGCTACCGCCGCCGTCAGGCATTCGCCGTACATCGCCTGCGCCGTGATGATCTGAGGCTCTTCGGGCACGGCATGATAGCTGTGAACGAAGTAGACGTAAGAACCTGCACGAATGCCGCGGAAAAGGCCAATGCCCGGCTGCCCCTCATGACGTTCCGCAAAATCCAAGGAGTTCCATCCCATGTGCGGAATCTTCAGCCCAGGCGCCTCGATGCGGCGCACCCTGCCGGAAAAGACGCCGAGTCCTGCAACATTTGGCGATTCGTCGCTGCCTTCGAAAAGGATCTGCAGGCCAACGCAGATGCCAAGAAGCGGCTTTCCCGCTTCTATCTCATGCCGTATCACAGGAATCAGCCCCGTCGCTTCCAGACGCTTCATGCAGTCGCCGAATGCGCCCACGCCCGGCAGGACGAGCTTCTCCGCCGCCGCAATTCGTTCTGCATCGTGCGTGACCTCCACTTCTGCACCACTATGGAGGAGCGCTTTTTCCACGCTGAAGAGGTTTCCTACGCCGTAATCAATGACCGCAATCATGCAAATCCTCCTATAAAACACCCTTGCTCGACGGCACGCCTTTGACGTGCGGATCCTTGGCGACGGCAAGGCGCAGCGCATGAGCAAGCGCCTTGAAAATCGCTTCGATCTTATGATGCGTATTCCTGCCATAGAGCACCTTGGCATGAAGCGTGATGCCGGCATTGAAGGCAAAGGCGCGCAAAAATTCCTCCGTCAGCTCCGTATCGTAGCTGCCGACGACGGGCGTCATCTCGCCCCCATCGTAGACGAGGTATGCCCTGCCGCTGACGTCGAGCGTCACGAAGGCGAGCGCTTCATCCATCGGCAAGTAGAACGACCCGTAGCGCACAATGCCCGCCTTGTCGCCCAGAGCCTCGCGAAATGCCTGTCCCAAGGCGATGCCGATGTCCTCGACGGAATGATGTCCGTCCACCTCGGTATCGCCATGACAAAGGATTTCCAGGTCAAAAAGTCCATGCACGGCGAAAAGGGTCATCATGTGGTCGAAGAAGCCGATTCCCGTATTGATGGAGCACTTGCCTGTGCCGTCAAGGCCGATGCGAAGCGCGATTTCCGTTTCGTTTGTCTTTCTCTTGACCTCGGCTTGGCGCATGTCAGTCCTTCCTCTCCTTGCTGCGCAGACGCACGGCATTGGCGTGGGCGTGCAGCCCCTCCGCTTCCGCCAGACGTATGATGTCCGCCTCCACATCATGCAGGGCGTCCTTCGTATAGGAAATGATGCTCGTGCGCTTCATGAAGGTCTCGACGTTGAGCACGGAGTAGAACCTCGCCGTGCCGCCCGTCGGCAATACATGGTTGGGACCCGCAAAGTAATCGCCCAAGGGTTCCGGCGAATATGCGCCAAGAAAAACGGCTCCCGCATGGCGCACATAGGGCAGAAGCTCGAACGGCTGCTTCGTCAAAAGTTCCATGTGCTCAGGCGCGGAAATGTTCGCGTATTCCAACGCTTCCATGATGTCATCAGCGATGACGATGAGTCCGTTGTTCTCGATGGACGCTCTGGCGATATTTTCCCTCGGCAGCCCCTTCAGCTGTTCCTCCAGCAGAGCCTCGACCTCATGCGCGAGCTTTGCGCTCGTCGTGATGAGGATGCTTGACGCCAGAGTGTCATGCTCCGCCTGACTCAGCATATCGGCTGCCGTATAGGCGGGATCTGCCGTCTCGTCGGCGACGATGAGAATCTCGCTCGGGCCGGCGAGCATGTCGATGTCACAATGGCCGTAAACAGCTTTCTTCGCGAGCGTGACGAAGATGTTGCCGGGGCCCGTGATCTTGTCGACGCGCGGAATCGTCGCAGTGCCGTATGCCATGGCGGCGATCGCTTGTGCGCCGCCGATCTTGTAGACCTTGGACACGCCAGCAATCTTCGCCGCGAGAAGCACATAGGGATTGATCTTGCCGTTTTTCGGCGGCACCATCATGATGATCTCGCCGACGCCTGCGACGGCAGCCGGAACAGCGTTCATCAAGACGGAGGACGGATACGCCGCCGTGCCGCCCGGCACATAGATGCCCGCGCGGTCGAGCGGAATCAGCGACTGCCCGAGAATCGAACCTTTCTCGCGGTACGTCAGCCATGAACTTGATTTTTGTTCTTCGTGGTAGCTGCGTACATTGTGCGCGGCTCTTTCCAACGATGCGACGATTGCCGGGTCTGCATTTTTTTCCGCTTCGGCAAACTCCTCTTCCGATACTTGAAAATCTTCGGGGGAAAAATCCGTGCCGTCGATGAGCTTCGTGTACTTGATAACAGCTTCATCACCATGACGGCGCACGTCCTCGACGATGCGCACGGCGACTTCCGCCGCCGTGAGATCGGCGCCGAAGATCTTTCGGTTCGCCTCGCGAATCTTTGGATTGAGCTGCACCTCATCGAAGGGCGGCTTCACCAAGAGCTTCCGTATTTTATCTTTACCGAACTCTTTTGCCGATACAATCTTCATGATTTTGCTTCCCCGCTTTCCAACGCACTGCGCAAATCTTCGACCAGGCGATAGATCCGCTCAAACTTCAGCTTGTAGCTCACGCGATTGACGATGAGCCGCGCCGTCGCATCCATGATGTGCGCGATTTCCTCAAGATTGTTCTCCTTGAGCGTCGTGCCCGTTTCCACGATGTCCACGATGCTCTCGGAAAGCCCGACCAAGGGGCCAAGCTCGATGGATCCATTGAGCTTGATGTATTCCATCTGCATGCCTTTTTTTGTAAAAAACTGCTCAGCTATATGAGGAAACTTCGTGGCGACGCGCGTATGCGCATAGTCGGAGAGCTTTGCTCTCCTCTGCGCTTTATCGACCGCCATCATCAGATGGCACTTGCCGAAGCCGAGGTCGAGGACTTCATAAACGTCCTTTTCCGCTTCCGCGAGGACGTCCTTGCCTATGACGCCGACGTCCGCCGCACCGTATTCGACATACGTCGGCACGTCCGCCGTCTTCGCAACGATGAAGCGAATCTTCTTTTCCTCGTTGGAAATGATGAGCTTGCGCGATTTCTCTTCCAGTCCCTCCGCCGTATAGCCGACGCGGGAAAAAAGCTCTTTGGACAGAGCAAAAAGCTTGCCCTTCGGAAAAGCAATCGTCAAGCAGTCCTTTCCGTTTATATCCATCAATTACACCTCAATTACTAAGGAAGCGCTGATAAAACGAGGTCGCCCGGACGTGTGAAGATGGGCGGCTGAATTTATCAGCGCTTTCACTAATTCAGACTGTCCGCCTGCCGCAGCAACTGCAGTTCCATCGAGTCTCCGGCTGTGGGCGAAGCATGGTGCAGACGCACGACGGACGCCTCCCTGCTGCATCCCAAGAGACGCAATTTCTCACTGCCGATTTCGGCATGATGATAATAGACGTAAAGCGCATGACGCCAAAAACCAAAGACGCCATCGCGAGAGGCAGTCGCATGACGGCGCGAAAAACGCGGCAGAAAGCGGTTCAGGAGAACGACGGCGACCTTTCCCCAAAGGCCGAGGTCGCCTTTCACGCGCCCCACATCGTGCAGGAGAGCGATGCGCACGAGAAAAATTTCGTCCACGCCGTTTTTTTTGTGTGCCAATTCCAATGCCGTATATGCCGTATGAAGCGCATGACGCTGATCGATGACGCCCATCGCATAGAACAGTCCACGCTCCCCTTCGGCAAGAAATTGGCGCACAAAAGCATGATCGCTTTCATTCAGATGCGCTGTGAGGGCATGGAGGAATTGCAGAACCCTCTGTTTCATGAAATGTAGATGAGCTCTTTATAGCCCTTGGATTTCCTGTACTCGTCGGCCTTCTGCTCTGCCTGCGCCTGAAACGCCGTTTCGCATGTCTTCCCCTGCTCACGCAGTTTCCTTGCCTCTTGCAGCGCCTCGGGAAGTTTGTCGTGTGCATAGGCGATGTAGCAGTCTTTGGACGGCAGGCTTCGCTTTTGACTCTGACGCTCCTTTGCGAGAAACAGGCGCTCGATGCCCAGCGCGAAACCCGTGGCGGGGCAAGGATTGCCGAAACCCGCAAGCAGTTGGTCGTAGCGTCCGCCGCCGCATATAGGATAGCCTAGCCCCGGGGCGTACGCCTCGAACACCATCCCCGTATAATAATTCAAGTCGCGAATCACGCCGAGATCGAAAGAGACGTATTCGACGACGCCGTATTCCTGCAGCAGGCGATAAATCTCCGACAGATTGTCGAGCGCCCTTCGCCCCTGCTCGTTCAATACAATGCTGTAGGCCTCGTGCAGGACGTCCTTCTTTCCGTGCAGCGTGGGAATTCGCTTCATGCCCTCCTTTGCCGCAGCGGGAAGATCCGTCTCCTCCACGATTGCGGCAAGTTCTACGAGATCGTGCCGCTCCAGGGCAAGTGTGACGCGCTCCTGCTGCGTCTCGGTGAAGTGCATCTGGCGCATCATGCCGCTGATGAAGTCGACCTGCCCGAGGCAGACTTGAAAATCCTGCAGCCCCGCCGCGCGGATGCCTTCGACAGCCAAGGCGATGACCTCGGCATCAGCCGCGACGGCGCTCGTGCCGATGAGCTCGACGCCGCCTTGATTGAATTCGCACTGCCGCCCCGCCTGCGCTTGCTCCGAGCGGAAAACGTTGCTGATATAGGCAAGTTTCAGCGGCAGAGGCTCCTCCCTCATGCGGCTCGCGACAAGACGCGCGATGGGCGTCGTCATCTCGTGGCGCAGCGCCAGCGTCCTGTTGTCCTGATCGAACAGCTTGAACATCTGCGGTTCCAGGCAGCGCCCGTTTCCCATCGTCAAGGTGTCAAGGTACTCGATGGCAGGCGTCGCGATCTCATCATATCCCCAGAGACGGAAAAGCCTCATGAGCGTCGCTTCCACCTGGCGCTTTTTCTGCGCCTCCTGCGGCATGAGATCCCGCGTTCCGTAGGGAATCCCAAAAATCCATTCATTTTCGGACATCTTCATCCACCTCTTGCCCGCTTTTTCCTTCCTTCTGCCGGCGCATTCTCTCCAAGACAAGCTCGTAGCCGTCGGCGCCGTAATTCAGGCAGCGCTTGACGCGACTGATCGTCGCCGTGCTGGCTCCCGTGCGCTCCACAATCGCATCGTATGTATTCCCCCGCCGCAGCATGGACGCCACTTCGAGCCGCTGCGCCATCGCCTTTAGCTCGGCGACCGTGCAGATGTCCTCGAAAAAAGCATAGCTTTCCTCCGTATTGCGCAGGAGCAAGACTGCCGCCATAAGCTGATCGCTCAACTCGCTGCGCAGCTTTTCATTGATCATGTCCATCCCGTCCTTTTTGCTGAAGCAGCAGATTCTTTAGCACTTTACTCTGTGAAAACAATTTTATTATAGCATTGATTCTTATATGCTGCAAGCAATTCCTGCAAACGTATAAAAAATTCGAGAGGCGGTGAAAATCGCCTCTCGAATTTTTGTCTATGCGATATGGGAATCAGAAGAAGTAGCGAATGCGGGACCAGAGTTTCTTTACATCTCGTCCATTGTCCACGATATTCTCGCCGTCAAAGTAGGCGACGTAGCCAACGATGTTCTTGGCGAACGTGTACTCGCCGCCGACTTCCCAGCCCTTCCAACTAGCCTCAGCCCCCGAGAACGTCGGCCCGACGACGCTCATGTTGCCGAGATGACGGTAGGCGGCGTAAAGGCCGAAGGAGCCGTGGTCAGCTTTCGAAGCACCCTTGTACCTAAGCTCTGCATTGTAGTTGCGGTTGAACTTCTTCTCAAGGTCGCCCTTCGTGTTCTCTCCATAGTAACCGCTGAGCTTGACATTCTTGTCAAATTTATAGCTCGCGCCAACGCCCCAGATGCCGAGATCGTTGCTGCCGTATCTTTTCGTTTCGGGGGTATAGTTTTCGGTATCAACTCCTCCGATATGGACGTACTCTCCCGTGATGTCAAATTTGCTGCTCGGGCGGAAGGTCAGCGCCGCCTTGCCGAAGTCGCCAGTCGATTTGAAAGGATAAATCTCTGAGCCATCAGGCGTATAGCGAGCAACAAACCTGCCCTTGCCGATACGGCCTCCCGTCAGAACCGCCGTGACCTTGTCGCCCGCGTAGGTGACCTGTCCCCCGGAGATATTGTCGTCCAAGATGACGCCCTGCTCCGTCCACACAGGAAACATGCCTGCCTCAATCGTCCATGCGCCGTAGTGACCTTCGACATTCGCCTGCTTGAGCTGCAGCGTAGTCGAGGTATCCGCAGCCATATCGGCGCGGCCGTCGATACGAGCGCGCACGAGCCAGTGATCGTTGACCGTGGCGACGGGCTTCAAGCGGAGTTCGAGACGGTTCATGGAAGAATCCGGTCCATCATGGAACATCCTCTTGCTGGCCGTGTAGCGCATCTCGCCGCCCCACTTCACATTGTCGATGCGGTCTTCAAGATTGGCGACGCGCACGCCGAGGTTGTTCAATTCAGCGGAGAACTCAGCTGCGAGGCGGTCGATCAAAGCCTTCTGCTGCGCATTGACCTGATCTTCCTTCGCCATCGCCTTGGCGACCATCTGCGCCATCTCGTAGCGCGTGATCTCGTTCTCGCCGCGATACGTGCCGTCGCCATAGCCCTCGATGACGCCTTCGTCAGCAAGCTCAGCCACCGCATCGTAGGCCCAATGATCCCTAGGCACATCGGCGAAGGGATTCGCCGCCGCAAAGGCGGATGCCGACGTGCAGACGATTGCTGCAGTAAGAACCATAGCCGAAATCTTCTTGTTCATGAATGAAACCCCTCCTAAATTTTTCATAAATAAATCATGTTAGTCTTTTCCCATCAACTCTGCGACACGCACGCGCCGTACGAGAAAGCCCGATGCCGCTGCGCGCAAGCACTGGTCAAAGGCGAGCGCAATCCATGCGCCCAAAATGCCAAGGCCGAGCACGTAGAGCAGGAACGCCGTGAAGAGCGGACGCAAGAAGGTCACGCTGACAAAGTAGCACATCGCCACCTGCCCTGTTTTGCCGCTGCCGCGCAGAACGCCAGCAAAGATCAGCGCCAAGGCCTCAGGGAAGCTCACTGCTGCCACGAAGAGCATGATGGGCGTTCCCATGGCGATGACCGCAGGATTGCGGTCGTAGAAACCGATGATGGAAGTTGAGAAAACTGCCGTTAAGACGGCTGCGAGCAGAGAGAATACGAGTCCCCAACGGATGCCTGCACGCAGATAGGCGCGCCAGCCATGTGCGCGGCGTGCGCCGCAGGACTGGCCTGCAAGCACCATGCTCGCCTTGCCCATGCCTTGAGCGAAACCGTAGTAGAGGTCGCAGAAGTTCATGCAGATGCTGTGCACAGCAAAGGGAATCGTACCGAGTTCCACTGCCATGCGCGAATAAAGCACCATGCCGACGCGCTCGCAGCCCATCTCACTAAAAATCCCCGCAAACAGTTTACCAAACTCTTGCAGAAACGTCAATGTGGGAAAAATCTTCTGCATCCCACGAAAAATGCCCAAGCGGAAAAGTGCGACAAGCGTCGCAAGGAAAGCAAACAACGAGCCTAAGAGCGTGGCAATCGCCGCGCCCTCGACGCCGAGCGCCGGAAACGGGCCAAGGCCGAAAATCAGGAATGCATTGCCTATGACATTGAGGACGTTGCTCGTCACATTGACAGCAAGCACGAGCGCCGTATTGCCGAAGCCGATGAGTACGGCCTGCAGGAGCGTCGCCACGGACAGAAAGAAGACTGCCGCAACGGCGATCGCCGCATAGCTGTGTGCAAGAGAGAAATACTCCTCTTTTGCTCCCATGAGGAAAAGCACATCGTCCACGAAGAGAAATGCGGCAAGATGCATGACAGCAAGAACCGGCATCGTGATGAACGCCGAGTGCAGAAGAGCCTCTCCCGCTTCCTGCTGTCTTCCTGCCCCGACATGACGTGCCACCAAGAGCACGATCACGGAGGCGAAGGAACGCGCAACGGTCAGAAGCACCATGCGCGGCTGCTCGAAGACGCCGATTGCCGCAATGGACAGCGTTCCCAGAGCGCCGACCATGACGAGATCCGCCATGCCCAAGAGGTTCATAAATACGCCTTCCATGGCAGCAGGCATGGCGATCGCGAGATACTTGCGATCGTGAGCGGTCAATGTCATAAAGTGTTTCAAGCCCCTTTTGCGTCTGCTCTATCCTCCGAAAAAAGGTGACATGCTACGATATGTCCCTCGGAAAGTTCCATGCGTGCGGGCTTCTTTTCCCTGCAGACCGGCATGCACTTGTCACAGCGATTCTGAAAAGGACAGCCCTTGGGCACATCGAGCGGGCTTGGAATCTCGCCGCGAAGAAGCTGGACGTCCGCCTTGCCTTTGGGCTGCAGCGGAAAGACCGACTTCATCAAGGCCTGCGTATAGGGATGCTTTGCCTCGGGCAGATCCTTTGCGCACAGGATTTCGACGACATTGCCGAGGTACATGACGACGACGCGGTGCGTGAGCAGCGCGACGAGCGCCAGATCATGGCAGATGAAGAGGATCGAGATGCCCTTCTCCTTCTGCAGTCTCGCCAGAAGTTCGACGACTTTTCCCTGTACGGAGACGTCGAGCGCACTCGTCGCCTCGTCGCAGACGAGGATTTCCGGCTCAAGCGCCAATGCGCGTGCGATGCCGACGCGCTGCCTTTGCCCGCCGCTCATATTGCCGGGATAACGCTCGGCAAATTCTGCGGGAAGTTCGACGAGGTTCAATAGCTCCTTCGCCTTTTCCGCTGCACTCGTCTTCAAAAGTCCGAAGTTGCGCAAAGGTTCGGCAAGGATGTCCTTGATCTTCATCTTGGGATTGAACGCCGTACCGGGGTCTTGAAAGACCATCTGGATGTTGCGGCGATTCTGCCGCGCTTCTTCTCCCGTAAGAGATGTGATTTCCTTGTTCTGAAAGAAAATTTTTCCCTCCGTCGGCTTATGAAGCTGCATGAGCGTCTTGACCAGCGTGCTCTTGCCGCAGCCGCTCTCGCCCACGATGCCGAGAGTTTCTCCCTTGCACAGGGAGAAACTCACATCATCGCAGGCCGTGAGCGCACGGCCGTCAGCTGTGGGGAAACGCTTCGTGATATGCTCGATGCGCAGGACTTCTTCGTTTTTAACTGGCATACGACATACCCCCGATCTGCGGCACGGAATGCAGGAGTTCCTTCGTGTAGTTCGCCTGCGGGTTTTCGATGATCGCCTCAGACGTTCCCTCTTCCACGACGTGCCCGTTCTGCATGACCATGATCTTGTCCGACATATAGGTGGCAACGCCGAGATTGTGCGTGACGAGGATGATGGCCGTGCCGTCCTCGCGGCAGATTTTCATCAGTTCCTTGACCACCTGCGCCTGCGTCGTAACATCGAGCGCCGAAGTCGGCTCATCTGCCAAGAGGAGCTGCGGCCGAAAGAACATTGCCATGGCGACGCCGACACGCTGACGCATGCCGCCTGAAAGCTCAAAGGGAAAGCTGTCCATGATGGTGTCGGGGTTCGGAAGCTGCATCTTGTCCAGCATTTCCTTCGCCTCTTTTTCCGCCTTCTGTGGATCCATCGAGCTGTGCTCAAGGATGTACTCGACAAACTGGCTGCCGATCGTGCGGATGGGATTCATCATGCTGCCGCTGTCCTGGAAAATCATCGAGATGTTGCGCCCACTGATGTCACGCCACATCTTCGGCGTATTTTTCAGCATGTTCACGCCGGAAAAGATGATCTCGCCTTCATTCACGCGCCCCTCGTGGGGGAGGCAGCCCAAGACTGCGCGTATGACGCTGGTCTTGCCGCTGCCGCTCTCGCCCACGAGTGACAATACTTCGCCGGAATCGAGGGAAAAACTTATGCCATGCACCATCTCGGTGCCGGCATATTGGATATGGAGGTTCTTGACCTCAAGAAGCATATCGTTCTTCCTTTCTCCTTACTTCGCCGGGCGAATCTTGTTCGTGATCCAATAGTAGTCGGACGGATACATCGTCGCACCCGTGATCTTCGTCGAGCTGATGATGTTCGTCTCAGGATAGCCGAGGAAGAGTCCCGCGCCATCGTTCATGATGATCTGCTGGATGTCGATCATGAGCTGGCGGCGCTTCGCCTTGTCGAATTCCGTGGAAAGCTCGGCGAACTTCGCGTCGAGCGCAGGATTGCTGTAGCCCGAGCCGTTCTGCGGGTTGTCGCCATCCTTGTTCGTGCGCCAGTACCAGTTGAGGAAGATCTCGGGATCGCCCGTATTCGCCGTCGTGATGTTGGAAATCAGCAGGTCGTACTCACCGTTGATGCCCATCTTGTCGATGAGATTGTAGTCAACGCTCTTGATCTTGACGTCGATGCCGACCTTCTTGGCGTCCGCCTGCACGGCTTCGGCATAGATGGGCAGCTCGGCGCGGCTGTTGTAAACGACGAAATCGACGCTCAGCGGCTTGCCGTCCTTGTCACGGATGCCGTCGCCGTCCGTGTCCTTCCAGCCGGCTTCGTCGAGCAGCTTCTTGGCACGCTCCACATCGTAGTGGTTCGGATCGGTGAGCTTGTCGAAGCCATAGTCCATGGAAGGAGGAATCGGCGCCTTGCCTTCAATGAACGTGCCCTTCAGGATGATCTCGTTGTAAGACTTGCGGTCGCACATGCTGATAAAGGCCGCGCGAACCTTCGGGTCGCCCAAGACGCCCTTCTGGTTGATGCGTGCGAGCACCACGCGCAGCGAGGCGATGCGGTCGATGTGGAACTTCGAGGCGTCATTGAAAAGACCGATGTCGCCCGCGCCGATGTTCACAGCCATATCGACTTCGCCCGACTGGAGAGCCATGGCGCGCGTGTTCGGGTCGTCAATCGAGGGAATCTCGACCGTCTCATACGGCACTTCGCCATCCCAGTAGTGCGGATTCTTCTTCATGACAGCCTTTTCCTTGGTGAAGGATTCGCAGACGTAAGGACCCGTGCAGATCGGCCCCTGCTTCGCGAAGTCGCGCTCGCCTTCCGCCGACGTATCGACGATGAGGAAGAGCGGGTCAGCGAGGAAGCCCGGCATGTTCGGCTCAGGCTTCTCCGTCGTGATGATGAGATTCTGCCCGTCCGCCTTTATCTCTTTATACTTGAAGAACGTCTCGGCACGCTTGTTCTTGGCGAAAGCGCGCTCGATGGACGCCTTGACGGCTTCCGCCGTCAGATCCTTGCCGTTCGAGAACTTCACGCCGTCGCGAATCTTGAACGTCCACGTCATGTGGTCGTCGCTGATCTTCCAGCTCTCTGCGAGCCACGGCTGCACGTTCATCTTCTCGTCAAACTTCGCCAAGGCCTCGCCCATGCCATAGCGCATGACGACCCAGCCGAAATAGTTCTCCGTCGGCTCCAGGCTGTCGGCGAAGTTCGTCACGCCGACCTTGAGCGTCGAAGTGTCCGCCTTGTCCGAGCCGCAGCCTGCAAAGATTGCGGCAGAGAAGATCAAGGTGAATACCAGGAAAAGCCATCGTTTCATTTTGTTCACAAAAATACCCCTTTCTTAATTTGCCTTTTTGGGATCCATGACATCGCGCAGGCTGTCGCCCCAAAGATTGAAGATGGCGACGACGACGAGGATGGCGACGCCCGGATAAACCATGAGCCAAGGCGCTGTCTGGATGAACTGCCGCCCCTCGTTGAGCATGAGTCCCCACTCGGGCGTCGGCGGTTGTGCGCCGAAGCCGAGAAACGACAGGCCGGCAATCTCCATCATCATGGAGCCGATGTCTGTCGCCGCCGTCAAGATGATCGTCGGCAGAAGATTCGGCGCGATGTGACGCCAAATGATCATCGACGTGCGCGTACCGTTCGTGACGGCTGCCGCGAGGAAGTCCTGCTGCGCCAGCTTGAGCGTCAGACTGCGCGCCAGACGCGCGTACTTCGTCCAGCCAACGACGGAGAGCGCCAAGATCGTGTTGGCGATGCTGCCGCCGAGCATGCCGGCGATGGCGATAGCGAGCACAATGCCAGGGAAAGCAAGCACCATGTCCGTGAAGCGCATGAGCAAGGTGTCGACCTTGCCGCCGACAAAACCGGCAATGATGCCGACGAGCGTGCCGAAGACGGACATGATGAAGACGATGCCGAGCGCCATGGCGATGGAAATCCTCATGCCGTAAAGGATGCGCGTGAAGGAATCCCTGCCGAGCTTGTCCGTGCCGAAAAGATGCTCCGACGACGGCGGCAGAAGCGACGTCTGCATCGAGGACGTGTACGGGTCGTACGGTGCAAAATACGGCGCTACGACAGCCGCCGCAATGAGCGCAAAGACCAGTACGGAATAGAGATAAAAAAGTTTTCTGTCCTTCGCCATCAGCGTCCTCCCCTCTTCAAGCGCGGATCAAGCTGCGCGTAAGAAATATCGACGAGGAGGTTGATGAGCATGTAGAGAATGGCGATCCACAGCACGAACCCCTGTACCAGCGGATAGTCGCGCATCTCGATCGCATGGACGGCCATCTTGCCGAGTCCCGGCCACGAGAATACCATCTCGATGACAGCGACGCCGCCCAAGAGCCAGCCGACGGCAAGCCCCAGAAGCGTCACGAGCGGCAGGCAGGCGTTCGGCAGCACATGACGCCAAAGGATGCGCTGCATGGAAAGACCGCGCGCCTTGGCGCCGATCACATAGTCCTGTCCCAGCTCTTCGAGGACAGCCGTACGCACCTGCCGCGTATACTTCGCCGACATGACGATGGCGAGCGTGAGCGCAGGAAGCACGATGCCTCGCGCCGTGATGTCTCCGCCCGCAATCGGGAAGAGGTGCAGCTTCAATCCGAAGATATAGAGCAGCACGAGTCCGATCCAAAAGCCCGGCATTGAGACGCCGAAGAAGGACAGCACGCGGATCACATAGTCAATCCAGCGGTTGCGGTAAAGAGCTGCGACGATGCCCAATGGCAGGGAGATCAAGACCGTCATGGCAGTCGCAGCTACGGCGAGCGCCAGCGTGCCCGGCAGACACTGCATGAGCTTGTCGAACACGGGGATCTTCGCCGAATATGAGCGTCCCATGTCGCCTTGCAGCACGCCGCCCAGCCATCTCCCATACTGCACGAGAAACGGCTGATCGAGTCCCAGCTCCTTGCGCGTCGCGTCGATCGTTTCCTGTGACACGACAGAATCGCCGACCTCCAAGAGCGTTTCCGCAGGATCGCCCGGCGAGAGATACGTCAGGCTGAATGTCAGGAAGCTCACGCCGAAGAGCGTGATGAGCATCTGACACAGGCGGCGTATCAATTCTTTTCCTTTCAATGCAATACCTCATCTCCTTACAAAATCAAAAATTACTCCTGCAAAATCCTCCCGAAATCTCAGCGAAGGATTTTTATTCAGAAACGCAGATCTTGCGGCGTTTCCATAAGAAAACCGCATGTCCATCGACCAATGACAGGACATGCGGTGCTTCCCACAAAGCGCGGAATACCAAGGACATATTCCCCCATCGGAATACGCCTCGGCATTCATCTCCCCATCTCTCGTAAGTCAAGCAATGAATCTTATCATAAGCAGGCTTTCTGGCTCTCGGATCATCGTTTGTTTCCGTCTTCCCGGGTTTTCCCCAGTGACATGTCAGGAAGTGCCGATGCATTCAGCACTTTCATCAGAAACAGCGATTTCAGCGTTTCCCATGGAAACAAATTCCCCGATTACAGCTGCGGGACAGCATGGGTCTTTCACCCATTTTCCTCTCATCGCTCGCCGATATGCATCGGCGACACTTATGACGTCCGTATGAAATTTTAAGAAACCAATCTTCGACGATAATTATATACCAAAGTTCCCATCATTGCAAGCAGACGAGAAAATTTCCTTTAAGAAACATTATTTTTCAGCGGTATGCCTGCACGCTCAGCCATCCTCCTGCTGCTCCATCTGGCGATGCATAAAATCTCTGCCAAATACCTTGAGCGTGTAGTAAAGACCGATGAAGAACGGGATGTACTCGGCGATGAGCCGCCAGCAAACGGCGAGGATGCCGACGGTGCCCGCCGGTACGGAATCGGCAAAGAGCAGGACGAATCCGCCCTCCGCGATGCCGGAGCCGCCGGGCGTCGGCGTGAAGTAGAGCAGCATGTTGAGGAAAATCATGCGCCCCATGACCGTGTACCAATCGGCCTCCGTTACGCCGAGTCCCAAAAGAAGACATGGTACGATGGCATAGATGAACATGAGACTTAAGCCTGATTCAAAAAAGATGCGAAGCATGCTCTTGGGCGAGGACGCGAGGAGGTGCACACCCATCTTGAGATCACGATAGAAAGAGAGCAGCTTTTTGCTGCGCTTTGCGCTCAGTCGCTTCGTCAGGCGCAGGACGATGTAGTCGAACGCATTCGCGCGAAAGGCGAGCACGATGAGCGCGATGACGACGAAGGCGATGACGGAGACGAGCATCAGCGTATGGTTGTCCACGCCGGGCAGGATTCCCGCATCGTGCAGAAAGATGAGCGGCATGCAGCATATAAGAAAGAGGATGGACACGAGGGTTCGCACGATGACGAGCACCGTCGCCTTGCCCGCAGGCACGCCTGCATGGCGCAGGAACATGAGCTGCGCCACAGCGCCGCCCGTTGCCCCCGGCGTCAGGAGCGCGAGGAAGTAGTTGCCGAAGACCACCTGCACCGCCTGTCCCAGCGTGATGTGCTCGCCCGAGATCTTCACGAGGTGCATGAGGCGCGTGCCGTCAAGCGTCAGACCAAGGCTCACGCAGAGGAGCGCAAGGGCGATGGACCACGGCTGGAACGCCGTGAGATTTTTCAACGTATGAATGTCGACTGTCGAATAGATGACAGCGCCCGAGATGAAGAAAACGAGCAGCAGCGGTACGATGAAACGCTTGCAGAACACCTTCATTTGACACCTCCTCAGAGCGGCCCGACGCAGTTTCTCAGCTCATTGCTCTTTGCTGGCTGCCCGCGCCTCGCAATTCACATATTCTTCGTGGCTCGCATAGGCGCTGTGATTGTGAATCGACTCGAAATTCTCGCAGGAAAGCGAGAACCAAAAGAGTCCGGGCAAAGGACGCAGGGCGAGCA
>CAJPRR010000003.1 GCA_905373085.1 uncultured Selenomonas sp.
ATGCGCGTCCAGATCCGTTCGCTCGATCAGGACAACCAGAACACGCAGAACGGCAACAGCATGATGAAGGTTGCCGAGGGCGCTGTCTCCAGCACGGTTGACATCCTCAAGACCCTCAAGGAGAAGGTCATCAACGCTGCGAACGACACGAACACGGATGACGACCGTCTGACGATCCAGAAGGAGCTCAACCAGAGCATCGACCAGATCAACGACAACGCGAACATCACGTTCAACGGCAAGTATCTCGTCGACGGCACGCACAACCAGAAGGTCACGGCTACGACGACGACGTTCACGAACCAGTCGATGAGCACGGCGACGACCAAGACTTCGGCCATGACGGGTCTGCTCGACCGCACGGGCCGCAACCTCAACATCCATTCGCAGGATACGATCACGATTTCCTACGTCAACCAGGGCAAGACGGTGACGACGAGCTTCAAGGTTTCGACTTGCACGCTCGAGAATATCATGGGTGCGATTTCCGGTGCGGCTGGTTCGGGCAAGATGGGTGCGGCTATCGGCGCGGATTCCATCATCGGCACGAACGTCGCCGGCGACACGGTCTACACGGCTTCCGGCGAGAGCGCCATCTCGCTCTACGCTGCGGGCACGGGCGTCGGCAACTCGATCGGCGGCATCACGTTCAGCATCACGGACACGCAGGGCAACATCAACAAGTCGGCGAACGCCGTCCTCGATGCTTTCTCCGAGACGGTTCGTGCGCAGGACAGCTCGCAGGACAACTCGATGAACTTCCAGATTGGCACGCGCGCCAACCAGGCGATCCGCGTCGGCATGACCGATATGCGCGCCCAGGCTCTCGGCCTCCAGGGTTCGGACGGCGCTACGCTGAACATCAGCACGCGCGACAAGGCGAATGCTGCCATCAACGTTCTTGACAACGCGATCAGCAAGGCACTCGACCAGCAGACGACGATCGGCGCTGTTCAGAGCCGCTTGAACTACACGAGCCAGAACTTGACGACGGCAAGCGAGAACGTCCAGGCTTCCGAGTCCACCATCCGCGATGCCGACATGGCAAAGGCGATGACGAACTACACGAAGAACAACGTTCTCATGCAGGCTGCTCAGGCTATGCTCGCTCAGGCGAACCAGTCCAGCTCCGGCGTTCTCAGCCTGCTCCAGTAATTTCGTCAGAATTACACAAAGAGCAATCAAGAACCTCCCCTTCGGGGGAGGTTCTTTTGCGTTCCCCGACTTTTCTTATCCGTATTTCCTTAGAAGATATTTCGTAGTATAATAAAAACAAGAAGAAAATCTCAACAAGGAGCGAAATCACCATGAAGCGAGAAGAGATGGAAAAATGGCGTCAGAAATTCTTGGTGATTTTGGCAGGGTTTCGTCTGTTGGATGATGATTTCATGACAGCAGCATTCCAAGACAGCTTGGAATGTGTCGATCTGGTTCTGCAGATCATCTTGGACAGGCCGGATGTCAAAGCGACAAAGGCGATCACGCAGCATACGCTGAAGAATCTGCACGGCCGAAGCGTGCGCCTCGATATTCATGCATGGACAGATGAACAGGAGTTCAATGTCGAGATTCAGCGCGGAGGCAAGGGCGCTGCAGAACGGCGAGCCAGGTATAACAGCAGCCTTATGGACGCCAACACGCTGCTTTCAGGAGACGATTACGAAAGTTTGCCGGAATCGTATGTGATATTCATTACGGAAACAGATGTTTTGGGCATGGGACAGCCGATTTATGTTGTCGAGAGGATGATAAGAGACAGCAGCATAACTTTTCAAGATGGCTCCCATATTATTTATGTCAACAGTTCCATGGCGGATGAAACTACGCCGCTTGGCAGATTGATGCATGATTTTCGCTGTACGCGAGCCGAGGATATGTATTATGACGTATTGGCAGAACGGGTAAGATTTCTTAAGGAAACAGAGGAAGGGGCTGGGATCATGTGCGAAGCGATGGAAAATCTTGCAAAGGACATTGCACAGGAAGCAAAGGCACAAGGCATGGCACAAGGCATGGCACAAGGCATGGCACAAGGCATGGCGCAGGGAAAAACGGACATCGTCCTAGAAATGCTGCGGGGCAAGATGCCCCTTGAAACAATCGCGCACATGTCGAAATTCTCTTTGGAAAGAGTGAAAGAACTTGGCAAGATGCACAGCTTGCTTTAAGGAAGTGCGGATCAATCCGTCCGCCATCTTCAGATATCGTTTCCCCAAATGGATTTTTCGTGAATAGATGTTGCGATTCTGCCTTTGTTGTGGGCGGAATCGCAACTTTGATTTTAGCTGTGCGGGGCAAAGAGGCATAATTTCGTCTCATTAAGTTTCTCGTCTTTTATCACGATACACGGTTCGATAAGCGCGTATGTTTCGCGAAAGGGCTGTATGTATTCGGTGATTTATATAAAAGGGGCATCTGTATGATGAAGATTTCAGCTTGCTATATCACGAAGAACGAGAGCGCGAATATCGCCGCATCCATCGAGAGCATAGAGGCGAGCGTCGATGAGATCATCGTCTGCGATACCGGCTCCGAGGATGATACGTGCCGCATTGCGGAGGCTCTTCCCAAGGTGAAGCTCTTTCGCGGCGCGTGGCGCGACGATTTCGCGGCGGCGCGAAACGAGGCGCTTTCTCATGCGACAGGCGACTGGGTCGTCTTCCTCGATGCGGACGAGCGGTTTTCCGAAGCGACGCGCGGGAATCTTCCTGCCGTTCTGGAAGAAGCGAAAGGGTACGACGCGCTCGCCGTGAAGATCGTAAATCTTGACATCGACGGCGAGGAGGAGAAGCGCATCGATCATACCTACGTCGTGCGCGCCTTCCGCCGCTCGCCTGAGATCCGCTACGCGGGGCGCATCCACGAGCATATCGAGCGCGGGGACGGAGAGCTGCGCCTTGCCTTCGCTGCAGAGGAGCAGCTCGTACTGCTCCATACGGGCTATACAGCGAGCCGTATAAAGGGCAAGGCAGAGCGCAATTTGAGGCTTCTGCTGCAGGAATTGGAGCGGACGGAAAGCCCGGAGGATCTCTACCGCTACCTCGCCGAGGCGTATGAAGGCGTGGGCGATGCGGAGCGCGCACTGCACTACGCGCGGCTTGACATCGCAGACGGCCCTCGCCCCGTGCTTTTTGCGAGCCGCTGCTACCGCATGATGCTCTACATGCTGCCTGAGGGGAACGAGCGCACGCACGCGCTGGAAAAGGCGCGGCGCGACTTCCCGCGCATTCCCGAATTTCATGCCGAATACGCCGAGCATCTGGCGCGGGAGTTGAAGTTCTCCGAGGCGATCGCGGTGATGGAAGAAGCTTTTCGCGCCTATGCTGAGCATGAAGAGGACGGCGAGGCGATGGAGTTCGACGATGCGATGCTCGCCGTGGCGAAGGAGCGCACAGTCCTTTGGCAGAGAATCGCAGAGAGGGAGAAGACGCTTAAAATCTCGGCGTGCGCCATCGTGCGCGACGAGGCGCACGACATGCCGCGCTGGCTTGAGAATACGGCGGTCTACAGCGATGAGCGCATCGTCGTCGATACGGGATCGAAGGACGAGACGAAGGCGCTGGCCGAGGCGGCAGGCGCACGCGTCTACGACTATCCGTGGCGCGACGACTTCGCGGCGGCAAAGAACGAAGCTCTTTCCCATGCGACGGGTGACTGGATCGCTTTCCTCGATGCTGACGAATATTTTGCCGCGCCGCAGACCGTGCGGCCGTATCTCGCACGGCTCTCCGTCGAGCAGCCCGAAATCGAGGCGGTCATGCTGACGATTGCCAATCTCGACGAGGACGATCACTTCAGGGAGATCCAGCGCTTTCCGACCGTGCGCCTCTTCCGCCGCCGCGCGGACATCGCCTTTTTCGGGCGCATCCACGAGGCGGTCGGCAAGAAGGAAGGTCAGCTCGAAATCAAGCTGGAAAGGAAGCATCTGCTCGTCTTCCATCTCGGCTATTCTTCGGGGCGTGTCAGGAAGAAGAGCGAGAGGAACTTCGCGCTCCTGCAGGCGGACATCGAGAAGAACGGCGAGCAGCCCGGGCATTGCCGCTATCTGGCGGACTGCTATGCGGCTTTCGGCGATTGGAAAAAGGCGCTTTATTACGCCCTTTCGGCGCTCGATTCCCCCGTGACTGCCATCGGCAGCGACAGCGATATGTACAGGACAGCGCTGCAGGCGATGCGCGAATGCCGGATGGGGGCAGAGGATATGCTCGCCTTGACGGAAAAGGCGCTGGAAGCCTTTCCCGAGTTGCCCGATTTCTATGCGGAGAAGGGCATGATCCTCTCGTCAATGGGAAGGCTCAGGGATGCTGCTGCTTCTTTCGAGCACGCCTTTTTCCTCGCCGCACGCGAGGATGGCGTGGTATGGCAGGCGTCGCGCTTTGCTGCAGACGCGCCGGTCGCTTGGCGTCGTCTGGGAGAGATCTATCTTGCGCTCGGCGAGACGGAGAAGGCGAAGGCGGCGCTTGCCGCTTCTTTGCGCCTCCATCCGTTCAGCGAGGAAGCGCTCGCCGCCTGGCAGAGACTCATGGGCGTATCGTGCGGCGAAACCTTGCGCGAGTTCTTTCCACATACGGCGGAGGCTCTGCGCTTCCTTGTGCGCTGGGCGGCGTCCGCAGGGGAAGCGAAGCTCGCTGCCGATGCGGCAGGGGAGCTGGCGACGCTCTTTGGCGAACGCCTGCCCGAGACGGATTGCCTCGATGCTTGGCAGACGGGGGACTGGCAGAAGATGGCGGGGCTGGCGACGAGGGAGGTCGCGGACACGATGCAGGACTTGTTCCTCACGCTGCTGCAGCTGTCGGAGCAGAGGGAGACGGCGACTCTTCCCGTGCAGGAGATGCAGCCGCTTCTGCCCCCGCTGCAGGAGATCGTGCGCTGCTATGCGAAGGAAGAGCCGCTCGCAGAGGAGCTTTGGGAGTCGTATCGGGCGTTTTTGCCGGCGCTTGCACAGCGTCTGCCGCAGGAAGCCTTGCTTCGCTATGTGCGCCTCCTCTCGAAGCTCTCGCCGGAGAAGAAGCGCGAGGCGGCGGCACTCCTCTTGGCGGCGGAGCAGTGGCGGGCGTCGCTCGAACTTCTGGCTGCCGTGCCGGCGGATGCCGCCGCAGCCGACGCCTCTTTCTGGCACGATGCGGGCGTCGTTTTCTATCAGCTCGGCGACTTTGCAGCCGCGCGAGACAGTTTTTCGCGTGCGCGGCAGAAGGGCTGCTCGCTGAAGGATATTGACGCTTATGAAGCATGGATGAAGGAGGCCTTGGCATGAAGCTTTCCGCCTGCGTGATCACGAAGAACGAAGAGGAGAATATCGGCACATGGCTCGCCTCGATGAAGAAGCTTGCCGACGAGATGATCGTCGTCGATACGGGATCGGCCGACCGTACGGTCGAGATGGCGAAGGAGGCGGGCGCCCGCGTCTTTCATCACGCGTGGCAGAACGACTTTGCCGCCGCGAAGAACGCTGCGCTGGAAAAGGCGAAGGGCGACTGGATCCTCTTCCTCGACGCCGACGAGTATTTCAGTCCGCAGACGCTCCCCAAGGTGCGCCCGCTGCTCCTGGAGGTGGAAAAGAGCACGAAGCCCATCGTCGGCGTGATCTGCCGCCTCGTCAACATCGACAAGGATCACGGAAACCGCTTCACGGGCGCGATTTTCCAACTGCGTATTTTCCGGAACAGTCCCGACCTTCGCTACGAGGGCAAGATTCATGAGCATGTTGTGGATGCGCACAGGGCGGAGCACGAGATGTTCGCAACGCCGGAGATCGTCATCTTCCATACGGGCTATTCGGAGAGCCGCGTGCAGAAGAAACTTGAGCGCAACCTCGACTTTTTGCGGCAGAAGGAAGAGGCGGAGGGCGAGTCCGCCGACGACGCCCTGCACTATATGGACTGCTACTACGGCCTGGGCGATTTCATCAAGGCGGAGGAGTATGCGAGGCAGGCGATCGCGAGCAAGATCGTCTACATGGGACGCGAGGGCGCCGAGTACTGGGGGCTGGTGCGGGCGCTGCTCGCCCGGAAGCGTCCGAAAGAAGAGATCATCGCCGTTTTGGAAGAGGCGATGGCAAAGTATCCCGACCTCGCGGAGTTCCCCATGGAATACGGGCTTCTGGCATGGGAGGAATGCGATTATCTGCTTGCAGAGCGGATGTTCCGCCTTGGCATGGAGCACAAGGAGAAAGCTCCGGCATCGCTTCGCTCGGACAATTCCCTGCAGATGTTTCCCTTCGTCTGCGCCGCGCTCGGCAAGATCGCGGCGATGAAGAAGAGGCCGGCGGAGGCCTTCGACTATTTCCTGCGTGCCGTCAAGGAATATCCGTATGCCAAGAGCCTCTTCCTCGCTCTTTACGATGCGCTCGCGGGGCAGGAGCCGGCGGACGTCATCGCGCTCCTCGATACGCTCTACGACAAGGAGCACGATGCGCCGTTCATCATAGAGGCTCTTCGTTCGCGCGAGTTGACGCCTGTGCTGCTCTACTACGCGCGATTTCTGCCGGCCGAGAAGCGTGACGAGACGCTGCTCTATCGCGCGGCAGGCCGCATGGATGCGGCGGCGGTCGAACTTTCGGCGCGGCTCAAGAGCTTTTCCTCGCTGCTCGCCGAGGCGAAGGGGGAGCAGGGCGTGCTGCCCGAGGAGGACGCCGCATCGCTCCTGCTTGCCGGGGCGTACAAGAGGCATTGGCGCAGGAAGGCGCTGCCGCTCGTCAGCATCATGATCCCGACGTACAATCGCCCGCAGTTCTTCGAGCTGGCGCTCCAAAGCGCTCAGCGGCAGAACTACGAGAATCTTGAGATCATCGTCTGCGACAACAGCACGGACGACAGGACGGAAGCTTTGATTGAAAAGTATCTGGGCGATTCGAGGCTGCAATACCATAGAAACAGGGCGGCGAAGACGAAGGAAGAGAATTTCGCGCCGTTCGAGCATCTCGCAAAGGGCGAGTACCTGCAATGGCTGATGGACGACGACATCCTGCTCGACGGCAAGATCGAGAAGATGATGCAGGCATTTCGCGAGAATCCTGCGGCGAGGCTCGTGACATCGAGACGCGCCGTGATCGACGGCGCGGGCAGGCTGCAGCCGAATCCCTATGCGGCGGGCGTGCCCGAAAGCGAGGCGGCGTATTCCGTATTCGAGGGCGAGGCCGTCGGCAGGGAGACGCTGCTCGGCTGGAAGAACTTCCTCGGCGAGCCGTCCGCCGTGCTCTTTCGGCGAGCCGATCTCAAGCACCCCTATTGGCATGCCGAGAGCCGCGGCTACAAGACGATTTCCGACGTGGCGATGTGGCTGGAGCTTCTGGAAGGGGGCGACTGCGTCTTCTTCCAGAAGCCTCTGAGCTGCTATCGCCGCCACGAGGCGCAGGAGGGACAGCAGGCGGCGGTCATCCTCCTGAGCCGCTTGGAGTGGCTGAGGCTCATCGGCGAGTATTTCGAGCGCCGCGTCTACATCAAGACGGAAGAGGAGTATCGAAAGCCGCTGGAGCTTCTTTACGGCGAGTATCTGGCGGAGCGCGACCGCTTCGACCGCGCGGCGGCGGGAGAAATGTGGCGCGAATATGAAGAGGCGATGCGCTCTGTACGGCGCACGCTGGAAAAGATGAAGGAAAAGGAGCGGGCGCATGGCAAGCGAGAAGGAAAAGGATAGGCTGCGCGAGAGGATCGGCGCGTGTCTCGCCGTGCGCGATTTCGACGCTGCGATGGACGCCGTGCGCGAGCTGGCGAAAGACGAGGCGGCACAGGCGGAGGCGCTCGGCGCCGCCGCGAGCATCCACATCGAGGCGGGCGACTACGAGGGCGCGGCGCCCTTGGTCGAAGCGCTCCTGCAAAAGGAGCCGCAGTCCGTCTACGGCGCGTTCCTCCGGGCGCGTCTCCTCTTCGCCGAGGGGAAGCTGCTCTCGGCACATGACGAGCTCGCCGCGCTCTTGCAGCGCGAGGAAGGGATTGCCCCTCTCTACGTCGAGAAGCTCTGCAACCTTCTCGGGCAGACGGCGCGTACCATGGGATTGGCGGAGGAAGCAGCAGCCGCCTATGAAAAGGCGGCTGCTGCGGCGGAAACTTCGGAGCTTCGCGCCGTGGCATGGAGCAATGTCCTCTTCGCGCTGCATTTTCTGCGCATGCCGCAGGAGGAGGCATACCATGCGCACTGTGCTTACGGAGAGCTTTTCCGCGATGTGACGCCGTTTCTTCATCGCCTGCGGCAAAAGCGGCGCAAGATTCGCATCGGTTATATCTCGCCCGACTTGCGCCGTCATGTCGTGCTGCGCTTTGCCGAGGCGCTCTTCACGCATTACGACGCTGAGCGCTTCGAGGTCTATTGCTACCAGAACGGCCCCGAGGATGAGGAGAGCCGCCGCATCATGCGTCTCGTCGACGTTTGGCGAAACATCTCGCCGCTCTCGCCGCGGGAGGCGGCGCGGCGCATCTACGAGGACGGCATAGACGTCCTCGTGGATCTCGCCGGTCATACGCGCGGCACGGCGCTTCCCGTGCTCGCCCATCGCCCTTCGCCCGTGCAGATGTCGGGTGTCGGCTATTTCGCGACGACGGGGCTTCCCGCGGTCGACTATATGATCGGCGACGTATGGCTCGACGGCGCACCGGCGGGCATCAAGGAAGCGCCGTTCTTTACGGAGAAACTGCTCGTGCTCGCACATACGCACCTCTGCTATACGCCCGAGGCGGCTGCGCCGCCTGCGGGCGCTGCGCCGTGCCTGCGGAAAGGTTTCGTGACCTTCGGCAGCTTCAATGCTTTCGCCAAGGCTTCGGACGAGACGCTCGCGGCGTGGGCGCAGATCCTCTCTGCAGTCCCGAGCTCGCGTCTGCTCTTGAAATCCGCCGCCTTTTCGAGCGAGGAGGGACGCACGGCGGCACTCGCGCGTCTGCAGGCGGCGGGAATTGACAGCGAGCGCGTCGAACTTCGTCCCGATACGCGTGAATATCTGCACGAGTATCATGATGTCGACATCGCGCTCGACACGTTCCCCTATCCGGGCGGCGGCACGACGTTCGATGCGCTCTACATGGGCGTGCCCGTCGTCATGCTCAAGGGAGATTCGCACGGCACGCGCTTCGGCTTCAGCATCCTCGCCAATCTCGGCTTGGAGGATTTGGCAGCGGCGGATGCGACAGACTACGTGCGGAAGGCGGCAGCGCTTGCCGAGGATGCGGAGCTTCTTGCCGCCCTGCACAAGAAGCTGCGTCCCATGATGGAAAAGTCGCCCTTGATGGACGGCGCATCCTATACGGCAGCACTCGAAGCCGGCTGCGAAGCCGCGCTCGCCGCGCACGATGCGGCACAGACGCTGCCTTCGCCCGAGGAAGCGGCGAGGCTCGCCGTCACGCTCAAGCGATTTTTTGCGGCGGGAGACCTTCGCCAAGCGCTTGCCGCCTCCGACGCGCTCCTCGCCGCAGGCAGGGCGGAGCGCGATATATGGCGGCTGGCGGCGGGACTCTACATCGACGCGGAGGAGGGGGAGAACGCCGCGCGTGCAGCCGGGCTGTATCTCGCGGGCGGCGAGGACGGCTTCGGCTTTCTCCTGCGTGCGCGTGCCGTATTTTTGCTCGGGCGCTGGCGCGATGCGCTCGAAGATGTGCGCCGCGCGCTCGCCGCGCGTCAGCTCTCGCGCAGCGAGCAGGTGCTCGCGCACAACCTCGCCGCACGCATCTGCCGCAGCCTGGGCCAGGTCGAAGAAGCCTTGTGCGCGGAGAAGGCGGCCTTCGATGCCGCTGAGACGCTGGCGGACAGGGCGGCGTCTTGGAGCAACTACCTCTTCGCCCTGCACTATGTCGAGCGCGAGCCTCAGTTTATGCTCGATGCGGCACGACGCTATGGGGAGCTTTTCCAAAGCGTGCCGCGCATGAAGCGAGCGCCGAAGAGGCGCGGGAAGATTCGCGTCGGCTACATCTCGCCCGACTTCACGTTCCACATCGTCGCGCTCTTCAGCTTCGCCTTCTTCACGCACTTCGACAAGAGTCGTTTCGAGGTCTTCGGCTACTCGCTCGCCGGCGAGAATGCGATGGCGGCGGAGCTTTCTTCTCATGCAACGGCTTGGCGCTATGTGGGCGGCGGGACGGCGGCGGAAATCGCGGAGAGAATCCGCGCCGATGAAATCGACATCCTCGCAGACCTTGCGGGACACAGCGCGAACAACGCGCTTCCCGTGCTCGCGCTTCGTCCTGCGCCCGTGCAGATTTCGGGCGTCGGCTACTTCGATACGACGGGGCTTTCGGCGGTCGACTATTTTCTGACGGACGTGCATATCGACCCGCCCGGGGAAAACGACGGCTGCTTTACGGAGAAGCTCCTGCGCTTGCCCGAAAGTCACCTCTGCTACCGTGCGAGCCGCGCGGGGGAAAAATCTCGCATCGCGCCCTTGCCCGCGCGGGAGAAGGGCTATATTACGTTCGGCAGCTTCAACAACTTCGCGAAGGTCACGGACAAGGTGCTGCATCTTTGGGCGAAGATCCTACGTGCCGTGCCGCGCTCGCGCCTCTTCCTCAAGACGGCGGTCTTCGATGCGGCGGACGGCAGGCAGGAGGCGCTCCGCCGCTTGGAGGCGGCGGGCATTGACCTCGCCCGCATCAGAACCGAAGGCCATACGGCGGAGTATCTCGCGGCCTACGGCGAGGTCGACGTCGCGCTTGACACCTTCCCGTATCCGGGCGGCGGCACGACGTGCGACGCGCTCTACATGGGCGTGCCCGTCGTCACATGGGCGGGGGCGCGTCATGGCGCACGCTTCGGCGCGAGCATCTTGAAGAACATCGGCCTTGCCGATGCCTGCTGTGCGCGTACGGCGGACGAATATGCGGAGAAGGCGTGCGCCCTCGCCGCTGATGCGGCCTCGCTCGCTGTCCTGCGCCGCACCTTGCGCACGCGCATGGAGGCGTCTCCTCTCATGGACGCCGCACGCTACATGCTCCATCTCGAAGCGGCGTATGAAAAGATCTGGGCGCACAAACTCGGCGAGGACAGCAAGAAGCAGCGCAGGAAGCTCGTGCCCGCGCTGCAGGCCGAGGCGGACGCCGCTTTCGCCGCACGCGATTGGCGCAGCTTCCTCGCCGCCGCTCATCGTCTCGTCGCGCTGGACGCCGCATCAAGCCGGCTTTGGATGAGCATGGGATTTGCTTCGCTGCAGCTGGAGGAGCCGAAGAAGGCACGCTGCTTCTTGGAAATGGCGCTCGAAAAAGCGCAGGAAGAAACGCCCGAGATCCTGCAGCTTCTCGCCGAAGCGCAGAAGCTGATGGGAGACCATGCAGCGGCGCTGGCGAGCGTGGAGGAAGCGCAGGCGCGGACGGAAAAGACGCGCGAGACGCGTCCTTTCCGCCATCGCCTCGCGCTCGCCGAGGCTCATGCCGCCTACATGCTTGCCCGTGCCGACGAAGCGTCGAGAGCTTACCGCGAAGCCGCAGACCTCGCGGATGACCTTCGCGCACGCACGGAAGCGTACAGCTCGCACCTGCTCGCCCTGCACAATACGGCGATCGGACAGGAGGAGCTTTTCGCCGCGCATCGAGGCTATGAGAAGCTCCTTGCGGGCGTCGAGCCGCTTGCCGAATGCGCTTGGAAGAATCATGAGAAGATCCGCATCGGGTATCTGTCGCCCGATTTTCGCCGTCATGTCATGTTTTCCTTCATTTATGGGCTTTTCGTGCGCTTCGACCGCGCACATTTCGAGGTCTGCGCCTATTCGCTCGCGGAGGAGGAGGACGGCTTCACCGCCGCTCTGAAAGAGCACGCGACGGCATGGCGCAATGTCGCGGGGCTTTCCTGCGCGGAGATTGCTGAAAAGATTCGTGCCGATGAGATCGACGTCCTCGTCGACCTCGCGGGGCACAGCGCGGGCGGCGCTCTGCCCGTATTCGCCTATCGTCCCGCGCCCGTGCAGGTATCGGGACTCGGCTACGTCAACACGACGGGGCTTTCGGCGGTCGACTACTTCCTCACGGATGACGTCGCCGACCCGCCGGGAAGGCACGACGCCCTCTTTACGGAAGAGCCTGTATGCCTGACGAGCCAGTTTCTCTACACGGCGAAGAGCGATGTTTCTGAGCCTTCGGGTGCGCCGTCGAGAAAGGCGGGGCATGTCGTCTTCGGCGTGTTCAACCATTGGTACAAGGTCACGGAGGAAATGCTCTTCTGCTGGCGCGAGATCATGGAGCGCGTGCCGAAGAGCCGCCTCCTCGTCAAGTGTCAGGAGCTTTTCGCCCCCGAGATGCGAGAAGAGGCGCTGCGCCGCATGGCGAAGTCGCAGATCGACATCGGGCGCGTCGACTTGGAGCCTGCGACGAGCGACTACATGGAGCGCTATTTGACGGTTGACATCGCGCTCGACACGTACCCGTACCCGGGCGGCGGCACGACGTGCGACGCGCTCTACATGGGCGTGCCCGTCGTCACGCGCTATGGCAGACGGCGCGGCACGCGCTTCGGGCTTTCGCTGCTGAAGAATGCGGGGCTTGAGAGCCTTGCTGCTGCTGACGCAAGAGCGTACATCGAGAAGGCGGCGGCGCTCGCGCATGACGCGGAGCTTCTGGACGGGCTGCACAGGCAGCTTCGCGCACGTTTTGCCGCCTCGCCCGTCATGCGGGCGACAGGATATATGGAGGAATTGGAGCGTTTCTATCGCATGGCGGTCAAAAGAAAGAAGGGGGAAGAAGGCGAAGCATGAAAGATTTTTCAAAAATTGCAGAAGAGCTTGCCGTCCTGCAGAGCAGGGGAAGATGGGAAGCGGGAGTCGAGCGCATGGAATACATGCTCAGAAGGCATGCGGCAGACCTCGACCGCGGCGAGAGGAGCTTTCTCTGCGGCAGGCTCGGCTACTTCCTGCACTTCATCGGGCGCATTGAGAAAGCCGTCGCCGCTTACCGCGAGGCGATCGCGCTTGCGCCCTGCCTCGCGCAGCAGAGGAAGCTCTACAGTGACTATCTGATGATCTGCCACTACCTGCCGCAGCTCAGTGATGAGGAGCTGGCGGAGCGCCACTTCGCCTACGACCGGCTTTTCCGGCCCGAAGAGGAACTGCATCACGAGAGAGAGGTGCATCGCCGCCACAAAAAGATTCGTCTCGGCTACCTGTCCTCGAATTTCAAGGCGCATGTCATGAGCTGCTTCATGATGCAGCTTCTCGCTCTTGCCGACCGCAGCCGCTTCGACGTCTACTGCTACGACCTCGGCGGCTGCTCGGATGCGGCAGCCGAGCAGATGAAATCCTTCGGCAACAACTGGCGCAACATCGTCCTGCCCGAAGCGAAGGATCGCGCACGTGCGATTGCGGCGGACGAGATCGACGTCCTCTTCGACCTCAGCGGTCATACGGACGGCGGCCACGGACTGGCGACGCTCGGCTACAAGGCGGCGCCCGTGCAGCTCACGGGCATCGGCTACATGAGCACGTCGGGACTCAAGGCGGTTGACTGCTTCCTGTCGGATCGCTTTCTCGACCCGCCCGGCGAGGGCGACGCACATTTTTCGGAAAAGCTCCTGCGCCTTTCCCGTTCGCATTTCTGCTACACGCCTTTCGAGAAAATCTTCAAGAGCACGGTCGATTGGCGGCTGCACGAGAGGCCGGTGTTCGGCTGCTTCAACAATTCCTCGAAGATTTCCGACGATATGCTGCGCCTTTGGCACGCGCTCCTCGTGCGAGTGCCTGGCTCCACGCTGCTGCTCAAGGCATGGAAGCCCGAGCGCCTGCAGAAGCGGGCGATTTCCCTCGGCATTCCTCCCGGGCGGATCGAGGTGCGTCCCATGACGCTCGACTATATCCACGAGTACATGGACATGGACGTCGCGCTCGACACCTTCCCCTACACGGGCGGCGGCACGACGTGCGAGGCCATTTACATGGGCGTGCCCGTCGTGACGCTCGCGGGCACGCGCCACGGCACGCGCTTCGGCCTGTCCCTTTTGGAAAATGTCGGTCTCGGCGAGCTGGCAGCGAGGACGCCCGAAGAGTACGTGGAGAAAGCTGCGGCGCTTGCATCGGACGGGGAACTCCTCGCAGCGCTGCACAAGAACCTGCGCCGCATGATACAGCGCTCTCCCGTGATGGACGGCAGAAGCTATGTGCGCGAGGTGGAAGCGATGTACGAGGAGATCTGGCAGGAATGGCTCGCCGGGCGGGAATAATCTAAGGAAGCGCAGATGCGTGAAGATGGGCGGCTGAATTTATCCGTGATTCCTTAAGCCCCTTTCGAGCTTTTCCGATATAGAGACGTATGATATAATGGACGCAAAGAAAATCTGGGAGGAATATATCTTGTCAAATTGGAAGAAAAACGCCCAGCAGGGCAAGGCGGCTTCGCTGGATGAAATGAAGCGCGAGCTTGCCGCGCAGATGGCGGATGAGGAGTACGGCGAGGCGCTCGGCACGGTCGCGGCGATGATCGAGGCCGGGATGCAGGACGCTGACGCTTTTTACGATGCGGCCTACAGCTACTTCATGAGCGGCGACTACGAACGCGCGACCGAGTGGGTGGACAACACGCTGCGCTTTGCGCCGCAGCATGTCGGGGCGCGTATCCTGCTCGCACGCATCTGCCTTTTGGAGGAGCGCACGGCGGACGGTCTTGCCATTTTCGAGTTCGTGCTGAAGAATTATGGGGCGGCTCTTTCGACAGAGGAAAGGTACGATATCGAAGAAGCACTCGATTACTACGGCACGGCGAAGGGGGACGAGATTCGGGCGGATTATCCCGCTATCGCGCAGTTCCTGAAGCTGGAAGGCGCTGCGCCGCAAGCGCAGTCGGCGGTGTTCCGGCCGTTGGCGCAGCAGGTGCAGCGCATCGAGGCGCAGCCCTTGCAGCCCGTGCAGCAGACGCAGCCCGCAGGGCGGACGGCAGACGATGAGGCGGAGGCTCTGCGCTTGGCGCAGGAGATCATGGAGAAGGATGTCGCATTCTCGGAGAAGGTGCGGCTTTTGAATGCGTTTGCGGGCGGCTTCTTCCTCGCGGGTTCGTTCGCGGCGGCGAAGAGCCTCTTGAAGCAGGCGCTCGAACTTGATGCGCACGATGAGATGACGCTCAAGAATGTGGGGTATACGCTCGTCGCTCTCGGTGAGCGCGATGCGGCTCTCGACGTTGCCGCTATGATGAAGACGCCCGATTTCGGGCTTCTGACCGTTGTCCGTGGCTGAGGCGCATACCTTCGCCGGCGAGATGGAGCGCGTTCGTGCGCTGCTGGCTGAAGGCAGGGAAAGTCTCGCCCTTGCGGAGATGCGGCGCATGGCACGGCTTGCCCTGCCGCCTCGCGCCGCCTTCGAACTGGCGGCTGCCATGGCTTCCGTCTGCGCCGCCTTGGGCGACGTGAAGGGCTTGGCTGAGGCGTACCGTGCAGCATGCTCTTCAGGCGGCGCTCTGCCCGAAGAGCACAGAGCGGCGTACAGCAATTATCTCTTTGCGCTTCACTATCTGCCGGGCGTGGAAGATGCCCGGCTTTTTCGCGAGCACTGCGGCTTTGCCCGGCTTTTTGCAGGCGTCAGGCAGTACGCGCACGAGGCGGGGCGGCATCGCCACGAGAGACTGCGCGTCGGCTATCTTTCGCCGGACTTCTCCATGCAGATCAACGCCTTCTTCATCATGGCGCTCCTCGTCCATCGCACGAGGGAACGCTTCGACGTCTATTGCTACGATACGCGCGGTGCGGGCGGCAGCGTAGCGGAGCAGATGCGTTCTCTGGCGGACGCTTGGCGCGATGTGTCGGCTTTGACGGCAGAGGAGACGGCGGCCTGCGTCCATGCGGATGAGATAGACGTCCTCGTCGATCTTTCGGGTCATGCGGCGGGCGGGCGCACGCTCGCTGTCGCCGCGCATCGCCCGGCGCCCGTGCAGATGACGGCGATCGGCTGGTTCGATACGACGGGACTGCCCGCGATCGACTATGTGCTTGCCGACGACTGGGCGGCGACGGAAGTGAATGAAGAACTTTTTCTCGAAAGGCCGCTTCGCCTGCACGATCATTCCCTGCTTTGCTACATGCCGCCGTCGTCCGTGCAGCATGTGAAAGGGCAGCGCGAGCGCCGCGCGGCGCCCGTCTTCGGCAGTTTCAACAATTTTTACAAGATCACGCATGAGCAGCTTCTCCTCTGGCGCGAGATCGTAGAGCGCGTGCCGGGCGCACGCCTCGTGCTCAAGAATACGGCAGACAGCGAGGCGCAGGAGCGCCGCATGCGCCGCATGACGGCACGTGCGGGATTCGCCGAAGGCGCGGTCGAGTTTCGGCGTGCGACGAGCGACTACCTCGCGCAGTATCTCGACATCGACATCGCGCTCGATACCTACCCGTATCCGGGCGGCGGCACGACATGCGATGCGCTCTACATGGGCACGCCCGTCATCACGCGCTGCGGCAGGCGCTTCGGCTCGCGCTTCGGCCTGAGCCTCTTGTCGGCTGCAGGGCTTTCGGAGCTTGCGGCGGCGACGCCCGGCGCGTATGTGGAAAAAGCCGTCGCACTCGCACGCGATCCGAAGCTTTTGAACGCGCTGCACGAGGATCTGCGCAGACGCATGACGCTGTCGCCCTTGATGGACGGCGCCGGCTATGTGCGCGAGGTCGAGAAACTTTATGAAAAGGCATGGCAGACATGGCTGCAGCAGAAGGAGAGGGGAAGAGCATGAGCTTGCCGTACTATGCGAAAATGTTGAAGGAACTATGGAAAAATGGTGTTCTGACGCAGGAGGAAACAAGCGGCAAGGACGTCCTCCTCGCCGGACTCTCTTACTTCGGATCGGGGCCGGTCAGCGTCCTGCAGCAGCCGTTTTTTGCGGCAGGCGCCAAGGTCGATTACGCGCCCCTTTTCAATGACGCGCTGGGCGTCAGCGCATCCTTGCCGCAGTTGGAGGAAACCGTAGCGGGCAAGAAGTACGATCTGGTCGTCCTGTTCGAGGGTTTGGAACGGGAACCGCACTTCGTGAAGAGCGCTGAGGCGCTGGCAAATTGCTGCCGCATGGGAGGAAGACTCCTGCTCCTCGTGCAGACGCCGGACGTCGCAGAGGAAGCATGGGGGGCGGAGCGTTGCTTGGAGACTTCGTGGGCATACGACCTGCAGGACGTCGCGAGCCTCTTCCCGGGCTTTTCCCTGCTCTTTCACGTGCGCACGAACCCTGCCTGCCTGCTGGCGGCGAAGCTCGAAAAGCGGCGCGAGGCAAGTCCCCTGCACCCGAAGGCGTTCAGCCGGCGCCTGGGATGCCGTGTCAGCGAGAGGAAGGGACTGCAGGCGGGGTTCTTCCATGAGTTTCACGAGCTTGACCGCATCGGCACAGAAGAGTGCACGGACAAGTGCCGCTATCGGCACAACTATCTTCAGAAGTATGAGTTCTTCCTGCGCGATTGGAAGGAGAAGCCGCTGCGCCTCTTGGAGCTTGGCGTTTTCAAGGGCGGCAGCGAGCGCATGTGGAAGAGGTACTTTCCACGGGCGCAGGTTTTCGGCGTCGATATCGACGAGGCATGCAGAGTCTATGCGGAAGAGCGCATAGAGATCCGCATCGGCGATCTCTCGCAGAATGAGACGCTCGAAAGTCTCAAGGAGATCCGCCCGCACATCATCATTGACGACGCCTCGCACTTTTGGAGCCATCAGCTCAAGGCGCTCTTCACGCTCTTTCCTGCGCTGCCGAGCGGCGGCGTCTACATCCTTGAGGATTTGGAAACATCCTTGCAGCCGCAGGTCTACTCTGCCGACTACCATGATGCGCCGCTCGACGCCTATACGGCGGCGGAGCGCATCACGCGCGTGGCGGCGAGCCGGACGCCTTGCACGGAAGGCCCGTTTGCCGAGGAGATCACGGCGGTCGGCTTGGCGACGGAGCTTGTTGCGACGATGCTGTCGAGCTGCATCTTCATCAAGAGATAGGGGGAGGGCATGAACAAGATCATCGCTGTATCCCTGATCGCGGACTGCGCCGATATCATCGAGAGCTTTGTGCGCCACACCTTGACGTATGCGGATGAGATGCTCGTGATCGACCATGCGGCAGCGGACGGCACGGGAGACGTCCTGCACGCGCTCTGCGAGGAAGGGCTGCCCCTTTGCATCGAGCGCTACGAGGCGGCGGAGCTTTGCCATGACGAGATCATGACGAATCTGATGCACAGAGCCTTTGGCGAGCACGGCGCCGACATCGTCGTGCCCGTCGACGCTGATGAGTTCCTCGTCACGGAGGACGCCGCGAAACCTTGCCGCGCCGTCCTGCAGCGTCTGCGCACGGACGTGACCTTCTACGCATGGCATTGGATGTACGAGTTGGAAGAGCCGGAAAAAGATGCAGGCGAGTTCCTGCTCTCGCGTCCCCTGCGGCGAAAGAAGCGGCACGAGCCGGTGCAGAAGGCGATCATCGGGCGTGAGGCTGCACGCTCGTATCCTTTGCTGGCACAGGGCACGCATTACCTCTACCGCATGGAGGGGGAGGAGCGCGTGCCGGCGCCGGCGCTCCCCATCAGCTTCCTGCACTTCGCGCACTTCCAATGGCGCGGCCCCCTGCATACGGCGGTCAAGGTTCTGAACGGCTGGATCGGCAACGCGGCGAAGTATTCCGTGCACACGGCGCGCTGCTATTACTGGAAGGAACATTTCGATACGGTCTTCGAGGGCGGAGAGCCGCCCGTCGCGCTTTCTCCCGAGGAAAGAGAGAGGGTGCAGAACTTGGTCTTGCCGCAGGGGCGGATCGAGCTTCGCTATACGAAGGGCGCGGCGTTCTCCCCGCTGCAGAGCCTGATGCGTCTCTCCGAGCAGCTTGCACAGGATTTCGCCGAGGAGCGCGTGCTCGTGCGCCGAAAGCTCGTGAGCGTCGTCGTGCCGTACCTTGGCGATCTTTCGCTTTGGCGGCGCGCGCTGGAGAGCGTCGCTTCGCAGACCTATCCATATATGGAGGTTGTCGCGCTCGATTTCGTCGGCGATGCATCCAGGCTGCGCGAAGCTCTCGCGGCTCTTTCCGTGCCGCATGTCGTCGTTCCTGCCCTGTCCGGCGGCTGGGGCGCGGCGCTTTCGCGTGCGGCGCATGGCACATACATCCAATGGCTGCTGCCCGGCGATCGCCTGTTTCCCGAGAAGATCGTGCAGATGGCAACGGCGCTGGAACTTGATGACGAGCTTGACTTCGTGATCGCCGATGCGGCAAGGGCGGCGGATGACGCCCTGCCGCCGTTCGTCTTTCGCATGAAGCAGCCGCACTGCGTTGTCGCCGCAGGCGCGTGGCATCGCAAATTCGTGCTCTCCGCCGGGGCGTCGCCCGAGGGGGGGCTTTCAGGTGCGCTGCTGCGCCGCAGCGTGCTCGACGCCTGCGCGTGGCTGGAAACGGCGTTCTTTCGCGCACACTTTTTCCCGTTGGCGGCTTTCATGCTGCTTTTTCAGACGCGAGGGGACTTCCGCGTCGGCGTCTTTGAGATTCCCCTGCTCACGCATGAGGTGCAGGATGCGGCTGAATTGCCATGGCATCCGGCCGAGTGGGCGGCGCTGCTCCTTTCGTGCGGCGGAGAATTGGAGCCGGAGGTTTTCCAAAAGGCACGGGCGTCCTTGGCAGAGCGTGCGCAAGATGTTTTCCGACGCGAGGACGCTTGCCGTGTGCAGGACTTTGTATGTGCCCGCAAGGTGTTCGAGGAGATTTTTTCGCAGCTTCCTGAATGAAGGCTGCTTCCGACAGGAAGAAGGCGAAGATCATGCCCAAAGCGCTGTATCTCGCTGAACGCGCCATCGTTCTCGCGGCCGGGCGCGGCGAGAGGATGCGCCCTTTGACCGACTCCGTGCCGAAGCCTATGGCACGCATCGGCGAGCGGCGCATCATCGACACTTTGCTCGCCGCGCTCGTGGAGAGAGGATTTCCCGAAATCTGCGTCGTGCGCGGCTACTTGGGCGAGAAACTTGATGTGCTCAGGGAGGAGTACCCGATGATTCGCTTCATCGACAATCCGCACTGGCATGAGGCGAACAACATCTCATCGCTGATCGCCGCAGGCAATCTCGTGGAGAACGCTTTCATCATCGAGGGCGATCTCTTCCTGCAGAATCCCGCGCTCCTCTCGCGCGAGCAGCAGGGGACGAACTATCTGGCGATTCCCGTCAGGGAGACGACGGACTGGTGCTTCTTTCCCGACGAGGCGGGCGTCATCCGCCGCATGGCGGTCGGCGGCAAGGACTGCTGGAAGATGGTCGGCATATCGTATTGGACGGCTGAGGACGGCAGAAAGCTCCAAGCCTCGCTCAAGCGCCTCTATGCGACGCCTGGCGGGGCGGCACGCTACTGGGACGAGGCGGCTCTGTCGGCGGACATCGAGGATTTCTGCGTGCATGTGCGTGCGTGCACGGCGGACGACGTGCAGGAGATCGATACGTTGGCGGAGCTGGAACTCTTGCGAAGAGGCTTGGAGGGAAGGGGATAGGATGGAAGAAAAGATTGCTTACGCCTGCTTTTGCACCGATGTGATTCATGAGGGACACAGGAACATCCTGCGCGAGGCGAAGAAGCGCGGCACGGTCGTCGCAGGCGTTCTGTCCGACCGCGAGATGGTGCGCTACAACCGCTTCCCCGCCATATCGCTCGAAGAGCGCATCGCGCTTCTGGAAGCCGAGCCGGAGGTCGAGCGCGTCGTCGTGCAGGACGCCATCATGTACGATGCGGTCATCGCGTCGCTGAAGCCTGATTTCGTCGTGCACGGCGACAACTGGCGCGGCGGTCCGATGTCTGCAATTCGCGAGAACGTGCTGGCAAATCTCAAGAAGACGGGCGGTACACTCATCGAGGTGCCATACACATGGAATCCGGATGTCAAGAAGATTGACGAGCGCATGAGGGAAAGGCTCGTCATGCCCGAGTTCCGCCGCCGCCGTCTGCGCCGTCTCTTGGAGATCGTTCCCATCGTCAAGACGATCGAGGTGCACGACGGACTCACGGGGCTTCTGGCGGAAAAGACCGTCGTCGAGCATGAGGGCGGCCTCGATCAGTTTGACGCGCTTTGGATTTCGAGCCTCTGCGACTCGACGGCGAAGGGCAAGCCCGACATTGAGCTTGTCGACATGTCGTCGCGCATCCGCACGATCGACGACGTCATGGATGTCACGACGAAACCCGTCATCCTCGACGCCGATACGGGCGGCCTTATCGAGCATTTCGTCTACCATGTGCACACGTTGGAGCGCATGGGCGTTTCCGCCGTGATTCTGGAGGACAAGATCGGACTCAAGAAGAACTCGCTCTTCGGTACGGAGGTCGAGCAGCAGCAGGATACGATCGAGCATTTCGCGGCGAAGATCCGAGCGGGCAAGGAGGCGCAGCGAACGGACGACTTCATGATCATCGCACGCATCGAGAGCCTGATTCTTGAAAAGGGATTGGCAGACGCCTTGGAACGCGCCGCCGCCTATGTGACGGCAGGTGCGGACGGCGTCATGATCCACTCGCGAAAGAAGACGCCGGACGAGGTCTTCGCCTTCGCTGACGCTTTCAGGAAAGAATATCCGCATGTGCCGCTCGTCGCCGTGCCGACTGCCTACAGCGCCGTGACGGAAGCGGAGCTGGCCGCGCACGGCGTGAGCATCGTCATCTACGCGAACCAGCTGACGCGCAGCGCTTTCCCCGCGATGGAGCGCACGGCGACGTCCATCTTGAAGCATCATCGTTCGCTTGAGGCGGACGCGGATCTCATGCCGTTCAAGGACATCATTCGCCTGATCGACGATGTCTAGTTGCCTTGAATAGACGAAGATGCAGGCGCTAAAGTACGAAAGCAGGCTGCGAGCGACGAACGGAAGAAAAGGACGGAGCGTACAGGGATGAATGAGGAAAAGAGGGATGAGGAGATGGAGGAGCAGGAAATGCAGCCCCCGCAGGGGAACGTGCAGGACGCGAAGAAGATCGCCGTCATCGTCGCGCGTCATGGCGAGGCGCTTCCCGCAGATTTCTTGATGTCGATCCGACTCTTGGAGCAGCCGGCGGGCTTCACGATGGAACTCGTCGAGGTCGAGGGCAAGGCGGGCATGGCGGCGGCTTACGGACAGGCGATGGAAGCGAGCGCCGCGAAGTACAAGGTCTACATCGACGAGCGCGTGCGTATCTTGGACTCGCATCTCTTGGTGCGCATCGTCCGCCTCTTCGAGAAGCACGCCGATCTCGGCGTGCTCGGCATCTCGGGCACGAAGCTCCTGCCGCCCGACGGCATCGCCTTCCACTCGACGCGGCGCATCGGCTCCCTCCGGCTCGCAGGGGAAGGGCGCACGGTAGCTTGGGGACGGGTGCTCGGCGAGGCGGAGAACGTGCTCGCCGTCGACGGCTTCCTCATGGCGACGCAGGTCGATCTGCCGTGGCGCGAAGATCTCTTTCACGGCGCGGCGTTCTTCGATGCGGCGCAGTGCTTGGAGTTTCGCCGCCAAGGGCTGCGCTCGGCCGTCGTGGCGCAGGAGGAGCCGCTTGCAGAGTTTCAGGGTGACAGCTTCCCGGCGGACGAGGCGGGGAGACGTGCTTTCCTCGCGGAGTATGCGACGGAGGCGCTGCCTCTTGTGAGCATCCTCATGCCAACGCACGAGAGGCCGCAGTTCTTCAAGCTTGCGTTAGAAAGCGCCCTCGCGCAGACATATCGCAACATCGAGATCATCGTCAGCGACAACAGCGAGGATGATCGAACGGAAGAGCTGATAAAGGCGTATGCAGCTGACGAGCGCATACATTACATGCGTGACGCAGGGCTTCCCGCGCCGCGGAACTGGCTCAAGCCGCTCGAAGGAATGCGCGGCGAGTACTTCGCCTACCTTTTCGACGACGATCTTTATGCGCCCGAGAAAATCGAGCGCATGGCGGATGTTCTGAGCATGGAGGACGGCGTCGCTTTTGTGACCTCGCATCGCTGCGCCATCGACGAGGCGGGAAACATCGTAGCCGATCCGGCCATCGACCCGCTGCCCGTCGAGGAAACATCACGCATCCCCGGTGAACTGGCGATTTACGGACTCCTCGAAAAACAGGCGAATTTTATCGGCGAGTTCACGACCGTGCTGCTGCCGCGCCGAGCGAGGGAAACCGTGCGCGAGATCTTGCAGCGAGAGCCGCGAACTGTCCTGCCCGATGTCGAGTGCTGGATGCGCCTTTTGGAGGAGGGCGATCTCCTCTATATGGTCGATACGCTCAGCTATTTTCGCAGGCATGAAGGACAGGCAAGCGCAGATCCTGCCGCTCAGATCGAAGGCGCGTGCACTTGGGCGAAGCTCCTGCGTGAGCGTGCGGCACGTGAGAGCGGCATGAAGCGCAAGCATTTGTTTGAGAAGGCGGAACTCATTGAGACGGTTCTGCGCGCACGCGGGAGATGACGATGATGGAAAGAGAAGAGAAGCGGCGGGAGCTTCATGACAAGATCCTCGCGCTCGTGCGCGAGTACGCCGACGAATACCACAAGCCTGCGCCATGGACGAAAGGCGCACGCATTCCCTACGCGGGGCGCGTCTACGATCACGAGGAGATGGAAGCCCTCGTCGACAGCGCCTTGGAATTTTGGCTGACGGCGGGACGTTACGCCGCACAGTTCGAAAAGGGGCTGGCCGCATTCCTTGGCACGCGCCACGCGCTCGCCGTCAACTCGGGTTCAGCGGCGAATTTGCTCGCTTTCATGGCGCTGACCTCGCCGCTCCTCGGCGAGCGTGCCGTGCGTCCGGGCGATGAGGTCATCACGGTCGCGGCGGGCTTCCCGACGACGGTCGCGCCGATCATCCAGTACGGCGCCGTGCCCGTCTTCGTCGACGTGACGATCCCGCAGTACAACATCGACGTCATGCGGCTCGAAGAGGCGCTGTCGCCCAAGACGCGTGCCGTCATGCTCGCGCACACGCTCGGCAACCCGTTTGACCTCCAAGCGGTCAAGGCGTTTTGCGAAAAGCATGGGCTTTGGCTCGTCGAGGACAACTGCGACGCGCTCGGCTCGCGCTATGAGATTGACGGCGAGCAGCGCTGTACGGGAACGGTCGGCGACATCGGCACGTCGAGCTTCTACCCGCCGCACCACATGACGATGGGCGAGGGCGGCGCCGTCTATACGAAGGACGCTCTGCTCTTTCGCATCCTGCGCTCTTTGCGCGACTGGGGGCGCGACTGCGTATGCCCGCCGGGCGAGGACGGCTTCTGCGGCCATCGCTTCGACGGGCAGTACGGCGAACTGCCGAAGGGCTACGATCACAAGTACGTCTACTCGCACTTCGGCTACAACCTCAAGGTCACGGATATGCAGGCGGCGGTCGGCTGCGCACAGCTCAAGAAGCTGCCCTCCTTCGTCGAAAAGCGTCGGAAGAACTTTGCACGCCTCAAGGCGGCGCTTCAAGGCATCGAAGAAAAGCTCATCCTTCCCGAGCCGTGTCCGCACAGTGAGCCCAGCTGGTTCGGCTTCCTCCTGACCTGCCGCGAGGGCGTCGAAAGAGAGCCGATCGTCCGTGCCTTGGAAGCGCACGGCATACAGACGCGCATGCTTTTTGCGGGCAACCTCGTCAAGCATCCGTGCTTCGACCGCCTGCGCGAAGCGAAAAGCGGCTATCGCGTCGTCGGCGAGCTTTCAGCGACCGACCGCATCATGCGCGATACCTTCTGGCTCGGCGTCTACCCGGGCATGACGGCAGAGCAGATCGACTATATGGCGGAGGTTCTGCACAGCGTCCTCAACGGATAGAGAAAATTGCGGCGCGGCAGGGAAGAGAATCCGTCGGCGGCTTTGCATCTTGCAAGGGCAGGAGGCTTTATGAAAACGATACTTGAGGCATTTCATGCTTTCAGTGAGCGTCTTTCGCTCGATGAGCCTTTTCCAGCGCGGGACTTCGTGCGCGTCATGGAGCCTGTCTTTGCGGCGGGGGGGTATCGCACGCCGCGCACCGCGGGCGAGAAGATAGGCATGCTTGTCATCATGGACGCGGGCGTCGGCGACTTCCTGTGCTTTTCGGGCGCTCTGCGCGAGATTCGCCGCCTCTATCCTGCGGCGGCGATCACGCTTGTGATTTTCCCGCCGGGCTTCAAGCTCGCCGAGCAATGTCCGTACATCGACTTTCTGCTTGGCAATGAGCAGCTTCCCGTGCTACGCCCCTTGTCGGAGCTTTTTGCAGCGCACGCGGGGTATGCGGCGGAGCATCTTTTGAGGCAGCGCTTCGACCTCGCCTTCGTCTTCGGGCACTATGCGAGCGCATACCTTCTCGCCTACATGGCAGGCGCGAAGGAGCGCATCGGTCATATAGGCGATTTTTCGGAGGGCGGACTTTCGCGTGAGGACTGCGCCGCTCTTTTGACGCGCCCTTTGGAAAGGCCTGTGCATCCTTTGCACATGGCCGACTTCTGCTTCGATGTGCTCGACCAGCTTCTCGCCGCGCCCGTGGCCGATCGCTCATTGGAGCTTTGGCTGACGAAGGCGGACATCGCGGGCGTGCGCGAAAGACTCGCACAGCTCGGCGCACCCTTGGCTGGGCGCAAGCTCTTCGCCATCGGTCTGGGCGGCAGCACGCAGCGCAAGCATTGGCCGCCCGTCTCCTACGCTGCATTCTTGCGCCTGCTTTTGGCGGAGGAGCCTCAGGCGTTCTTCCTGCTCCTGGGCGGCAGGGATGATGCGGCGGAGGCGGCGGAAATTGTCCGTGCGCTCGGCGAGGAGCATGCGCTTTCTTTGGCGGGCGCGCTCGACTTTCGTGAGACGGCTTCCGCCGTCACGCTCTGCTTGGCGTACATCGGCAACGATACGAGCCTCCTGCATATAGCGGCAATCATAGGCCTTCCCGTACTGGAAGTTTGCTGCTACGGGAGCGACCTGCCGCTCGACGAAAAGGCGATTCCTCAAAGCTATTACCCTTATCGTACGACCTCCGTCATCGTGCAGCCCGCGAGAGCTTTGGCGGACTGCGCTGAGAAGCCGCGCGACCCCTACGGCTGCAAGCACATAGAGGAAGCGCATTGCATCGCCTCAATCAAGCCGCAGACGGTATTGGAAGCGTATCATTTGCTGCTGCAGCAGGTGAAAGAGGGAAAACGAGAGCCGCTCTTCGTCGCGGGAGAAGCGTGACGGAGGGGCGATGAGGAGAAGGAGGCGCGGCATGATGGAAATGTCCTTTGATGAAAGACTCTATGCGGAAATGGCAGCATTCTTCTCCGAGCAGATGGCGGCAGATGCTCTGCTTATCGGCATGAGCGCGGCGTGGCAGAGGCGCTTTCAGCAAGACTTTGCAGACTGCGCCTTTGCAGCGGCAGCGTGGGAAGAAGCTCTGCCCGCCGCATGGCACGGCCGTTTTTCTCTGATCGTGCTTGCGCCGGGAGTCGAGGAACTGTCTGCGCCCGAAAGCCTGTTGGAGTCCTTGCAGGATTTTCTCGTGCCGCAGAAAGGCGCGGTCGTCGTGCCGTTCCGAAACCCATGGCATTGGAGCGTCTTTCACGCGTGGCTTGCGGGCGATCTGCACTACGGGACGAATCCCTTGCTCGCCGGGCGGGGGCGGCTCTTCTCCTTTCCCGAAGTGGTGCGCCTTGCGAAACTCGCCCATTATGAAGATCTTGCCGTGCGCCAGATCATTGAAGAGGGCTCGGAAGAAACGCTTGCGGCAATGCAGAGTTGCGGCGTACAGAGCGGGCATCGGGAGACGGAAGCCTCATGGCAGGTCGTGCGCCTTGCCGTGCTCGATGCACGCACGGCACGCCTCAAGGAGCGGTACACCGCCGAGGTGCGCCGCCTTCTGTCTCGATTGCTGCACCGTTTGGAAAACGGCGTCGAGGTGCAGGCGAGTGCCGAGGACCTGCGGCGCTTGCTTGCTGAAAGCGGCATCGACGGCGGCTATCTTGAAGAATTCGTCTCGAATACGGCAGCGGACGCCGTCTTCATGCGCGACATCCTGCAAAAGGAGGGGCTGCTTCGATGAGCGAAGACGCGAAGAAGATCGCTTTCATCTCGTGCGTGAACGATGAGGAGATGTACGCCGAGTGCGTGCGCTATCTCAGGCATCTCGATCTGCCGCAGGGCGTTTCGGCAGAGCTTGTGCCCGTGCGCGGCGCACCGTCGATGGCGGCGGGCTACGAGGCGGCGCGGCGGGCATCGTCGGCGCGGTACAAGGTGTACATGCATCAGGATATACTGCTGACGGAAAAGAACGTCGTCGCGCGACTGTTGGAAGCCTTTCGGGCAAGACCTGAGACAGGACTCCTCGGCTTTATGGGCTGCCGCCGCTTGCCGCCTGACGGCGTATGGTGGAATGCAAGGGAGTGCTGCGGCTCTGTGTGGCAAGTCCGCGATCCCGAGGCGATGGTGCGCGTGGCGTATCGGCCTGTGCCGGAAAGCGGCGTCGAAGCGCAGGCGCTCGACGGCATGTTCCTGGCGACGCAGACGGATGTGCCTTGGCGCGAAGATATTTTCACGGGCTGGCATTTTTATGATATGTCGGCAGCGATGGAATATCGGCGGCGCGGCATGCGCCTCATGATCTTGCATTTTGAAGAGCCGCCGTGCATACATGAGACGGGGCGCAAGCGCCTTGACGATTCATGGGAGACAGCGCGGCAGGTCTTTCTTGCCGAATACGGAAAAGAATTGCAGCATGGCTGAGAGGGGGAGTGCAGATGAAGAAAATGACGCGGCAGGATGACCTTGCCTTTTATCGCGGCAAGCGCGTGCTTTTGACGGGGCATACGGGCTTCAAGGGGATATGGCTCTCAAAACTGCTGCTCAGCGCGGGGGCGGAACTCACGGGCTTTTCGCTCGCTTCGCCGACGGCGGACGGCGCACGGCTCTTTGAGAAGCTGAAGCTTGTGGAATCCATGCGCTCGATCGAGGGCGATGTGCGCGATCTCGCAGCTCTTCGCGCGGCTTTTCGCGAGGCTCGTCCCGAGATCGTCGTGCACCTTGCGGCGCAGCCGCTCGTGCGCGAGAGCTACCGCACGCCCGTCGAGACGTATGCCGTGAACGTCATGGGCACGGCGCATGTCCTCGAATGTGTGCGGGAAAGCGATACGATCCGTTCCTTTCTCAATGTGACGACGGACAAGGTTTACGAAAACAAGGAATGGGAGTGGGGCTACCGCGAAGACGAACGGCTCATGGGCTTCGACCCATACTCGAACAGCAAGAGCTGTGCGGAGCTTGTGACGGCGAGCTATCGCCAGAGCTTCTTTGCGGACGGCAGCGTGCGCATCTCGACGGCGCGCGCGGGCAATGTCATCGGCGGCGGAGACTTCTCGCCCGAGCGCATCGTGCCCGACTGCATCCGCGCGGCGAGCGAAGGACGCGCCGTCCGCCTCAGGAATCCCGCTTCGACGCGCCCCTATCAGCACGTCTTGGAGCCTCTTTCCGCTTATCTTCGCATCGCGCGTGCGCAGTGGCACGATGCAGCGCTTGCCGGAAGCTACAACGTCGGGCCTGCGGACGCCGACTGCGTGACGACGGGCGAGCTTGCCGAGCTCTTCTGCCGCGCCTGGGGCGAGGGCGCTTCGTGGCGTGCCGAGGAGGAGTGCTCCGCGCCGCACGAGGCGGGCTTTCTGAAGCTCGACTCCTCGCGCATCAAGGCGCGTCTTGGCTGGCAGCCGCGCTGGCACATTGAGGAGGCGATTGCGCGTACCGTAGACTGGGCGAAAGCATGGCGGGCAGGCGAGGATGTCGGTGACGTCATGGAGGTGCAGATCGCCGCTTATTTCGAGGAGGCGGAGGCGTGAATCGGCAGGATGAGTGCTTGGAAAAGGACGCAGCACGGGGGTTGGAGAGCGATGAAGGCGGCGGGAAGGCCGCTGAGTCCATCTTTGCGCCTGCCGCTGCGCCGCGACTGTGCCTGCAGCCCGTTTACATGCGCCGCTTCGTCTGCGACGGCAGGCGATGCGGCTCGCTCTGCTGCTGTGCGAAGTGGGGCGTCGCGCTCGATGCGGCGACATTGGCGCGCTATGAGGGGCGGCCGGAGCTTCTGCACGAATTGAAAAAAGGCTTGGAACGCAGCGAGGCGACGGGCGGCTGGATCATGCGCCACGAGAACGGACGCTGCGTTTTTTTGCGCGAGGACGGGCTTTGCTCGCTGCAGCGGCGCTTCGGCATCGGCGCGATCTCCGACGTCTGCGCCGAGTACCCGCGCAAGATGCACGAGGTCGGCGATACGCTTGACCGCGCTCTGTGTCTGAGCTGTCCCGTGGCGGCAGAGGAAGTCTTGTTTACCGAAGAGCCGCTGGCATTCGAGTGGGTGGAAGTCGCCGCACCGCGCCCCGATTATGTTGACCGCACGCCGCTTGGCGCACCACTGTCGGCGGCGGCCTTCCGCAGCCTGCAGCTTGCAGGGATCGCGCTCCTGGCCGAGCGCCGCCTCTCGCTCGACGCGCGTCTTGCGGCGCTCGGCCTCCTGCTTGCGCGTGCCGAAGCGTATGTCGAGCAGGGGGCGGCGGAAGATTTGACAGGGGACGCCGCCGCCATCGCCGATGCCGCCGCAGGGGAGGCAAAGGCTCTTCTCGCGGCGAATCCTTTCGATGCGGCGCTGTATCTGCGCTTCTTCCAACGGCTCTTTCCTGCTCTGGCGCAGGCGACGGAAGACGATCTGCCCGAAACGGCGGCGTACTTGGCAAGGATTCGCAGAGCCTTCGGCGAAGGGGACGGCGACGCGGCGAGCGGGCGAGGGGATGCGGAAAAGAAAAGCGTCTGCACAGCCCTTGCGGAGCGGCGCAGACGCTATGGCGAGCGAATCCTTTCAAAGTACGGCAATGCCTTGGAAAACTGGCTCGTCAACGAATTTCTGCTCGGACGCTACCCTCTGACGGGCGGCACGAGCTTTTTGGCAAACTATGAAGTCTTCGTCGTGCTTTACAAGATGCTGGAATTCCTGCTGCTTTTGGATGCCGCACTTGAAGAAGACGAGGGCATCGGAGCGGAAAGAGCGGCGGACGCGAAGGAAGAGGACGCCGAGAGCGCAGAAAGGGACAAGCAGCTGCGGCAGAGCATCTTGGCTGCCGCAGGCTGGCTCGCCGTGCGCACGAATCATTTTCCTGGCTATATCGACGCGTTGGCGGAAAAGATTGCCCGCCTGCTGCCCGAAGATCGTCTGCTTCGCCTGCTCGACGGGAATGTGTGACGCTGCATGAAGGCTATGACCTGTGCATGGACAGCTAAATCGCGAGCCGTCAGCAAGCCTGGGGCGTAATCCTCTGCCTCGCAAAAAAGAGGATAGAAAAGCCCCCCAAGGTGCTAGCTTGGGGGGCTTTCCGTGCTTGCGCATGGCGTAGTCCAATCATTCTGCCGCCCATAGTATACCACATCCGCCGCCTCTCATGCAAGCCTGTTGTGCCGTGTTGCTGTCGTCGGCAAGCGTGTGGCGCGATGGGCAAAACTATGCTATACTTTGTTTGTTGCCGCCCCAGACCAGGCAATGGGAAGGGGGTGCTGATAATGTTGATCTCGTTTTTGCTCGCCGTCTTGGCAGGGATAGTATGCCACTATCTGTGCAAATGGCTCGACGGTTGAGATGACGGCAACGAACCTGGGCGTAGATCCCTGCCCGCAATATGGGAACAGAAAATCGCCCAAGGTGCGAACTTGGGCGATTTTCGTGTGCTTTAATGCTGATCTCGTTTGCCACCCATAGTATACCACATCCGCCGCCTCTCATGCAAGCGGCATCGCTTTTGAAAAAAATCATCGCCCTGCTTAAGGAAAATGGAGGAAGCTACGATATAATTGCTGTAAAGTGATAGGGAGGTCGGCAAAGACCTCAGGGCATATCAGGGAAGACAGTCGCAGCGTAGGGAAGCGCGTTTCTTTGGCTGTGGCGTCAATGATCAGGGAGGTTTTTGCTGTGCCACTAGTAGTAAAGAACAATATGCAGGCAGCGAATACGCTAAACACGCTGAACAAGAACGAGAAAGACCGCGCGAAGAGCCTGAATCAGGTTTCCTCGGGCATGAAGATCAACAGCGCGGGCGACGATCCTTCGGGCATGTCGATCTCCGAGCGCATGCGCGTGCAGATTCGTGCGCTCGATCAGGACAACCAGAACACGCAGAACGGCAACAGCATGATGAAGGTCGCCGAGGGCGCTGTCGCCTCGACCGTCGAGATTCTGCGCACGCTCAAGGAGAAGTGCATCAATGCGGCGAACGACACGAACACCGATGACGACCGCGCGACGATCCAGAAGGAAATGGACGCGATGGTCGATCAGATCAACGACAACGCGAACATCCAGTACAACGGCAAGATTTTGATGAGCGGCACGTACAACAATCAGGTGTCGGTGCCAGGTGGCACTCAGTCCTCGTGGGCGAATCAGGCCTTTGAAGAAGGGACGAATGCTACGGCGAAGCGGCTTTCAGATTACAAGGATAGAAATGGCAATAGCCTTGGAATCTTGGCTTCGGATTGGATGACGGTGTCCTATGTCAAGGATGGAAAGACTTATGAAAAGACTTTCCGCGTTGGGGACTTCAAGCTGTCGCAATGCTTTACGAATGCTACGGGAGATTTTGTTCCAAATCCTGGCGGACAGGATATCGAAGCTTACACGGGTGGAACGGATCTTTCCTATGTTGGTGTTGATCAGTATAATCGTGAGGTGCAGACGGCGGACGGTAAAGATGCCGTGTGCATTCGGGCGTTTAATGGCGGTGTCGATCATCAGATCGGCGGCGTGACATTCCGCCTGACGGATTCGCGCGGCAATATCAAGAAGGCGCAGAACAACATGCTTGACAAGTTTCAGATGACGGTTCGCGCTCAGGATCCGACGCCCGACAATGCCATGGTCTTCCAGATCGGCACGCGCTCGAATCAGGCGGTCAAGGTCGGTTTCACCGATATGCACGCGAAGGCGCTCGGCATGATGGGTTCGGATTCGAAGGCCATCCAAGTCACGACGCGCGCGCGCGCCAATGCGGCAGTCAATGTCATTGAGAACGCCATCGGCATGTGCCTCGACCAGCAGACGGTGCTCGGCGCGGCGCAGGCTCGTCTGCAGTTCACATCGTCGAACATCATCACGGCGAGCGAGAACACGCAGAACGCCGAGTCGGTGATTCGCGACGCTGACATGGCGAAGGCGATGACCGACTACACGAAGAGCAACATCCTCACGCAGACAGCGCAGGCCATGCTCGCACAGGCGAACCAGTCGTCGAGCGGCGTCTTGAGCCTGCTGCAGTAACAGGAATATACAGGTGGCTTTTGCCGCCCCAATGCCCTGCCGAGGCAGGAGCCGAGAAGGAAAGAGAGCCACCACATCTTGTGGTGGCTTCTCTTGCGATAGAAAGGAAGATGAGAAATGAGAGGAATGAGCAAGAAGGACGCCTTGGCGTGTCAGGTCAGCCTCGGCCTCTTTGCCGGACTCCTCGGCATTGCCTCGACGGCGCACGGTGCGCCGATTGCTGACGGCGGCGGAGTGAAGCAGGACGGCGTGCGCACGGGCGGTGCGAAGATCAAACAGGTAGGCGCGACGACGAATATTACAAGCGACAATACGAACAATGTCATCGGTTGGAAGGATTTCTCCATCAAGAGCGGCGAGACCGTGCAGTTTGACGGCGGCGCAAATACGAACAACTACCTCAATATCGTCACGGGCAAGGTCACATCGCATATCGACGGCACGATGAAGGGCGGCAAGAATGTTTATATCGCCAACTCTCATGGCGTCATCTTTGGCAACGGCGCCAGCGTCGATGTCGGCAATCTCTATGTGACGACGCGCAAGCTCGATGCTGATGCGATCGGCACATCTGTCAAAAATGGCACGATCAACCTCGATGCTCCGACGAGCGCCGGAGTCAAGGACAATATCATCAATGGGGACGCAGCCAGCTCGGAGGGGCTGGCCAAGTCCGATATCGTCAGCCTTGTCGACGGCAGCGGCTCGGTCAAGGCGACGAAGATCGTCCTCGAAGGCAAGAGCGTGCGCATCATGAACGATGCGAAGATCGACTCGCCGAATGTTTCTGCCGTCGCCGACCAGAGTGCGCTTACGGTAGAAGCCGGCGGCACGAAGACCGTACGTGATCACAAGGGCTATGTGCATGTGGGCTATGAGACGACTGCACCGACGCATGGCAGTGCGGGCAAGTACAAGAATCTCGATGCTGCCAATATGTACAAGCTGGTCGAGGACAAGGCGGGTCTCGATGCGATTCGGGCGAATGCTGCGAGCCTTGCGGGCAACTATATGCTGCGTAAGGATATCGACTTTGAAAATGATACTCATACATCGATCGGCACGAATGCTGATCCGTTTACGGGCAAGTTCGACGGCATGTTCCATGAGATCAAGAATATGACCGTGGCGTCGGGCAATGCTACGGATTATGCGGGGCTTTTCGGCAATACTATAGGTGCGGAAATCGCGAATGTCGGTATCCGCGATGCGAATCTGTCTACGCTTGACTATGGCGGCGCCGTTGTTGGGAGGGCAGGAAAAGGCACGCATATATTCAACGTCTATAATGAAGTGACAGGCCCTGCCCCTGCTGCAACGAAAACTATCGGCTCCACTGGCGGTCATGAAGTGGGCGGTATTGTTGGTCGAACGGATGGCGGAAGCAATTCAGGCGAGGAAGTTAGTTTGGATAATGCTTACAATACTGCAGCGATTGAAGCGGGCGCCGCAGGTCTGGTGGGTTATATCAAAGGTATGAGCCGAGTCTATGCGGTTTACAATGAGGGAAAACTCAATAGTGCCACGACGTCTCAAGCTGGTTATCAGTCCATGGAAGGCACATCTTTTATCAAAAACGCCTATACGTCGCAGGGCGCTCGGCTAGGTGATTCGGACGCTAGCCTCAATGCTTATGATTCTTACGCGACATCGACGGGCAAAGCTAAGTTGCTCAATACGACCAAGGTGACGGGAACTGCTGTAGATGACAAGGATGCCAAGCAGGCTTCTTCTTATGGTGCATGGGACATCTCCGACGAGGGCGGCGCGAATACGACTTGGCGCCTTTTCGCAGGGCACTCGACGCCGCTTCTTACCGCCTTTATGCAGGGCACGGTGCAGGCGGAGTATTCGTATGCCGATTTTGAGCAGGCGAATCACGGGCACAGCGGCAATGTCGCCAACACCTATACGAAGCGCATCGACGGCACGCTCAAGACGAACAACGGCGAGAGCATGCCCGAGCGCACCTACGACGCCACCTATCGCAAGATGACGAAGGCGGACGGGACGGAGATCGGCGGCATTTCCGATGTCACGATCCACGGCTATCCGAGTCCTGCGCCCGCCGCGCCGAACAATATCGAGCTGAATGCCAACCATGGCCGCCGCAATGCGGGCAAGGAAGCCATGCTCTACAGCGGACAGCACGGCTACGACGTCGCGGGTGCAAATCTTCATATCGAGAAGCGCAAGGTCGTCGGCAGTTGGAACGACCTGACGATTGAGAAGGAATACGACACATTGACCGATGCGACGGACGCACTGAAGAATTCCCTGACGGCGGACAGCATCCGCACATCGGGATTGATTGATGGCGACGACGCACATGTGGATTCTAGTTCCCTGACGACGGTGAAAGCGAAGTTCGCCGATGCCAATGCCGGCTACGGCAAATCGCTGACAGTGACGGGTGTGATTCATCTCACGGGTAATGATGCGGAAAACTACAGTGGCATGGATGCAGCGGGAATGATTACCCCTGGCACCGGCCTCAAGGGCAATATCCGCCAGAAGACGGTCACCATCGGCTTTAAAGCAGGCAAGAACTTCAACAAGACGTATGACGGCACGCCGGATGTGAAAGACGAGATCAATCCGAAGAAACCTGTCGGCACGGATGTACTGGAACTCACGGGAGTCGCGGGAGGAGAGGATCTGAAGCTCAACAACAGCGACATCACGGCGAAGTACATGACGGGCAAGGGCGCTTCCGATAAGGAGAGAAGCAATGCCGGCACGAACGTCGACATCGCCTACAAGAACATCAAGCTGGTAGACGGCACGACGGGAAAGGCGAAGAACTATCGCCTCGTCGACGCCCAGGGCAATGTCCTCTACCGCGAGGGGCTTGCGGGCGAGCCGACGGACATGACAAAGCCGGAGAAGAGCGCGAACCCGCGCTACATCGGTGCGGTGAAGACGGATGGCGCGACATTCTGGGGCACGGGCGACATCAAGAAGCGCAAGATCGACGCAGGGGCGTTCACCGTCTCAGGCAAGCCGAAGGTCTACGACGGCAAGGACTATCTCGTCGTAGACGGCACGAAGCGCAAGGTGCAGGGCACGGTCGACAAGGAGGCCGGCAAAGCTGGAGATACGGGAAAGAACGTCATCGAGGCGGACGAGGACAAGCTCAAGTTCACCATCAGTGCTGCGGACAACAAGGCCTACTACAAGAACAGCGCCACGAGCGCGACGACGACGAAGGACGTCTACGACGCGACCACGAATCCCAATGGTGCGCAGTTTCTTTCTTATACCCTCAAGGCGAGCGACACGACGAATGGCGAGACGCTCGCGAACTACGAGCTTGATTTTGGCGGCGGCGTGACGCGGGCGCTCACGACTTCGGACACGTACGATGTTACGGGGAAGGCCACGATCACACCGCGCGACATCACGCTCAAGCTCGTGAAGAATACGGGCATCGACAAGGTGTATGACGGAAATGCGGATGTCCTCGCTGCCGACAGGCAGTTCGGCGCGAATTTCGGCTATGCCGATGGCACGACGGACAAGAACAAACTCGTCGAAGGCGACGGCGCGAAGATCGAAGCGAAGACCGCCGTCTACAAGAAGAAAACGGGCGCGCCGGAAGCCGCAGACAAGGACGTCTCGCGCGAGGGCGGCACGGCTATGGGCAAGGTCACCCCGGATGGCAAGGACGTCGAGTATACGATCGGCCTTTCCGATGCCATCGCTGCGGCAAACTATCGCCTCAAATATGATACGCAGACGACGAACGGCGGTGCAAACGATACCGTCACGATGAAGGGCACAGGCACGATCGCGCCGAAGAAGCTGACGGCGACGATCGGCACGGTGACGCGCGGCTACAACGGCACATCCGATCTGGACGTTTCGCGCGTCGCGCTCGTCCATCCGACGCTCTCGGGCACGGTCGGCACAGATGTCGTCTCGCTCAACACGGGAAGCGGCAGCACGATCCGCGGGACGTATTACAAAACCTCGGCGAAGTCTGAGAAGGCTGTGAACCGCGGGACAGGCTACACGGTGGCGTATACGGGGCTTTCTTCCGCTCTTGTGGGAACGGACAGCGGCAACTATTGGATTGACGATGTATACGATGGCCTTGGAGACATCACGAAGGCTTTCTTGACTGCTGCAAATTTCCACATGAATTTGCATAGCAAGGTTCAGAAGCGGTATGATATGACGAACCAGGCTTTTTCTGACGGCTTGAAGAACGTCACGCTTGACGGTACGCAGCTGCGCGAGGGACAGTATACCTTCGATCAAGACGGCTCCCGATACTACAATACAGGGCCGACGGGACTGCAGGCACCGAATTCCAATGTGGCGGAAGATGGCGCCACGATGCATAATGTGAGCGGCACGCAGGCCTACGGCGTCGAGTATACGATCGATCTGCAGGGAAGCTCTGCAGATAGTGTGGCGAACAATTACGATCTCACCGGCTTGAACGGACAGACTTATGACGGCGGTACATATAGCGTGAACGGCACGAAGATCTCCTACAAGAAGGCGGGCGTCGGCTATATCCTGCCGCGCCGGCTGTATGTGTCGCTTGGCGGAGCTGCGAAATCGAGGCCTACGAAGGTTTACGATGGGACGACGAAGCTGAAGATTGACGGCGCACAGGAGGGAGATGTGCTGGTCTCCATGGGCAACGGCGGCGATCCCGATGCAGGCTTTGCGGCGAATCCTCGTGACGTGGAAAATAAGTCGACAGGTGAATATGAAAGCCGCGATGCCGGCAAGAAGGGCGAGGAGTACTCTCGCAAAGTCGTCTATACGCCGAAAGTCAGCGGTATAGAGACGAACTATGTGTTCTACCACGCGCCGCAGCAGGAGGATGCCCCGACGAATCCTTATGCGGGGAAGAAGTGGGATCGTGTTACGGCGCCGCTCTTGGGCGAAGGGACGATCACACCGGCGGAGATGCGCATCAAGACCCCGACGGATGTCAGGCGTCAATACAACGGCGATGTCGATGTAGCGACGGGGCAGGGCAGATTGGCGCTGGATTTGGCCGCGACGCCGCGCAAGAAGAAGACGGTAGGAGGCGTCGAGCAGGATGACGACGTCGATCTCAACCACATCGCAGAAAAGCCGGACGGCTCGGATGCGACGGACAAGTATTACCGCTATTACAACGAGAAAGACGCCAATGTCGATGATACGGCAGCGAACAAGAACAAGTATGTGACGTATCGCCGCATCCAGCTTACGGGCGCTGACGCCGGGAACTATAAGCTGGTCTACAAGGACGCCGCCGGAGAGAATGCCGATCTCGACAAGGATACGATGACTGACCCCCACGGCAACCCCTACTATACGATGAAAGGCTATGGCCTGATTGAAAAGCGCAAGGTCACGGGGGACAACTTCAACATCGGCCTGAAGACCGGTGCAGTCGAGAAGACGTACGACGGCAACAAGTGGGTGCAGGGACACGATGGCAAGGGCTTTGTCTCGGGCAAGACGGCGAGTCAGAATCCTACGCTTTGGAAGAACCTTGTGACGAAGAGCTACGTGAAAGATGGGACGAAAGAGATCGACATCGGCATAGCGAGCGTCAACGAAGCGGAATACCGTGCGACGGACAATACCGGAAATGCCGGTACGCGTGCCAAGGACGCAGGATCCGGCAAGAAGGTTCGTCTCAATGTCACATTCGATCCAGCGGATTTGAAGAACTTCGACCTCTCAGATCTGCGGAATGCTGCTGCAAATGAAGGCGCATGGCAGGCCGATGGCAGCTATGACTACTATAAAATCACGGACGGCAAGATCAATCCGAAGGAGCTTCGCGTCGATGCGGACGCTTATGCACGCAAGGTCTATGACGGCACGTCGAAGGTCAAGGACATCGAAAATCATCTCCATCTGCATGATGAAGATGTGGTCAAGGAAGGAACTGACGGAGATGACGTCAAGCTCGTCTACGGTTCGGGGAAATCCGAGGGCCTTTACAAGCAGGGGGGAGCGGATGTTTCCAAGGCGAACATCGATCCTTTTGCTGCGGCAGCAAAGGGCTATGATGTCGAGTACACGGTGAGCTTCGAAGGCAAGGACAAGGGCAACTATGTATTCAAGCATGGCGGGACGGCTGTCGCCGACGGCGGAAAGATCACGGCCAAGGGCGACATTGAGCGCCGCATGGTCTTTGCCGATCTCGTCAATCCTACGCTCAAAAAGTATTACGATGGCACGAAGGATGCGAAGCGTTACAGCAGCGCAGCGAATGCGAACGAGGATATTGAGGATGCGAATCTCACGAATGCGACGGCGGGAAGCGCCAAATCGGTCACTGTTCTTGCGAAGAGCAGTGCGAGCTTCTCCGATGACCATATCAAGAACCGCGATACAGGACTCTTGAATGCGGACAAATGGTCTGCAAAAGGTGAATTCGCTGAGAAGGACGCCGGCGCGAGGAAGGTGACGTATACGCTCACGCTCTCCGACGGTGCGCAGGACAACTATCGCATCTACAAGAAGAGCGACTTTGATCGCTTGGACAAGGGCGATTTGACGCTGGCAGAATTCCAGAGCAAGGCGCTCGCACGCGATGCCGGAACCGGCAGCGTACAGCTTGACGGCGAGGGAACGATCCAAAAGGCGAATCTCCTCGTCAAGGCGGCGGAGGCGCAGAAGGTCTACAATGGCAATACGAACACCGATACGGTTGCGGGCGGCATCCTCTCGAAGCTCACGATTGACGGCGTGTATTACGATACGGCGAAGGCAGCCGTCAAAGCCGGCGGCGCGTATGAAGGTACGGCGACGCTCAATCATACGCCAGCCAACGACGAGTATCGGGCGGAGTATCGCGATCCCAATGTGAAGCCGAAGGACGGCAAGGCGAACGCCGTCAACTACAGTCATATCCGTCTCGTCGATCAAGCGGACAACTACAACCTCGTCTATCAGACAACGGAAGGCGTCAAGGATCTTGAAGCTGATACGACAGCCGGCTATTACAAGCTGACGGGCGCAGGCAAGATTACACCGCTCACCATCACCGATGTGGCGCTGAATCCGGATTTCAATCCCTCTTCGATTAGGAAGACGTATGACGGTACGGCGGACATCCCCGATGCGATGGAGCGTCTGCGCAAATCGGGGGCAAAAGTCAAGGTCAAGTACACCGAGGGCACGACGCCGAAAGAGTGGGACATCACGAACATCGACGGCGCGTATTCGGCAACGGGCAAGTTCAAGGACACGGGAACGCTTCTAGCGAAGGATGCCGGGAAGAATAAGAATGTCCAGTTCACCTTCTCGGTGGACAAGGACAACTTCATCTACGCGGGTTCGTCGATCGACAAGGACTATAACGGCGTCGGTGTGATCGACCCGCGCAAGGTGAAGCTCACCTTGCAGGATGTGCAGAAGATCTATGACGGCACGACAGGCGTCAAGAACGGCTATTACGAAGGCCGTGGCAGCACCCTGAAAGAGCATGCCAATCAAGATGTCACGCTCCGAGATCTCATCCAGGTGGAAAAGGCGGAGCGCGATGACAAGACGGGCGCCCTCAAGAATGACCGAGGTCTTCTCGGTACGGACGGCGTTGCGTTGGATCTGGCGAATCTCGATGCAAAGTACCTCGACAAGAACGCGAACCGCTCGCCGTATTCGCCCGGTACGAAGAAGGAAGTAGGCTACAAGCTGCATCTGACCGGCGATGCGAAGGCGGAAGACAACTACGAGTTCGAGGTGTATGACAACAACAACAAAGCTATCAGCCAGGCGAACAAGACGGCGGATTACAATGTCATCGGGCATGGTGATATTTGGTACAAGAAGGTCGAGTTTGATCTCAGCCAGCTCGACAAGGAGTATGACGGCAATGCCAACTTGACGGAGAAGACGCTCAAGGAGAAGCTCCTGCTCAAGGGAGCGGTCGACGGTGAAAATCTGTCCCTCGATGATACGGCGATCAAAAAGATCAAGAACGGCAGCTATGGCGACCGAAAGGCAGACGGCTCTTTCACGCAGAATCCGCATGTCAAGCGCAGGAACGGCAGCACCGGAGAGGTCGTTGCGCGCGATGTGCGCCTGAAGGGTCTGGATGAAGCGATGGCGAGCCTCAGTGACCGTGACGTCAATGGAGCGAAGAATTATTTCTACAATGGCTACGTTGATGAAAGCGGTACATACGTCCATCCGGAAGACACGGTCTACGGCAAGGGCAAGATCACGCCGAAGACGGTCAAGCTGCAAAAGACTTGGAACGGCGGCTTTGAAAAGCCCTATGACGGCACGAGCGCTGCCAAGATCAAGGGGGCGGACGGCCGCTACTACAGCTTCGGCGAGGCAAGCACCGTCGGGGAGAAGGATTCCGAAGAAACCAAGAAGGTCAAGCAGGACGTCAAGCGAGCTTTCTACGACAAGCTGCATCTTTCCGTCGACCTTGGCACGGGCGAAGGCGCGATCCATCTCGGCTACAAGCTCTATGGAGACGCCGAGGGCGATGAACCGGCAAATATGCCCTACTATGCAAACCCGACGACCAAGGAGCGCGACGCCAATGTGCATAACGACGGCGCACTGACGAGCAGGAAGAAAGATGTCGTCTATCGTTTGAAGGAGGTCACGTCCGGCAGGGACTATAAGGATTGGGAGCTTGATCCGGGCGATATGGAAGCCCGTCTTTTGGACGGCACCTACAAGCCGGACGGCACGACCGAGGGGACGAGTCCTCTCGGCTATACGGCGACGATCACGCCGCGCAAGATCACGGTGGACGAGAAGGACACCGCGCCGCTGGCGAAGATCTACGACGGCACGGATACGGTCAAGGATCTTCTGCGCGTCGGGGAGAAGCCGTTTGATTCGACGCATCCCGACTTCGCCTATCAGGGCATCTTGGAAACGGATAAAGGCAAGGTCAAAGTGGAAGCGACTTCGACCGATGGGCGTTTCCATGACCGCAGGACGGATGCAGCGGACAAGAACGCGACGCTGGATGCAAAGTCTTGGGAAGAGCTCGCGAAGCGTAAGGATTACAGCGAGTACAATACGAAGAACGAGAGCGGCAAGGTCGTGCATTACAACCTGGCGCTCAAGAGTGTGCAGCATCCCGATTCGCCAAACGAGGCGGAGAAGATCGCGCTCGGCAACTACGAGGTCGCTTCCACTTATGATGCTTCGGCGGAAATCGTCAAGCGAAAGGTCAAGGTGGAGCTTGATGCCGTCGCGCCTGAGACGCTCACGCGTGATTATGATGGCTCGACGAAGGCGGCTGTACGCGGTCTGCACTTCTCCCCGACCAATGACGCGTATACGGGTCTCGTCGGTACGGAGCAGGCGCTCCTGCAGGGCGGCAATACGCGGCAGGGCGTCTACGATACGAAGGACGTCAAGCGCGACGAGAACGGCGTCGTCCGAAAGAACGCGCATACGATCACCTATGGGAATCTTGCGCTGAACGATGATGCGGTGTCGAAGAACTATGAGATAGATCCCGCGAACTTGAAGACGGATGAGGCGCACCCTGAGTATGGCCGTTTCCTGCAGGATTCCGGCACGATCAATCCCAAGGGGCTGAAGGCTGAACTCCTGCGCCAAGATGTGCAGAAGCAGTACGACGGCACGCGCGAAGTCAAGGACAACGCTTACGGCACCTTCCGTGAAGGCAATTTCCGAAAGGTCTTGGACAACGAGGACAACAAGGAAAAGAATCTGCAAGAGATCTTGACCAAGGACGAGAAGGCGTTCCATCTTGACGCCAACTTCGATAGCGCGGGCGCAAGCGCACTTGACGCAAACAAGCAGTCGAAGGCGGACAAGCAGGTGACGTATGATATTTCCTGGAACAATGGCAATTACAAGCTGCTCGACAAGGATGGCAACGATCTGACGCAGACGAAGGCCGACAAGTCTGGCGTTTCCTTTACGGCGACGGTCAGGACGCAGCCGCAAAGCGGCACGATTTACCGCCGCAGGCTGCAGGTGACTGCCTCCGAGGCGCAGAAGGTCTACGACGGCACGACGCATGTCAAGAATGCGTGGGGCAACCTGCACTTCGACAATGTTGACAAGGACGGCAACGTCCTCAAGGATGAAGCGAAATTTGTGAGTGAGGAGGAGGAGCTGCGTGCAAAGGCGATCGTGAATGCTGGAGCCGCTTATGACAATCCGAATGCGACGGATCCGACAGCGGAGAACCCTGAAGAAAGTGATCTCATGAATCATGAGGTGACGTACAGCTTCACGGGTGCCGACGATGTCATGAAGAATTATGAAATTCTGGATGGCAGCCAGCAGAACGTCGATGTCATCAAGGGAGCAGGAAAGATCCGCCGCCGTACGCTGGACGTCCTGCCCGATTGGCAGACGACGTACGCGGGCAAGGGCGGCGTGAACTTCACGGGCCGCATCGCAGACGGTTCGAACGGGGACAGCCCGCTGACGGTTGAGGTCCAGAGGGATCTGCATCGCTTCAACAGCGGCGTCTTCACCTACGGCCCGACGGAGGGTGCTGCAAGATACGGTACGCCCGACTGGCAGGAGATCCAGGGGTGGTATACGAAGAACGGCAAGAAGACGCTCGCACGCGGCAACTACGGCAGCAACTATACGCTCAATCCGGTGCCGAGCCGACTCTTTGTCGCGCCGCGCACGGATGGCGTAGATCGCACGCTGCGCCCCGACGACCGGGTGTACGTCCGTGCAAGCTACGATGAGAACGATACGTTCGGCGCGTATCGCGGCCTTGACGCCGCGCTCGCCTATACGGGCAAGGGCGTCAACACGGGCGGCACGAAGCCGCAGGGCGCGAATGCCGGCGATGCGGGAATAGGCACAGGCACGAACATCGGCAGCAGCGCGAGCGCTGGCGGCGCGGCAGGTGCAAGCGGCAAGGTGCAGGGCACGACGAGCGCACAGCCGGGCGCAGCTGTCAAGCCGCAGGGCACGACGGGCGGCAATGCCGCGCTTGCCGGCGGCACAGCAGGCTCAGTCGGCTACTACCGTCCGGGCGCACAGCCGGGCGCAAGTGTCAAACCGCAGGGCGCACAGCAGGGCGCAGCCGTCAAGCCGCAGGGCGCGGCGAGCGCCGCTGGCTCTCTGAGCCGCACGGGCGGCGCGGGCAGCGTCGTCGACCGCGGGCTTGCCGCAGCGGCGGGCATGAGCGACGGCTCTTCGAGCGGCGCAGGTGTGAGCGGCAGGTCGCAGAGCACGGGCTATTCGAGCGGTACACGCTCCTATGAGGACGGCTCTTCGAGAGCCGCCGACCGAGGCCTCGCCAATGCCGTCGGCAGGGGTTCGGGCGGTGCCGGCTACTACAGCGGCAAGGGCTACAGTCATACCGACGATGACGAAGAGGAGGAAATCAAGAAGAAGACGAAGGCGTCGGCATGATCGCCGCGCACGTCTGAGCATAAGGAAGGAGGCTCCCGTTGCGGCGGAAGCCTCCTTCTTAGAGGAAAAGGCGATGGACGTACTGGAGATTCCCAAGTCTGAGCGAGTCAGGTATAAAGCCTTGTTGTGAAAAACGGCTGCGACAAAAGACGAGAATGTTTTGTCGCAGTCGTTTTTGTGTCTTGCCGCTTTACTTCCTTTGCAGGCTTATCGTTTTTGTTGCTCCCTCAGCCTGCTGCGAAGCATCTCGCAGCAGGCTAGGTTCTGCCGATGAAACTCGTCGCGCGACATCGTGGAAGCGCAGTTCTTCTCGTAGTATTCATCGACACGGCAGAAGGTAGGGCGATGATCGTAGATGCTGCAGAGGTTCGTCTGCTTGTTCAGATGCTTGCAGCTGCCGTCGGGCAAGGCAAGCGATTTCCCAAGCGCCGTTTCGCCGATCATGGAGCAGCAGGCGGCACATCGTTGACATGGGAAGCGGTCGTCCGAGGTCATGCGTGATCGTCGCTGTCTGCGGCAGGCACTGCTTTTGCAGCAGGGTTAGGCATCGGCTTGGGAGTAGGCGTTGATGCTGGTGCCAGTGAAGGTGCGGCCTGTTCCTTCGGCGGGTCGATTTCAAAGGAAATCTCGCGCTTCTCGCGCAATTCCTGCACTGCCTGCGGCGTCAGGTATTTCAGTGCTTTCGTCGTCTGCGTGCTGCGCTGTACCCATTTCTCTTCGGCATCTTGAAAGTAGAGGTCGAGCTTCAGCAGGAAGATGTTTTCGTCGATGTACTGCAGCTTCAGTTGTCCGCCGACATAGAGGATATTCTTGTTCTTCTGTTCGGCAAGGATGACATCGTCGATGCCCTGCGTATAGAAGCTCGCGGCTTCATCGATGTCGAGTTCGCGCTGGAAGTTCTTGATCTTGGAGAAAAAGTCGTAGATGCTGTCGATCGCCTTCTTTGTCGCTAAGATGTTTCTGTCAAAGGTGCTGAAATTTCTCGTTTTCATAAGAGGGTCTCCTTTGCGCTAGTTCTCTAGAATTAGTTCCATCTCTTGTGAAATGTCGGCTGGCTGCTTCCTTGAGAGCTTTGCGAGAATATGGGGCGGCACCTCGCTTTCGTTGACTTTGCGAATTGTAGTGCCCTCCATTAAATCGTTGGTTTTTTCATCGCGGTAATAAAACTTGTGAATGATTTGTACAAGATGTTCGCCTGCTTCTACGATTTTGTCACCGAGGAGTTGCATTTCATATGGAACGTGTGGACGAATTTTCTCCCAAACAGCCTTTAATTTGGGGATGAAGTCCCGAATCCAGTCTACAATATCGTTCCAGTTTGCTACGATCAGAACAGTGCCGATCAACAAGCCTCCGGCGATTAAAAGTGGTATCATGATGTTCCCTCCCTATGGGTTTTGAGCGTCATAACTGCTATAGTTATGCCTTGGATGTTTTGATTTTTTCTTCTAAGCGTTTTAGTATCGTTGGTTTTATTTCATTTTCTGAGACCTTTTTGACTACAGTGCCGCTTAGTGGATTGTTTTGATTTTTATTTCTTATGAAACTTCCTGCGATGGCGAGAGTTGCGAGTTCCACTATCATATTTTATTCTCCTTGCCCTTTGCGAGCTGCTCCTTGACGTATTCCTCCGATACAGGGCGGACGGTCGTTTCCGTCTCATGCGTGCGTCCTTGGTTTGCCTTCTTGCTGTGCAGGATGTCCTCGACAGCCTCGAAGAAATAAGCGCGGGGCACGCGAGTCTCACGCTTTCTGGCAGCACGGAAGGCGGCATTGAGTACGGCGTTGGAGATGTCACTGCCGGTAACGCCGTCGTACTTCGCAGCGATTTCGGACGTATCGAGATCGTGCGGCAAGGTCTCAGGCAGGTACATCGCCCAAAGCTTTTGACGGCAATCTTCGTCGGGCAGCTCGAATTTGACGTGCATGGAGATGCGCCGCATGAAGGCGGGATCGAAATTCGAGATGAAGTTTGTGGCGAAGATGATGAAGTCTTGGTATTCGTTCATCGCCATGAGCATGACGGAGCGCGTCTGGTTCACGCTGACATCGGTGGCACTCGTCATGTTGGTGACGCGGCGGCTCAGGATGGCATCGGCTTCATCGAAGAAGATGATGCTGCCCGTTTCTTTGCCCGCTTCAAAGACCTTGCGGATGTTCTTTGGCGTTTCGCCGACGTATTTGGATTCGACATCGGCATAGTTGACGATGATGATCTTGCGCCCCAGATGCTTGGCGATGGCATGTGCCGCCATCGTCTTGCCCGTGCCCGGCTCGCCGTAGAGGTTGATGCCGATGCGCTTGGAATATTTGTGCGTCTTTTCGAGTCCCCATTGTTCAAAGACGATCTTGCTGTTTTGGGCATAGTCGGCAGCGTTCAAGATTTGCTCGCGAACGCGTGGCGGCAGGATCATGTCATCAAACGTGTACTTCGGCTCTTCGGGCGCAAAGGTATCGGACGCCTTTTCCTCCGGTTCGCTTTTCTTCGGCGGCAAAGGAGACGCCGCCTCTGCCTGTGGATCGATGCGCTTTCCCAAACCCATAAAAACACCTCCATGAAATCATTTTGCCTCATTTGTTCATAATATGTAATATCATACTACAAATGCCCCCCCCGACAAGACTTTTATGCAGAGAAAAGTAGAGTTCTCTTTTTTATTTTGCTGACCATTTTTTGGAAGAATTTGACGCAGTACGTCATATAACGTATAATCGAGGCAAAGGAGAGGATGCGAATGCCGCTGACGCCGAAGGACATGATTCGGCTCCTCAAGGAGAATGGGTTTGTCTATATCAAGAGCAACAACGGCTCTCATCAGAAGTATCGCAATGTGGAAAAGAATATTACGGTCAGTGTTCCCGTACACGCAAAGGAGCTTAAGAAAGGCATCGAGCAGCAGCTTCTGAAGGAAGCTGGCTTGAAACGTCCTGAGCAGAATGGAGGTCAATGATGAAGCGAATGAAACGACTGTATTTTTATCCTGCTGTATTTCAAAGTGAGGAGCAGGGATACTCCGTATTCATCCCTGACATTTCCGGCTGCATGACGCAGGGGGAGACGATGGAGGAGGCGCTTGCCATGGCGCAGGATGCCATCGGACTCATGCTGGAGGATGTCGCTCCTGCAGACTATCCTGCACCGTCCTTGCCGCAGGATCTGCCGCTTGAAAAAGACCAGTTTGTCCTCATGGTGCCGTTCGACAAGCTCGCCTATGACAGGGCATACAATGCGAAATCCGTCAAGAAGACGCTCTCCGTTCCCGCATGGCTTGATACGCTCGCTGCAGAGCACAATGTGAACTTTTCCAACGTCCTGCAGAACGCCCTGATGCGCGAGTTGGGTGTGAGCAAGGCATGAGTCAGAGGAGGACAAGCGCATGAAAAGATTTCTGCCGCTCTTCGTGCTGTTCTTTGCGCTGCTTCTGGCGGCGGGCACGGGGAACATCGATGCACGCATTTCGCAGGAAGTCGAGCAGGGGGCGAAGGTGCGCATTCTGAACTACCACATGGTCAACGACATGGATCATTCGCTCGCCGTCGCACCGAAGGACTTTGACCGTCAGATGGCGTGGCTCAAGAAGAACGGCTTCCAGTCGATCACCCCCGAAGAGCTTTACGGCGCTCTGACGGGAGCGGGCGATTTGCCCGAAAAGCCCGTGATGATCACATTTGACGACGGCTATGTCGACAACTATGAGAAGGCGTATCCGATTCTTAAGAAGTACGGTTTCAAGGCGACGATCCTCGTCGTCACGGAGATGGTGGGAAAGAAGAAGGGGTATCTGACGTGGGAACAGCTGCGCGAGATGGAGCAGAACGGCTTTTCCATCGAAGGGCACACGATGACGCACCGCGCCTTGACGAGCCTCACGGATGACGAGATCAAGGAGGAGCTTTCCGCTTCGAAGCGCATGATCGAGGAGAAGCTCGGCAAGACGGTCACATGCTTCGCCTACCCAGGGGGCGCATACAACCTGCACATAGCGAATCTCGTGAAGGAAGCGGGCTACAAGATGGCGTTCACCGTGCGCTACGGCAACGCGGATCGCGCGAGCAATCTCTACGCGATCGACCGTGTGCCGATCTTCCATACGGAAAACACGGAAGGATCGTTTCAGAAGCGTCTGCGCTATTTGCCGATTTTCGAGAATTTCGGCTGGCAGAAGCGGTAGGGAAAAGCGCGGCTTCTTCTTGCCTAAAAAAGAAAATATGTTTGTGGGAAAGCAGTCCCTTGCCTTTGGTAAAGGGGGTGCTTTCTCTTTATTTTTTGCGGCAAATGGGCGCAGGATGAAAAAAATGAAAGCGAGAGGCAGGAAAAAGAGGGGAAAGAAAGAATTAAACCTAGACAATGAAGTGGCGAAAAGTGGGGAAATGTGGTTTAATATAGAGAGCACTGGTGAAGGAGGTGGCAAGCGAGATGTTGATGGGCGAATACACACATACGATCGACGCGAAGGGGCGCGTGATCCTGCCTGTGGATTTTCGCCCGGAGCTCGGCGGCTCGTTTGTCATCACGAAGGGGCTTGACAACTGCCTCTTTCTCTACGGCGAGGAGGAATGGGAGCGGCTGTCGGCGAAGCTCAAGGCGCTGCCGATGTCGAAGCCTGAGGCTAGGGCCTTTGCACGCTTCTTCTTTGCGGGCGCACGCAAGCTGGAATTGGACAAGCAGGGACGCTTCCTCGTGCCTGCGAACCTGCGCGCCTATGCGAGCCTCAAAAAGGATGTCGTCCTGAACGGCGTCATGACGCGCGCCGAAATCTGGAGCCGCACGGCTTGGGATGCTTACAACGCTGAAGTGAATCCGATGGTCACGAAGATCGCGGAGACGCTGACGGATCTCGGGATTTGAGGTGAGTGCATGGAGTTTCGCCATACGAGCGTGATGCCGGAGGAGACTCTGGCGGCTCTCGCCGTGAAGCCTGCGGGCACTTACGTCGACTGTACGCTGGGCGGCGCGGGTCACGCGCGGCGCATCGCGGACAGGCTCTCTCCCGCAGGACGGCTCATCGGACTCGATCAGGACGAGGCGGCGATCCGCGCGGCGAAGGAGCGGCTTGCCGGCGTCTCGTGCCGCGTCGATGTCGTGCGCTCGAATTTCCGGGCGCTCGACTCGGTTCTGCAAAGTCTCGGCGTCACCTCTGTCGACGGCGTGCTCTTCGACCTCGGCGTGTCATCGCATCAGATTGATACGGCAGAGCGCGGCTTTTCCTACATGCAGGACGCGCCGCTCGACATGCGCATGGACACGTCGC
>CAJPRR010000004.1 GCA_905373085.1 uncultured Selenomonas sp.
GTGCGCCGCCCTTACATGAAAGTAGCCAATCAGTCTACGCCCTTTGGGCTTGACTTCTTGGGCTTTCATAGTACAATAATATCGGCTGTCTTTATTTTGACGAGGAGAGATTATATGAAGATTCAAGGTTTGACAGATGAAGAGGTGCGTGCATCGCGCGAGCGGCACGGTACGAATGGCATCACGGAGCAGAAGGGCGAGGGCTTCTGGGAGAAGCTCAAGGGGAGCTTTGACGATCCGATCATCAAGATCCTCTGCGTGGCGCTCGTTATCAACGTCGTCTTCGCGATCCTTGGGCAGGTCGCATGGTACGAGTCCGTGGGCATCGCGCTCGCCGTGATCCTCGCGACGACGGTCGCGACGTATTCGGAGTACCAGAACGAGAATGCGTTCCAGAAGCTGCAGGAGGAAGCGTCGCTGATCAAGTGTAAGGTGTACCGCAACGGCACGCTGACGGAGATTCCCATCGACGAGATCGTCATGGGCGATTTTGTGCTGCTGCAGACGGGCGACAAGATCCCGGCAGACGGCGTGATCTGCGACGGCTCGATCCAGGTCGATCAGTCGGTATTGAACGGCGAGGCGAAGGAAGCGGCGAAGACGCCGGCGGCAGAGGGCGATACGGAGGCGGAGAAAAGCTCGGACTTCCTCCACACGCACAAGGTGTTCCGCGGCTCCGTCGTCTGCGGCGGCAATGCCGTGATGCGCACGACGACGCTCGGCGACAAGACGTTCTACGGCAAGATCGCAGGCGAGCTGCAGGCGGACGAGGATCGCGACACGCCCTTGAAGGTGAAGCTCTCGAACCTCGCGAAGCAGATCAGCAACTTCGGCTACATCGGCGGCGTGGCGATCGCCATCGCTTTCATGTTTCAGCGCCTCGTCATCCACAACGGCTTCGACATGGCACGCATCATGGCGTACTGTTCGAACTGGCTCGTCGTCGCGCATGACCTCGTCGACGCGGTCATGCTCGCCGTCATCATCATCGTCGTCGCCGTGCCCGAGGGACTGCCTTTGATGATCGCCATCGTCTCGGCGCAGAACATGGGCAAGATGCTCAAGGACAACGTGCTCGTACGGAAGATCTCGGGCATCGAGACGGCAGGCAGCTTGAATCTCCTTTTCAGCGACAAGACGGGCACGATCACGAAGGGACAGCTCGAAGCCGTCGCCTTCGTCGACGGCGCGGGTGTGCAGTATGCCGCTTACAACGAGCTGGGCGCGGGACTTAAAAAGCTCGTGAACCTCAGCGTGCGCTACAATACGAGCGCCGTCATCAACGGCAGGGAAGCCGTCGGCGGCAACGCGACGGAGCATGCGATCTTCGGCTTCGTCGCGGCAGACAGCGCGGCGATGGACGAGAAGGTTCAGAACGCCGTGCCTTTCAGCAGCAAGAACAAGTACTCGTTATCCGAGGTCGCGGGCGAGTACAGCGTGACCTTGGCGAAGGGCGCACCCGAGAAGATCCTCGCACGCTGCGACTCGTATTACGATGCGAATGGCGAGAAGAAGCCGCTGACGAATAGGGCGGCGATCACGGACTGTATCGACGCTCTTGCGGCGCGTGCCATCCGCGTCCTGGCTCTCGCCGTCTACGAGGGTGCGATTCCTGCGGACGGCGCGCTTCCTGCGAGCGGACTCGTCTTCGTCGGCGCGGTCGGCATCCGCGATGAGGTGCGTCCCGAGTCCGTCGAGGCGATCCGCCGCGTGCACAGCGCGGGCGTGCAGGTCGTCATGATCACAGGCGACCGCCAAGACACGGCGAGCGCCATCGCTAGGGAAGCGGGTCTGCTGCAGCAGGCGGACGATGTCATCATGACGAGCGACGAGCTTGCCGCGCTCGACGATGCGGCGGTCAAGGAGCTTCTGCCGCGCCTTCGCGTCGTGGCGCGTGCGCTTCCTACCGACAAGAGCCGCCTCGTGCGCCTCGCGCAGGAGATGAACCTCGTCGTCGGCATGACGGGCGATGGCGTCAACGATTCGCCCGCCCTGAAGAAGGCGGATGTCGGCTTCGCCATGGGAAGCGGCACGGAAGTTGCGAAGGAGGCGAGCGACATCGTCATCCTCGACGACAACTTCAAGTCGCTCGCGCGTGCGATCCTCTACGGGCGCACGATCTACAACAGCATAAGGAAGTTCATCGTGTTCCAGCTGACGATCAACGTCGCCGCTGTCATGATTTCCTTCGTCGCGCCCCTTCTCGGCATGGAGACGCCGCTTTCCATCACGCAGTTCCTCTGGATCAACCTCGTCATGGATACGCTCGCGGCGCTCGCCTTCGGCGGCGAGCCGGCTCTGCGCCGCTTCATGGACGAGAGGCCCAAGCAGCGCGATGAAAGCATCATCAGCAAGTACATGGCGTCCGCCATCGGCGTCGGCTCTCTTTGGTGCTTCGCGCTGAGTCTCTACTTCCTCATGAGCGGTGCGGCACACGCCTGTTTCCGCCCCGATGAGGCGAATCACTATCTGTTGACGGGCTACTTCGCGTTCTTCATCTTCATGGCAGTGTTCAATGCGTTCAACGCACGCACCGACTCGAAGAATCTCTTTGACAATATCTCGCGCAATCCGGGCTTCCTGCGCGTCATGGGTCTGATCGTCGTCGTACAGGTCGCCATGACGTACCTCGGCGGCGAGATCCTGCACTGCTATGGCCTGACGCCTATGGAGTGGGCGTTCGTGCTCGGCATGGCGGTGACGATCGTGCCGATCGATCTGCTGCGCAAGCTGCTCGCAGGCAAGGCGTAATTCAATATTTGCAAGGCGGCGTCGGTGGAGAGCATCGACGCCGCCGCTCTATGATTCCTATACTCTACGGGAGGGAAAAGCATGGGCATGAACATCAGCAAGGGACAGAAAGCCGATCTGACGAAGAACAACGCGGGGCTTAGGGGCGTGCTCGTCGGCATGGGCTGGCAGGCGGACTCTGCCATCGAGCTTGACACGGCGGCGTTTTTGCTCGGCGCGGGGGGAAAAGTCGCGGGCGATGCGGACTTCGTGTTCTATGGCAACGCGCGTCATGCGTCGGGGGCGGTCGAGCATATCGCTGCGCCTTCGGGCGGCGACAAGCAGCAGGTGCGCGTCGATCTCGCCGCCGTTCCCGCGTCGGTCGAAAAAATCGCCGTGACGGCGACGATCTACGATGCGGACGCCAGGCGGCAGAATTTCTCCCGGGTCAGGGGCGCGTACGTTCGCGTCCTCGATGCGACGAGCGGCGCGGAGCTTCTGCGCTACGATCTCGGGCAGGGCTTCTCCGTGGAGACGGCGATCGTCGTCGGCGAGCTCTACCGCTACAAGGGCGAGTGGAAGTTCAATGCCGTCGGCGCGGGATTCAGCGGCGGTTTGGAGGCGCTGTGCAAAAACTTCGGCGTCGAGGTCGGCGAGGGGCAGGGAGCCGCGCCCGCCGCACCGCCGGCATCGCCGACTGCACAGCCGCGTCCCGCCGCACCGCCCGCGCCCGCCGCACCGCCCGCGCCGCCGACTGCACAGCCGCGCCCCGCAGCGCCGCCCGCACAGCGTCCGCCGCTGAATCTCGGCAGACAGGGCGCTGCGCCGCACGAGCCGCTGAACCTCGGCAGACCCGGCGGCGCACAGCCTGTACCGACTGCCGCGCCGCCCGTGCAGCCGCCGACCGCGCCGAAGAAGGTCGAGCTGAAAAAGGGCCAGAAGGTCAGCCTCGTCAAGGGCGGCGGCGGACTCGGCGAGATCGCCATCAATCTCAACTGGCATCAGCAGCCGCAGACGAAGAAGCAGGGGCTTCTTGCCTCCATTTTCGGCGGCGGGGGAGGAACGGGCGGCATCGACCTCGATCTCGGCTGCCTCTACGAGATGAAGGACGGCGAGATCGGCTGCGTGCAGGCGCTCGGCAATGACTTCGGCAGCCTTTCGCGCCGCCCCTGGATCGCGCTCGACGGCGACGACCGCACGGGCAGCTCAGCGGGCGGCGAGACGCTTCGCGTCAACGGCAAGATGGCATCGAAGATCAAGCGCATCCTCGTCTACACGTTCATCTACGAGGGCGTCGCCAACTGGCAGCAGGCGGACGGCGTCGTGACCGTCAAGTGCCCGGGCAGTCCCGACATCATCGTGCGCATGGACGAATACGGCTCGTCGAAGGCCATGTGCGCGATCGCCATGCTCGAAAACATCAACGACACCTTCAGCGTCGAGAAGCTCGTGCACTTCTTCAGCGGACATAAGAGCATGGACAAGGCGTATCACTGGGGTCTGCGCTGGGAGCCGGGCAGCAAGGACTGAGCACGGTTCTTGCCGAAAGCTTGTGTCGCTGCGCTTTTTCGAGGAAAAAGCCGCGCTATGAAGGAATTTTCATCAAAACCATGAAGGGAAAAAGCGACGGCGCGGCGAATTGTCTTAAGGATTGGATGACTCGCCGCAGCAGAGGGCGATCTGGGAAATCTTGGGCAAAGAAATCAAGGAGGCAGGAATATGGGCGTGAATCTGCAAAAAGGACAGAAGGTAAACTTGAAGAAGTCGGACGGCCAGGCGCTCTCGCGCATCCGCATCGGGCTCGGCTGGGATCCCGTCGAGCAGAAGAAGGGCGGGCTTTTCGGCTCGATCTTCGGCGGCTCTGCGCCCGACATCGACTGCGACGCGAGCGTGATCGTCTGCAGGGGCGGCCGCCTCGCGGGGAAGGACGATGTCGTCTACTTCGGCAACCTCAAGCATCCGTCGGGCGCGATCGTCCATACGGGCGACAACCTCACGGGAGAGGGCGAGGGCGACGACGAGCAGATCCTCGTCGACTTGACGGCTGTTCCCCAAGACTATGACAAGCTCGTCTTCGTCGTCAACATCTACGACTGCGAGTCAAGGAAGCAGGACTTCGGCATGATCGCGAACGCCTTCATCCGTATATGCGACGAGCGGACGGGCGAGGAGTTCTGCCGCTACAACCTCTCGGAGAGCTACGCGGGCATGACGGCGATGATCTTCGGCGAGATTTACCGCCACAACGGCGAGTGGAAGTTCAACGCCATCGGGCAGGGCACGAAGGACAAGGGACTGAACGAGCTGGCGCGGCGCTATCAGTAAGACATCATGCCCTTGCGGCTTGATATAGGGAACGGTTCGTTTGTTCCCATGAGGCGGCACGATATGTGCCTTGGCTGGGAAATCGCCGGATATGCCGCGCTTTTCAGCGGTGCGGCTGCAGGCGGCTTCCGCATGTACGCATAAGGAGGAATCTTCATGGCAATCAGTTTGAAAAAGGGACAGAAGGTTGATCTGACGAAGGGCAATCCGGGACTCTCGAAGCTTCTGATCGGCCTCGGCTGGGACACGAACAAGTACGACGGCGGCTCCGACTTCGACCTCGACGCCTCGGCGTTCCTTCTCGGGCCGAACGAGAAGGTCACGAGCGATGCGGACTTCGTTTTCTATGGCAACCTCAAGCACGCATCGGGCGGCGTCGAGCATACGGGCGACAACCTGACGGGCGAGGGCGAGGGCGACGACGAGCAGATCAAGGTCGATCTCTCGAAGGTGCCGGCTTCCATCGACAAGATCGACTTCACGGTCACGATCTACGAGGCCGATGAGCGCAAGCAGAACTTCGGCCAGGTGTCGAACGCCTTCATCCGCGTCGTCAACGAGGCGACGGGCGAGGAGCTCATCCGCTTCGATCTCGGCGAGGACTTCTCCATCGAGACGGCGGTCGTCGTCGGCAGGCTCTACCGTCAGGGTCCCGAGTGGAAGTTCAACGCTGTCGGCGCGGGCTACAGCGGCGGTCTCGGCGCGCTCGGCAAGGCTTACGGCGTCAACATCTAAGCGCATTCTTTTGTTGGGCAAGCCTTCCCGCGGGGGAGGCGGAAGAAGAGGGCTGTGCATAAGTCTCTCGGACTTATGCGGCAGCCTTTTCCATCGAAAGGGGTGCAATGATGGAATACAAGATCCTATATCCTGAGGCTTTTCCCATAGTCGAATGCTCGCTGCGCCACGGCGAGGCGATCAAGGCGGAGTCCGACGCGATGATTGCCATGGATGCGACCGTCGATGTCGAGGGCAAGATGGAGGGCGGCGTGCTCGGCGGCATCATGCGCCGCGTCTTCACGGGCGAGAGCTTCTTCCTGCAGCGTCTCGTCGCCTCGCGCGGTGCGGGCAAGGTGCTCTTCGGGCATCCTTTGCCCGGCGGCATCATGGACGTCGCCTTGGACGGTTCCTACGGCATGATCGTGCAGAAGGGCGGCTTCCTCGCGGCGGAGGAGACGATCAACGTCGACTCGAAGATGCAGGGACTCATGCAGGGCTTCTTCTCGAAGGAAGGCTTCTTCCTCTTGAAGCTCACGGGCAAGGGCATCGCCTTTTTGAGCAGTTACGGCGTCATTCACGTGCTGAACCTCGAAGCGGGCGAGGAGGTCATCGTGGACAATGGCCACCTCGTCGCATGGCCCGATTACATGAACTACAAGATCGAAAAGGCGTCGAACGGCTGGATTTCGAGCGTCATGTCGGGCGAATGCCTCGTGTGCCGCTTCCGCGGCCCCGGTCCCGTGCTCATCCAGACGAGAAATCCCGAAGGCTTCGAGACATGGATTCAGGAGATCGTGAAAAAGGGAGGAAAATGACATGGCGGTGAATCTTTCCAAGGGACAGCGCGTGAGCCTCGACAAGGGCATGACGATGGCGCTCGTCGGCCTCGGCTGGGATGTCAACCAATACGACGGCGGCACGGACTTTGACCTCGACGCCTCGGCGTTCCTCTTGGGCGCGAACGGCAAGGTGCGGAAGGACGAGGACTTCGTCTTCTACGGCAACCTCGACAGCCCGGACGGCTCGGTGCATCATACGGGCGACAACCTCACGGGCGAGGGCGAGGGCGACGACGAGGTTCTGACGATCGACTTCACGAAAGTGCCGGCGGACGTCGACAAGATCGCCATCACCGTGACGATTTACGAAGCCGATGTGCGCAAGCAGAACTTCGGACAGGTGTCGAACGCCTACGTGCGCGTCGCACGCATGGCGAATGCACAGGACATGCAGGGCACGGAGGTTCTGCGCTTCGACCTCATGGAGGAGTTCTCCGTCGAGACGGCGCTCGTCGTCTGCGAGATTTACCGCAGGGGCGGCGAGTGGAAGTTCAACGCGGTCGGCGCTGGTTATCAGGGCGGCTTGGAAGCCCTTTGCCGCGCCTACGGCGTGAACGTCTGACAAAGTGCTGGAAAAAAACGGGAGGCCTTGCGCCTCCCGTTTTTGGGGTTTACTTTTCGGCAATTTCCGGGCGCGGCTCTGAAGCGGAGTTCCGAGCCGCGTGCGGGAGTCTGCCGAAATCCGACGCAGGAGGCGGATGCGATGGAAAGGGAACAGGCGAGGAGCGAAAGCGCAGCGGACACGGCGGGCGGCTCCTTGGCGGCGCTGCCGAAGTTCATCGACCTCGGCGCGTTCGCGCCCGAGTGCGAGAACAGCTTCGCCGTCGCCGCATCGCCTAGGGCGGAGATGCGCGTGACGGCGGAGATCGCGGATGCACGCGTTTCCCCCGAGGTCTTGCCGGCGGGGGCGGGCGGCTTCCTTCTGACGCTTCCCGCGATGCGCACGGGCACGGTTGTCTACGGCGCTCTCAGCGTGCGCTCGGCGAGCGAGGAGCGGCGCGTATTCATCGCGGGCGAGGCGCGTGCGGGTGCGCCGGCCGGGAGGGCGCGAAGCCCCGCGCCGCCACTCCCTCAGCTCGTGCGCGGCGAGCGGCTGCGGCTGGCGGGAAGCGAGAAGCTGGCATTTCTTTACGAGGACAATGGCCGCGAGCCGGGCGTCGAGGTCGACGCCTACGTGTTCCGCCTCTATGCGGGCGGGCGCGTACATGGCGACGAAGATCTGATCTTCTTCGGCAACACACGCGCGGACGATGACAGCATCGAAGTGGATACGGCGGGCAACGTCGGTGCGAGAGTCGACATCGCCAAGGTTGGCGCGGCCGTCGAGCGCCTCGTCCTGTGCTTCTCGGTCTACGACGACGGCACGGGCAGGGATTTCTCTCATGTGCGTGCGCCGCGCCTGACGCTCGCGGAGGACGGCGTGCCAAAGTACAGCTTTCATCTCGACGCTCTGCAGCGTGAGAAGACGGTGAACGCGGCGGAGATTTACCGTCATCGCGGCGCATGGAAGCTCAAGCTCGTCGGCGCGGGCTACGAGGCGGGACTGGCGAGACTCTGCGAGGACTATGGACTCAGCGTGGAATAGCGAGGGGCGCGGCTTATCCGTGCTTCCTGAATATGGAGGTTTTACCCTGAATGGAAGATAGGGAAATCTTGCAGTACAAGGTGGGCGGGCTTCTTTACATGCCCGCCTATCAAGAGAACATCGTGGAGAAGATTCGCCGGCGGGAGCACGAGCATCTGACGGCCATCTGCTTCTGTCTGGAGGATGCGATCGGCGACATGGCGGTCGCGGACGCCGAGCGAGCCTTGCGCACGAATCTCGCGGCGCTCAAGGAAGTCTGCAAAGAGGAGGGACGCGGGAAGCCGTTGCTCTTCGTGCGCGTGCGCACAGCCGATCACATGGAGCATTTTCTCGACTTCGTGGGCGCGGCGGGCGAGGTCTTGACGGGCTACGTTCTGCCCAAGGTGAATCTCGGCAACGTCGAGGCCTACATGGAGCTTATGCGAGCGGTCAATGACGGCGCGGCGAAGAAGCGCTACCTCATGCCCGTCCTCGAAAGTCCTTCCATCGCCGACATCAAGAGCCGCGCCGCCGTTCTCGGCGAGCTCAAGGCGATCTTCGACGCGCACAGGGAATACGTGCTGAACATCCGCGTCGGCGGCAACGATTTCAGCAACCTCTACGGCGTGCGCCGCTCGATCGCGCACACGATCTACGAGGTCGGCGTCGTGCGCGACATCCTTATCGACATTCTGAACATCTTCGCGCGTGACTACGTCGTCTCCGGCCCTGTCTGGAACTACTTCGGCGAAGACCCTGCGGGCGCGTGGGCGCGAGGACTCAAGAGGGAGCTGGAGCTCGACCGCTTGAATGGCTTCATCGGCAAGACGGTCATCCACCCTGCGCAGCTTCCCTTCGTCTTCGACAGCCTGAAGGCGGAGCGCGCCGACTACGAGGACGCGATGATGATCGTCGGTTGGCAGGACGGGAAGGCGGGCGTGAAGAAGAGCTGGGACGGCACGCGCATGAACGAGGTCAAGACGCATGCCAAGTGGGCAAAGCGCGTGCTGACGCTCGCAGAAATCTATGGCGTCAAGGATGATGGGGCGGCAGCCGCCGCCGAGAGCAAAAGGTAAGGGGAAGTCTTTATGCGTATATGGTTCAACCAATGGTTCAGCACGGCCTACCATCTGATCGAGCTGATGCGGGCGGGATCGCCCGGGAAGTTCACGTTCGTCGGCTCAAGCGCCAATCCCAATGCACTCTATCGTCTCGTTTCCGACGAGTGGTACACGGAGCCTGCGCTTCCCGTCTCCGAAGAGTATGTGGAGTATTGCCTGGAATTCTGCAAGGCGCATCATATCGACGTCTTCTTCCCGCGACGCGCCCTGACGCTGCTCTCGCGCTATCGTGAGGAATTTCTTGCGGCGGGCACGAAGCTCGCCGTTGGCAGCGATTACAAGATCATGCGGCTCCTCGACGACAAGGCGGCGACGTATGCTTTCTTCGAGGCGCGTGACGCTTCCCTCGTGCCCGCGCATCTCATCGCCGGCACGTACGAGGAATTCTGCGCCGCCTACGAGACGCTGCGACCGCACTGCAGGCGCGTCTGCTACAAGCTCACGAAGGACGAGGGAGCCGAGACCTTCCGCGTCATTGACGATACGCTTCTGCGCTCGGGCGACGTGCGCCGCAAGCCCGGCATGAAGCTCACGTGGGACATGGCGCGCACGGTTGTCCGGGGCTACGACTTTTCCGTGCCCTTCATGCTCATGCCGTACCTCGAAGGGCAGGAGATCAGCGTCGACTGCCTGCGGACGCCCGGCGAGGAGATCATCATCCCGCGCTTCAAGACGAACCACCGCTATTCGGAAGTCCGCTTCGATGAGGAGATCGTCGAGAAGTGCCGCACGATGATGAACCTCCTGCAGATCGATGTGCCGATCAACATCCAGTTCAAGGGCGACGGAGAGAAGTATTGCCTGTTGGAAATCAATCCGCGCATGTCGGGCGGCTTGCAGCTCTCGTGCCTCGCGACGGGAATCAACGTGCCCGATATCGCCGTCCATCAGCTTCTCGGCGAGGAAAAGCCGTGGCAGTACCCCGAGCGCCAAAAGATTTATCGCGTGGCGAATCTTGAGACGCCAAAGCGGCTCAAGGCGTGAGGCGGGCGCGATGAAGTACATGGCAGACGCAGTGCTGCGCGTGGCGAGGCGAAACAGGAATAAAAAGCGCGGCTATCTGCTCGTCAATCCGCTGCAGGGAAAGCACATGCCCGTCGCGCCGCACGAAGCGCTCGACCTCATGGAAGCGCTCGGCGCGAAGGTCAAGGCAGCCGCGCCGGCGGCAAGGCTCGTCATCGGCTTCGCCGAGACGGCGACCGCCATCGGCGCCGTCGTCGCGAAGTCGCTCGCAGACGAGTGCCTCTACGTGCAGACGACGCGCGAGGAATTGCCGTCCGGCGTGCGCACGATTGAGTTTTTGGAGGAGCACAGCCATGCGCCCGAGCAGCGACTCGCCGTCGATGCGCTCGAAGCGCAGCTCGCTGAGACGGATACGGTCGTCTTCGTCGACGACGAGATCTCGACGGGCAGGACGCTCTCTAACATCGTCGAGCAGATGAAGGAGAAGCTGCCCGCGCTCGGGGAGAAGAGGCTCGTCGCGGCGTCCGTCCTGAACCGCTTGACGGCGTCCGATCGCGAGCGGCTCTTGGCGTGTGGCGTCGAGTGCGTCGCGCTCGTGGAGCTTGCGCCCGAAGACTACGAGGTGCGCGCGGCGGCGTTTCAAACGCGCGGGGCGGCGGACTGCCGCGTGCCGTCGCGACATTATCCCTATCGCACGCTTGCGCTCGGCGAGCACGCGACGCCGCGCACGGGCGTCGCGATCGGCGACTATACGATCCTCTGGCAGGGTGCCGGACTCGTCCTCTCCGAGCGCATCGCTTGGGCGAAGCACGAGTCGATCCTCGTGCTCGGCACGGAGGAATGTATGCTGCCGGGTCTTATGGTCGGCAGGGTCTTGGAGAGGAAGGGCTGGCAGAACGTCTTCTTCCATGCGACGACGCGAAGCCCCATCGGCATCTCGGAGGAAGCGGGCTATCCCATCGAAGCGGGCTGGCAGGTCAAGAGCTTCTACGGCGATGAGCGCGCGACGTACATCTACAACTTGCGGCCCTATCACCATGCCGTCATCGTCTCGGACACGGCGCACGAGGCGCACGAGGCGGTTGAGAGTATCGCCCGCGCCCTGCGCGAGAGCGGCTGCACAGACATCGTCTATCTGATGAGCCGCGACGAATGACGAGGAAGGAGCGGGCGATGTTCAGTACATACAAGAAGGACGACGTGACGATCCTTTTGAAAGACATCACGGGAAAGCTCGACCCTCTGCCGACGGCAGAGAGGGAAAAGCTCATTCAGTCGGGCAGGCATTACTCGGAGATGCTGCCCTTGGAATACGAGCCGTCGGAAAAGTATTTGAAGGCGTACTTCGACGCGCTCTCGCGCTACGCCGAGATCACAGCTCATGCGGCGGCGAGTCTCGCCGAGAAGATTTACGAGGAGAAGGGCGCATCCGCCGCGCTCGTCTCGCTCGCCCGCGCGGGCACGCCCATCGGCATCTTGCTCAAGCGCTATATCAAAAGGCGCTTTGGCGCGGATGTCGCGCACTACACGATTTCCATCATTCGCGGCAGGGGCATCGACAAGAACGCCATGGCGTACATCCTCGCGCGTCACGCGCCCGAGGCTCTGCAGTTTGTCGACGGCTGGACGGGCAAGGGCGCGATCGCGCGCGAGCTCGCAAACGACGCGGCAGAGTTTCGCGGCGTGAGCGCGGGGCTTGCCGTCCTCTCCGATCCCGCCTATGTGGCGGAGAAATGCGGCACGCACGAGGACTTCCTCATCGCGAGTTCGTGCCTGAACTCGACGGTGTCGGGGCTTCTGAGCCGCACGGTGCTGCGTGATGATTTGATCGGCGAGGCGGACTTTCACGGCGCGGCCTTTTACGAAGAACTGCGCGAGAAGGATCTGACGTATGACTTCATCGAGGCGGTGGAAAGGTGCTTCCCCGAGGAAGCGCCGCCCGTGCGGGAGGAGGGCGCGGCGCATCGGTCGGGGCTTGCCGAGGTCGAGCGCATCGCGGGCGATTTCGGCATTCGCGACATCAACCTCGTGAAGCCCGGCATCGGTGAGGCGACGCGCGTCCTCCTGCGCCGCCTGCCGTGGAAACTTCTCGTCAAGAGCCGCACGGACGAAGCGCGGCTCGGTCATCTCTATCAACTGGCAAAGGAGAAAGGCGTCGAGGTCGTGGAATACCCGCTGGAGAATTATCTTGCATGCGGACTCATACGCTCGCTCGCCGACAACTGAAATGAAAGACATCGTATTCGCTTCCGACCTCGACAACACGCTGCTCTACTCGCGCAGTCACAAGCGTGAGGGCGATGTTTGCGTCGAGCATATCAAGGGCGAGGCGCACGGCTTCATGACGCCGCTCGCCATCGAGCGTTTGCGCGAAGTCTCGCAAAAAATGCAGCTGATTCCTGTGACGACGCGCTCGATCGAGCAGTATCGGCGCATCGAGTGGCCGGAAGGCACGGCGCCCGAATACGCCGTGACGACGAACGGCGCGGTGCTCCTGCACGGCGGCGAGGTCGATGCCGCGTGGCGCAAGGCGCATGACGCTTTGATCGCTCCTGCACGGGAAGAGATCGCGCGCTGTCACGCGCTCTATCTGGGTGATCGCGCGTTCATCCGCTGCCGCATCGTCGACGACGCGTACCTCTTCGTCTACTGCGCCGACGGCGTGGACGCGCAGGCGATGGCGGAAAAGTGCCAAAAGCGGACGAGCCTTCGCGTCGAGCCGTCGGGCAGGAAGATCTACTTCTTTCCGCCGAAGCTCACGAAGGGCGCGGCGCTCCGTGAGCTTCGCCGCCGCTTCTCGCCGCGCAAGGTCTACGCCGCCGGCGACACGGCGATTGACGCGCCGCTCCTCGCCGCAGCCGACCGCGCCTTCGCCGCCAAGACGCTCGCGATGGAAGACGCCGCGCACGTCCGATGGCACGAAGGCTGCGGCGTATTCGCCGAATGGCTGCTCGGCGAGATATTGCGCGAGCTTGACTGAAAGAAGCGGCTTCTTGTGGTATAATAAAGGAAGGAGCACGCCCATGGCAAAAGGCCGCCAATATCAAGACACCGTGTTCCGTGCGTATATGAATGACGTTGACCGTCTGAGAGATGTCGCAGGGGCGCTTCATGGAAGGACATACGCCTCTGTTGAGCGCGTGAGAATTGTGACGCTCGACGGAACATTTCTGTCACAAATGAAAAACGATATATCCTTTCTGCTAGCAGGCCGTCATTTGGTATTTATGGAGCATCAGAGCACGCTGAATCAGAATATGCCGTTGCGTTGCCTCTACTACCTCTGCGAACAGCTTCGCCAGTATATTCCGGCCAAAAGCTTGTATCAAAACAAGCAGATTCCCTTGCCAAGGCCGGAGTTCCATGTGTTCTACACAGGCAGCAAGGATACGTTGGAAACGGAGCAAATGAGATTGTCCGATGCCTATATGGAAGGCGAAGGAGACATCCATTTGGAACTCAAGGTTACTTTCCACAACATTGCCTATGGAAGTGAAAAGATGTTGCTGTGCATGAGCCGGCCGCTTCACGATTACAGCTTTTTCCTAAATTGCATCAAAACCAATATCGCAGGAGGCATGGAGCGCGTGCGGGCGATTCGCGAAGCCATGCGATATTGCATGGAGCATGACGTCATGAAGGAGTTTTTGCAAGAGCACGAAAGCGAGGTCATCGACATGGTCAATTTCGAGTGGAATCAAAAGGATTTTGAAGAGGCTGTTCGCGAGGAAGGTTGGGAACAAGGTGCTGCTCAAGGTCGCGAGGAAGGTCGCGAGGAAGAAAAATCGGCCTTTATTCTCGGCATGCTGAAAGAGAAACTGCCGCTGGAAACCATCGCACGGGTGTCGAAAATGTCGGTGGAGCGCATTCAGGAGCTTGGCCGCATGCACAGTCTGCTTTGACGCGATAGAAAGGAGCATCGTATGCAGGGCATTGTGAAGAAAGGGCCGCGCCTGCAATTTCGACAGGCGGAGGAAAAGGATCTCGACTACATCCTCGAAGTCGAATTTCGTCCCGAGAACGGCAAATTCGTCATTCCGTGGGAGCGCGAGGTGCATAGCCAGACGCTCAACACTGAGGGCGCGATTCATCTCGTCATCGAGCGCATAGACACCTTGGAGCCGGTCGGTTTTCTGATGATCGCAGGGCTCAACAATCCGTCGAAGGAGATCGAGTGGACGCGCATTATCCTCGACAAGAAGGGCGAGGGCTACGGGCACGAAACGCTCAAGCTCCTGAAGTCGTGGGCGTTCGACGACCTCAAGTTCCATCGCGCTTGGCTCGACTGCAAGGACTACAACGCGCGCGCGCTGCATGTCTACGAGTCGGAAGGCCTCGTGCGCGAGGGACTGATCCGCGAGACGATTCTGACGGACGGCGTCTATGAAAACCTCGTGATTCTCGGTATCCTCGACCGCGAGTACTTCGCACGCAAGGAAAGGGGCGAGGAGCTTTGAAAAAGATCAAGCGCGTGTTCCTCATCGTGCTCGACAGTCTCGGCATCGGCGCGGCGCCCGATGCGGCGGACTTTGGCGACGGTGCGTGCAATACGCTCCTGAGCCTCGTGCGGTCGGAAGGATTTTCCGCGCCGCACCTCGCCTCGCTCGGACTCTTCTCCGTCGACGGCATCAAGGACGCGGCGGAGGCAGCCGCGCTTCGCGTGCCTGCGCCGCGCGGCGCTTTTGCACGCCTGCGGGAAAGCTCGCGCGGCAAGGATACGACGACGGGGCATTGGGAGCTGGCGGGCATCGTCGGCGAGCACCCGATGCCGACCTATCCCGAAGGATTCCCGCCCGAGATCATCGCCGCGCTTGAGGCGAGCATCGGCAGGAAGCTGATATGCAACAAGCCGTATTCGGGCACGCAGGTCATTCATGACTACGGGCGCGAGCACATCGAGACGGGCGCGCTCATCGTCTACACGTCGGCGGACAGCGTGCTGCAGCTCGCGGCGCACGAGGATGTTGTGCCGCGCGAGGAGCTTTACGAAGTGTGCCGCAAGGCGCGTGCCATCATGCAGGGCAAGCACGGCATCGGCAGGGTCATCGCGCGTCCCTTCGTCGGCGAGTATCCAAACTACGAGCGCACGGCAGGCAGGCACGACTTCTCGCTCGAGCCGCCGGCGACCGTGCTCGACGCCTTGAAGGATGCGGGATTCGCCTCCATCGGCGTCGGCAAGATTTCCGACATCTTTGCAGGAAAAGGGCTCACAAAGAGCCTTGGCACGAACGAGGACAACGCCGACGGCATGAAAAAGACGAGCTCGCTCCTCGGCGAGGACTTCACGGGTCTCGCCTTCGTCAATCTCGTCGACTTCGATATGGTCTTCGGACATCGCCGCGATACGAGAGGATATGCACGCGCCGTCATGGAGTTCGACGCATGGCTCGGCGGCTTCCTCACGGCGATGAAGGAGGCGGACGTGCTCATGATCACGGCCGATCACGGCTGCGATCCCGGTGCGCCCGGCACCGACCACACGCGCGAATACGTGCCTCTTCTGGCTTGTGGTGCGGCGGTACGCGCGGGTTGCGATCTCGGCACGCGCCCCGCATTCGCCGACGTCGGCGCGACCATCGCCGAGATCTTCGGCGTGGAGCTTGTGACGCGAGGGCGGAGCTTCTGGCGTGAGAGTGCCGCAGGCTGAACGCCGCACGCGAAGCTCGCGTCCCTGCAACAAGTTTCATCGCATGTACCCCTTTACGACTTGCGTACATAGAGCCTGAACGCCTCGAAATCGTTGTATTCGAGGCGTTTTTTTCGTATGATGAAAGAGGAGGATGCATCATACGGAAAGGAAGGGACAGGGATGAGATTCTACAAGAAGAGGACGGCGCTCCTCGCCTTGGCGTTCGCAGCGCTGAGCGCGACTGCGTTCGCCGCCGACGGCGCGGACAGTTTCAGCGATGTGCCCAAAGATCATTGGAGCTACGAAGCGCTCGACTATCTCGCGAAGAACGGTGTCATCGAGGGCTACACAGACGGCACGTTCCAGGGCAACCGCACGATGAGCCGCTACGAGATGGCGGCGATCACCGCACGTGCCATGCAGGCGTCGAACCTCGACATCGGCGCGAGGTCGGTGCTCGAAAAGCTGGAAAAGGAGTATGGTTCGGAGCTTGCCACGCTGCGCGCCCAAGTCGAGCAGAACACGGAGGACATCCGCAAGAACCGTGAGGCGATCGAACGCTTCAAGGTGCACGGCTTCGTGCGCACGCAGTACGACTACGACAAGAACACCGACGCCGATACGCTCGACCGCAGCGCGAACCGTTTCTACATGGATCTGCGCCTCGACATGAAGGTCAACGACATCTGGACGGTCAAGGCGCAGAGCGAGACGAACCGCCATTACAACAACGGCCACCTGCGCGGCGAGAACGCCATGAACGAGAACGCCCAGCAGACATGGTCGGGGCATGACGGCAACTTCCAGCGCATCTGGGTCGAAGCGCAGCAGGATGGCAGGTGGCTGAACCTTGGACGCGCGTGGCGCGGTCTCGGCTTTCAGAATGTGCTCTTCGGCAACGAGTCGGACGGTTTCCAGTTCGGCATTCCCATCAAGGGAACGAATCTCACGGCGAGCGGCTTCTGGATGGCGTCGACGGGTGCGGGCAACAAGGAGAGCCTTTACGGCGTCGGCCTTTGGGGCGCGGTCGGACACAACTTCGACATCAACGTCGCCTATGCGAGGAGCAGCCTCGGCAAGAACGAGAGCTATACCTCGGGCCTTATCGACCACTACGAGGTGAATCCGATGACGAACATCGTATTTCCTGTCTACAGGAACAACGACAGGACGAACATGAGGAGCTACGGTTACGTCGTCAGCGCGGCGACGAACGTCGCGAAGAACGTGCGCGTCATCGGCGATTACGTCCAGACCGACGCCGACGAGCAGAACAAGAGCGTCGCGCTGCGTCTCAACTACAAGGGCACGAAGCTCGACGACGTCGGCAGCTTCGGCGTATACGCACGCTATGTGCGCTACGGCGCGAACGGCTGGCTCGCGGGCGACGACGAATGGGGCTCGACGTGGAACGGCACGAAGGGCTGGATCGTCGGCTTCAAGTATGTGCCGTGGAAGAACGTCGAGTGGGAGACGCTCTTTTCCAGGCAGAAGCGCGACTACGGCACGAGCGCGGAGTACAACCGCTCGCTCCTGCGCACCCAACTCGACTATCACTTCTGACGGGTGAGGAAAACAGAATAGAAAACGAGGGCAGCCGCACGGGATTCCTGTGCGGCTGCCCTTGTTTTGCCTTTTTATTTGCATGATATATCGCGCCCCCTCCTCGCATGTATAGGGGCGAAAGGGGGTGAGAGACATGGCAGTCAAGAAGACGGGAGCGGCGACGAAGCTGATTCTCAAGGTTCAGACGGGCACGGACAAAAAGGGCCTGCCGACCTACGGCCAGCGCATGGTGCAGAACGTGAACCCGGCGCTCGGCGACGAGGACTTCCTCGCCATCGGCAAGAGCCTCGGCGGCCTGCAGTCGCACACGCTGAAGGACATCATGCGCCAGGACGCAGCCGCGCTGACGGAAGAGTAAAGTCGGCGGTTTCGCGGGCGGCCTTGCGGTCGCTCCGAAACCATCGCTTGCAGGGAGGAGGTGAAGGAAATGGCAAAGGCGCTGAAGATGGTCTTCAAGCTCTCGGACACGCAGACGGCGACCGTGAGCCTCGCCGATCCCAAGACGGGACTGACGAAGGCAGAGGCCGAGGCGGTCATGACGGACATGATCGCGAAGAACGCGCTCATCGTCAAGGGCGTCAGTCCCAAGGCGATCAAGGCGGTCTACATCCGTTCGAGCGAGGATCAGGAGCTTGCCTGAGGAGGGCGAAAGGACGCGGAGCGACACGGCTCTGCGTCCTTTTTGCTGTGCGTGACGATGTGATATCCAAGTTGCCAAACGGTAAAGAAGCTGTTATAATGAATCGAAATATCTACTTATAGAAAAAGAATCACACGGAAGACCTAAAGGAGAAAAGAATGTCCAACAAGAAATTCTCGCGCCCGTCCTTGGCGCTTTTTACAGCCATCGCCTTGAGCGGTGGCGCTTTCTTTGCGCCGTCCTTTGCCTCGGCAGCGGATGTGACGATCGACAGTTCGCATCCGCCGCAGAGAAATGTGCCGAACCCCGATGATCCCAGTACGCCGAACAGCGCGGCAAGCGTCGGGACGGGCAGCGAGGATGCGTCGGGCAACAGCTTGACGGTCAATCAGTATCAGGAGGATACGCTGAGCGTCTTCGGCGGTGTCGCCAAAGGCACGGGAAACGCCGACGGCAATACGGTGCGCATCAAGGGCGCGACGACGGAGATCGCCTCCGCTTACGGCGGTGTCGTATGGGGCGCAGGTCATGCAAGGGGGAATCGGGTTCGCTTCGATGCGGGGACGATGTCGTTCGCCGAATGGCTGGTCGGCGGCTACGTCGGACACAGCGGCAGGGCGGAAGAAAACACCGTCGAGGTGAACGGCGGCAAGGCGGAGTCTCTTTACGGCGGCTTTTCCAACAGCACGAATGCGGCGGGGCATATTTACAAGAATCACGTCATCATCCGAAACGGGACGGTTGCGGGAAAGGTCTACGGCGGCGCGTTCGGCGGCGCACATGCCACGGGCGATGTGACGCACAACACGGTCACGATCACGGGCGGCACATTGAAGAAAGCGGTATGCGGCGGCTCGCTTGAAAAAGCGGATTCCGCAGGCAATGTGGCGCACAACGAGGTCACCGTCGCGGGCGGCGTCTTCCAGAAGGACGTCTACGGCGGCTATACGCGGCGCGGCGGCGCCCTGACGGGGAATATCGTCACGATCACGGGCGGCGAGCTGAACAGCGTCTATGCTGCGTATTCCGCCGGCAATGTCAGCGAGATCAAGGGCAACGTCGTCAACCTCGGCGACGGGAAAAATGAGATGAAGGCGGGCTATCGGATTGCGAAGTACATCTTTGGTGCATTTGGCGGCAATCGTGCATCTTATGCGGGAAATACGCTCAACGTCAAGGCGAGTGCACGGGCGAAGAACATCGTCAATTTCGACAAGGTCAACTTCTATTTCACGGAGACGCTGCAGCCGAGCCTCATGCTGCGCGATTCGACGGGAACGAAGTTCAAGAGTCTCAAGGACATCACCGTCTATGGCTCGCCGCAAAACAAGACAGGTACGCTGATCGAGAACAGCACGTCGGGCGGCGTCGTCGTGCGCGACGGCGTGAACACTGCCGTCCGAACGGGCGATACGGCAGAAGTCACGCTGGAAAAGGATGCGACGGGCAGGAAGATTCTCTATTCGCGCCTGATCTTCAAGGGCGCGACGACGGCTGAGAGCGACGGCACGCATATCTGGGGCGGCCGCTCTGCGATCGGCAACACGACGACGGGCAACGACGTCGCGCTCGCAAGCGGCAGCTATGCGAGCGCCTACGGCGGCTGGACGAGCGGCGCAGGATCGGACGCCGCTGCCGACAAGCTCGGCGACAGCATCGCCAACAAGATCGCCGTCAGCGGCACGGCAAATGTCACGGGCACGGTCTACGGCGGCTTCACCGATGCCGCAGGAGGCAAGGCGCGGGGCAATGCCGTTACGATTGAGAGCGCCGTGCACGATGTCGTCGGCGGCGAAGGCGCAGGCGAGGCGACGGGCAACACCGTGAACGTCCGTGCGAACGCCGCAGCCGTCACGGGCGGCAGATCCATGGGCGCGGCGTCGAACAACATCGTGAACCTCGGCAATGTCACGGTCGCCTCCGTCACGGGCGGCGAAGGCACGACGACAAACAACAACGAAGTCCGTCTCAACGGCAATGCGCGAGTCACAGGCGCACTCAAAGGCGGCTCGCAGGCAAGCGGCACGGACAATGCGCTCAGTGTCAAGGGCAAGGGCAATGCGGCGGGCGCGATTGCCGGCTTCCAGAAGATGACGTTTGACGCCGCGGGCCTTGCCAAGGGCGACACGATGCTCGAAGTCACGGGCGCGGGAGAGACCACGGTCGACTGGCAGACCCTCACGGCGACGGGCACGGCGGCGCAGCCTCTCACGCTCCTCAAGAATGCGAGCGGCATCAACCTCGCGCACTACACGGGCGCGGCGAAGTCCGAGACGGGCGACGAGACGGAGACGAACATCGACGTTCGCAAGACGGGCGCACGCATCACCGCCATCACCTACGAGGGCTATCGCTTCAAGGGCGAGACGCAGGCGCGGCAAGACGGGGAAGACGCCTACGGCGGCCGCTCCAAGGCCGGCAATTCGACGCGCGAAAACGACATCGCGCTCGCAAGCGGCAGCTACGCGAACGCCTACGGCGGCTGGACGAGCGGCACAGGCTCGGACGCCGCCGCTGACAAGCTCGGCGACAGCATCGCCAACAAGATCGCTGTCAGCGGCACGGCAAATGTCACGGGCACGGTCTACGGCGGCTTCAGCGATGCCGCAGGAGGCAAGGCGCGGGGCAATGCCGTCACGATCGAGAGCGCCGTGCACGACATCGTCGGCGGCGAAGGCGCGGGCGAAGCGACGGGCAACACCGTGAACGTCCGCGCGAACGCCGCAGCCGTCACGGGCGGCAGATCCATGGGCGCGGCGTCGAACAACATCGTGAACCTCGGCAATGTCACGGTCGCCTCCGTCACGGGCGGCGATGCCGGGACGACGGCAGAGGGCAACACCGTCCGCCTCGACGGCACGGCCATCACGCAGGACGTCATAGGCGGCAAAGGCACGGCGGCAACCGGCAATATCGTCGACTTGCAGGACGCAACCGTCAACGGCGCGGTCACGGGCGGTCATGGCACGGCAGAGGGCAACGGCAATACCGTAAATTTGCAGAACGCGACGGTCAATGGCAATGTCACAGGCGGCAGAGGCGCGGCGTCGAATGGCAACATCGTGAACCTCAGCGCTGCGCACATCAACGGCAATGTCACGGGCGGCTATGGCACGGTGGCGAGCGGCAACCTCATCCAGCTGCGAAACACTGTCGTCAACGGCATCGTCACGGGCGGCACGGCGCCGGGCGGCGTGGGCAACACGCTCGCCGTCTACTACAGTGCAGGCACATCCTCGATCCATGATTTCAAGGGGATTGAGAACCTCCGACTCGATGTCGAGGACGCCCCGACCGACGGCACGGCGCACACCTTGCTCAAGCTCACGAATGTCAGCGGCGGCAGCAAGAACCTCACGAACATGACGCTCGACTTCCGTCGCAGCGGCGCCGCAAGGAAGCTTCAGGCAGGCGATTCATTCACACTGCTGGAGAACACGAGCGGCAAGATCACCGTTGGCGAAGGTGTCACGATGAAGGGAACAGACGGCATCGCGCACGACTGCCTCTTTGCGATTGCGCCCGACAAGGCGCATCCTGAGAGACTCCGGGCGACCGTCACCAAGACGGGGGTTGGCGAGACGGCGAAATCCCCCGTGGAGACGCGTGCGGGTCTCGCGAACTTCGTCAACCAAGGCGCGGACTATCTTGTGGAGAGCGGTTTTACCGCCGCTGAACTGTCTGCCGAAAGCGGCGCGGCAAAAGCGAGCGCCGACAATCTGGCAGAGCCTCGTGAGTCCGCTATGGCGATGCAGCGCAAGACGATTGCATCGGACACGGTGTCCTACCATCTGTGGGCGGGCGCAGGAGCCAACAGCATGCGCGTGGAGAGCGGCTCCCATGTCGACTCCAAGGGTTGGAATCTCGGCGTTGGCTGGGCACGTGAAGATGCGGTGAAGGGCGGCACGAAGCGACTCTTCAGCCCCTTTGTCGAATACGGATGCGGCAACTACGATTCCTATCTCGACAACGGCGCACACGGCAGCGGCAAGATCAGCTATCTCGGCCTCGGCGTCCTAGGCAAGCTGACGCAGCAGGACGGCCTGTGGCTCGAAGCCTCCGCACGCGCAGGCCGCGCCAAGAGCGACTACAGCCTGCACGGCGAGAATGCCGGATATGACGGCTCGAATGCTTACTACGGCCTCCACCTCGGCATTGGCAAGACTTTCACACTGTCGGAAAGCGCCTCCCTCGATGCCTATGTGCGCTATTTCTGGTCGCACCAGGGCGGTATGTCGGTGAAATTGCGCGGCTCGGGCGACGATTACGACTTCGCCGACGTCGACTCGCATCGCCTGCGCCTCGGCCTGCGCTACAGCAGGAAGGACAGGAGCGCGGGCGAATGCTACGCCGGGCTGGCCTGGGAGCATGAATTCGGCGGCGAGGCGAGCGCGAGCGTCGGCGGCGACGCTGCGCCCAGCCCGAGTCTCAAGGGATCGAGCTATATGCTCGAACTCGGCTATCGCTTCCTGCCGCAAAATAGTCGCATTAGCTATGATTTCCACATCAATGGCTGGCAGGGAAAGCGCAAAGGATTCAGCGGCGGCGTTTCCGTTCAATGGACATTCTGACTTCCCGCGTGAGAGGATCATGAAATCCAAGGGGGCGAGCCGCAGACGCAGGCCGGTTGGCTGGCTCTCTGTATCGGGCGGCATCTCACTGCAAATTCATGCCGCCTAGCCGAAAAATTCGTTTTTCGAGCAGGGAAAAGCATTCTTTTAGAGAATCCAGACAGTAGAAAGGTCTTGCGGGAAACCTGTATTGGGAGGGATGGATCATGCGGAAAATCTTCTTGTGCATCGTTTGCGCCCTGCTGCTTCTGCCGGCAAGCTTGGCGGGGGCGGAAGCTGCTGCAGTCTCGCCGCCCGACGCTGCGCCTGCGGCCGGCATGGAGGCGCGGCTGAAGCTTCTTCGAGGAGACTGGCTCAGTCCAAAGGGAACGCTCATCTTGGAGATTCAAGGGCAGAAGATCAACGGCTGCGAGATCACGAAGTACGAAGACCTCGTCGACCGCTCGACCCTGGGCACGACGGTATTCTGGATCGTCGAAGAGGAAGGCGAGCGCATGATGCAGCTCGACTGGCGCATCCAAGGCGACGACAGCGACTACATCTTCCTCGACGGCAGGCTCAAGCTGCATCGCGACGGCGCTTTGTAGGGCAGGATGTACGGCAATAAAAAAACAGGAGCGCAACCCCCTCGGGGGCTGCGCTCCTGTTTTTTGCTCGCTTTTTGTGAAGCTGCTTGCTAAGCCGGATTTTAGAATCGGTAGGTGACCTGCGCCCTTGCGAAGTTGCCGAGCTTGAAGGTTTCGGGGCCGTGCAGGGTGTCGCGCTGGTTTGTGCTCTTGGCGTCGAAGGTGTAGAAAAGCTCCAAGAGCCAATTCTTCGCGGGGACGTAGCCGCCGCCGATGGAGAAGCTTTCGATGCCGTCGAGATAGCGGTCGGGCAGGTAGTCCGTACCGTTGCCGCCGAAGAAGGAGCCGTGCTCGAAATGCTTGTAGTCCACGAACGCATTCCATGTGCCTGGCTTGTCCATATCGGCTTCGCCGATGTCAAGACGCGCCGTCCAGAAGGTCGGCACAGAGCCGTCCTGGCGTCCGCGCGGCGTGAAGATGTCAGTACGCACGGGATGATCGAAGGTCGAACGACCGTTCATATACTTGCCGAATGCGGAGCGATTCTGCCCGTAGTCGAAGGAAACGGCGGTCTTCTTGCCGATCTGCCACTTGGCGCCGACGCCGATGACGTTGGCGAGTTGGTCAAACGTATGCTCGTCATTGCCCTTGCCGTTCGCTGCAAGAATCGTATGCCTCTTATCGCCGACGGAGCGCAGATACCATGCCGTCACGCCGAGATTCGGCGCAAGCTCTTTTCTGACCTGCAGGTAGAACGCCTTGTCGATCGGCGGGATGTCATCTTTTTCGAGGACGACGCCCGTCGTCTTGATGAGGTTGCCGACGACATTGCCCAAAGAAGCGCGAGGCAGCTTGTTGCCGGATTCAGCTTCCGATACGATCTTATCAAGAAGTCGAAGATACTCATAGCCCATCTGGCTCATATTGGATAGGCCATAATTGCTGTTCGCATCTGCAGAAGGTTTTTGGTAAAGTTCCTCTTTGAAGAACTTTAGGACATCGATCTCCGTAAGCTTATACTTGTACGGGCTGGGTTCACTCCACTCATATTGATGACTGTAAGTACCAACTACGCCGTCAAATGTATAATCATCGGATTTCGTCACGTAATCGGTTGAGGATTTCCCTCGCCCGGAAGACATCTCCCAAACCTCGCCCAAGGACTCGCTTTTTGGACGTCCTTCGGAGTCAAATTTGTAATTTCGCCAGTCTTCCCGTGCCCTATATTCCGCAAGCTCCTTGTAGGTGCTTTCCACTTCCGCAGAATGCTTCTGGAAATACGACCCATCGGACTGCAATGCGTCGGGATCGGTCGGCTTGATGGAAAATTTCTTTTCCATATCCCTAGCCCATGCCTTGCCTTCCGGGGTAGTTTCTCCATCAGGGCCGTTAAAATCTACTTGCCTCCGCTTGATCTTTACATTGCCATGCGAATCTTTGATCCTATAATAGACATAGGAACCAAACGTCGGCGGACTGAGCGGAATGGTTTTCTTCGCAAGATCGCTGCCATACGCCTGATTGACGATGGACTGCATCCGCTTCAATACTTCCATTTTGTCCGCAATCGTCGGAGCATCCTTGAGCTGCTGATAGAAGTATAGATTCTGCGTTTGCGCTGTATCGCCTGCCGCCTTTGCAGCAGCATACGCTTGATCGCCGGCATCAGCTGCATGCGCCGAATCCGTCACATCCCGATCAAGCCCGAGGAACTCCGCCATCGTCGGCGGCCGATAGAACGTCTGATTTGTCACATGCGTATATGCTGTGTCCGAAACGCCCGTCGAGTGCTTGAATGTACCGAAGCCCAAGCGCACCTGCATATCCTTCGCAGTGTTTGTATAGACGGCACGCACACCGTCGTACTCCTTGCCGAACCAATAGCCCGTGACGCCCATCGGCTCTTGGATGCGGCCGAGCGCAAAGGTCCAATCCTTCGCCTTGTGCGTCAGAGCCGCACGCTCCAGTCGTGCTTCGTTCAAGCCTTTGCTATCGGGCAGGCTTTGTGCCGTATCGACGTCGCCTCTGCCCGACAGGTTGCCGATGACGGTGAGATCGGTGTTCTCGCCGAGACGTGCGCTTGCGCCGACGCGCACGCGCTGCTCGAACGCATGACCGTCCGCATCGAGCATATTCTTCTGCGCCGCCTCGCTGACGGAAGAATTCTCCGTATACGTTGACTGCGGCCGATTCGTGCCGTTGTGCGCGTTCCAACGCATCTGATAGTCGCCGAAGAATTCGACGCCTTCCTTGCGGCTCTCGTCGAAGTCTTTGAGCAGGAAGCCCTGCAGGCGCGGCGCTTCGTCCTCTGCTGTTTCGTTGAGCGCAACGGGTGAGCCTGCCGCCTTTCTGACCTTCTTCTTCCATGCCGTATCGAACTTGAAGTTCGCGCCGAAGCGATAGACGCGCTCCTGTGTCGCGCGGTCGTCGTCACGATGATTGAAGAGATTGTTGATGCCGAAGTAAACCATAGCATCGGGCGAAAGCTGCTTCTGGATCATCAGATTCCATATTCCGAAAGTCTTGCTCTGATAAACTTTATTGGAGTTGACGGCAGCGTTCGGCTCTACGGGGTAATAATTCGCACTGTTTGCAAGCGTATTGCTGTCGAGCATGTCAATGTAATAGTCGCCCCAGATCTGACCGCTCCAACCGTACTGCTTGTTTTCATAGGAGAAGCCGATGTCGATCTTATGCTTCGGGCGATCAATGAGGCGATCAGGCATCAAGGGGTCGGACTTGTTGATGGCATGAAGCCATGTATAGCCGAGCTTCACATTCCAGAAGGGACTGATCTGGTGACGCACTTCCGCCTCAAGTCCTGTGATCTCCGCCTGCCCGATGTTCTTGAAGCTGTAAATCATATCGGGTGCGCGCATCCATTTGGCACTTTCGCCAAGCTGCGGCGCAAAATCCATATATCTGCCCGTAAAGTAGACGCTCATATAGTCGCGAATGCGGTTGTGGAAGATGCCGAGACGTGCAGTAGTATCCTTCGACTCTCCTTCGATGCTCATGTCGATATTGAAGGACTTCTCCGGTTTGAGTTCGGGATTGCCTTCCCACCACCATCCCATCTTCGCGACGCCGATGCCGACGGGATTGCTGCCGTACATCTCCCAGTTGTACCAAAGCTCGCCCATGCCCGGCTCCGTATAGCCCGTGCCGATGTTCGCCTTGAAGCGACGATGCGGATTGCCGCCGATGTTGTGCGTGATGCCGAGGTTGCCCGAGATATTCGTGCCAAAGAGACTGCTGTGATCGAGGCGCAGAATCGGCGAGAAAATCGTGTTTTTCGACATCTGCCATGTATCGCCGACGAAAAGATTGTAGCGCTGAATCGTACCGCTGCCCACCGTGATGCGCTGATCGCGGCTCCAGTATTCTTCGAGGAATGCTTTTCCGTTGAGCTTGGGCGCATTCGGATCTTGATCCTTGCCCCGCTTGAAATATTCTTCAACGATGTTTGCGCCTGAGGGATAGGAAGGATTTTCTGACCGCAGCCGATCCCTAAGCTCCATATAGGATTTGTAATCCTTGTCATCCATATCCGAGCCATCCGGCCAATGCGCCTGCCATGGCCAACTGGGAGGATACCATGAGGGTCTTTCATCCACCTGTGTCTTGCCTTTCAGGTACTTGTCATATTTTTCATAATCAATGCCGGGCAGAAAAGAACCTGCTTTGTTCTTATCATAGTAATAATATTCGTAGTCGATATCCCAATGAGGAAGTCCGTTCGCCTCATTCCCGCTGAACTTATAGTCGTGGATATGCGACCAAATATAATGCTTGTTATCGTCACCGCGAATCAAGCGATCCTGCTTTTCTATCAGCAGACTTTTATCGTAATCCCATGCGCTGATGTTGCGCGTCGAGGTGTTCGGCGAGTTTTTCAAACGGCTGCCTTCGCCGGACTCTCTTGTATAGCCAAAGCCGTAGCTGATGAGATGCTTGCTGTCAAGCTGCGTATTTGCCGACGCCTTGAGGTCAAATTGGCTGTGATCGACGTCATCGACATAGCGCAGCTCGTTTTTCCCCTCGTATGTCGTCTTGCCTGCATAGTTGATCAGCGACACATCGTCTTCCTTGATGCTCGTATAGTTCAGCTCGACGTTCCAGTCGCTGATTTTGTTCATGCCGCGCCAACCGAGATTGTAAGAATTGCGGTCGGTCTTGCGCTTGAAATGCTGCTGCGGCTCAAGGTCGGAATCCGTGCGCTTGACGTCGCGAAGGAGATCCTCGGCGTAGTGATCGACGCGGAACTCGAAGGAGTTGTTCTTGTTGGCGTCGTAGGTGCCGACAAGTCCGACCGTCGCCGTATCGCCGTAGTAGCGCAGCGCCGTCGGCAGCCAATCCTTTACCTTGTTCCACTCTGCACCTTGCAATTCCGGAAGCGTAGCGTTCTTTCGATGCACGCTCGCATACACAGGCATGACCTCGCGCTTGCTGCCCGAAAGGCCGATACGGAACTTGCCCATGTCGCCTGAGTCGGCGCGCAGGAAGAAGTTCGTATAGGGGATCGTGTGCTCGTCGTCGGCACGGCGCATGCTCTCGACGTTGAACTGCACGCCCGGCTCATGCTGCGCCTTCTTGGTGATGATGTTGACGACGCCGCCGATGGCGTCCGAGCCGTATTTCGCGCTCGCTGCGCCTTGGATGATCTCGATGCGCTCGACGTTCTCCGTGCCGAGACGCATGACTTCGTCCGCCGCGCCCGAATATTTCGCAAGATCTCCCAAGACGGGCTGTCCGTCCACGAGAATCAACGTGTGGCGCGGCTCTGCTCCGCGAATCGAGATGCCGACACGCCCCATGGCGTCGACCGTGCGCGAGACGCCCGTCTCGGAGAAGATGATGTCTTCAACGGCTTTCGCCTGCTTCTTCTCGATGTCCTCCTTCGTGATGATCGTCTTCTGCTGCGACTCGTACTTCGCTTCTTCCTGCGCCGCCTGCGCCTCGACGTCAACGGCTTCCGTCTGGATGCGCTGTGTCTCCTGGGGGGGGGCATCTTCCGCGTGAGCCGCACTCAAAGGCGCCGCCAGCCAAAGCGCTACGCCCAGCGAGAGCAGCTTGTAATCGCGAAGACGGAATCTCTTCCTTGCCATGCTGTTTCCTCCTTGGTGAGTATGAAATGAATTGCGGTCTCTATTATAAAAGAAAATAAAAATGAATACAATTACAAAATTAGAGTTTTATCAATTAAAAAAATATAATTGTTATCCGTCTGCGCCATTCGGGCTTGGCTTCCTGGACTTTCATCGGAAATTCACTTGCCTTGGGAAAGATTCCCCCATATAATAAAAGGCGTATACAATGTGCGGCGGCTGGATGCTGCACGGGCGCTTTGGCGCCGAAGGGGAGACGGAAGAATGGACATCAAGGACATGCGCGCCTTTTATGCGATCGTGGAGGAGGGCAATATCAGCCACGCTGCAGGGCGGCTCGCCATGGCGCAGCCCGCGCTGTCGAGGCAGATGAAGCGGCTGGAAAGTGCGCTCGGCGTGAAGCTCTTCGAGCGCGGCAGCCGCCGCATCCGGCTGACGGAGGCGGGGCGCGTCCTCAAGGTGCGCGTCGAACAGATCTTGGGACTCGTCGACGGCACGGTGCGCGAGATTCGGGATGTGGGCGAAGGCACGGCCGGCGAGGTGCGCATCGGCACGATCACCAGCTCGGGCGCAAATCTCGTGCCGGGGCTTCTGGCGGCGTTTCACGAGGCGCATCCGCGCGTGACGTTCCAGATTTTCGAGGCCGAGGGCGCACGCGTCCTCGACATGCTCGACAACCGCCTCGTCGAGATCGCCGTCACGCGCACGGAGGTTGAGCGCGAGAGCTATGATTCCATCGTGCTCGCGAACGAACCGCTGGCCGCGATGATGAATCGCGCCTCGTCCTGCGGTGCGGCAGAAGATCGCGTGCGGCTCGAAGAGCTTGCCGAGCCGTCGATCATCATCCCGCTTCGCTGGCAGGGCGTGTTCCTCGCCGCCTGCCGGAAGGCAGGTTTCGAGCCGCGCATCCTGTGCCTGAGCGACAGCATCGTGCAGGACGTCCTGGCGGCGAAGGCGGGACTGGGCGCGGCGATCCTGCCGCAGTCGGCGAAGAGTCTCTTGACGGACACGGCAATGGTCTGCAAGCGGATCGTCGAGCCGGAGATCTTGACGCATACGGTGATCGCGTGGAAGCGCGACCGACCGCTTTCAGCGGCGGCTTCGAGCTTCTTGGCGCTCCTTCGCGAGCGCCTTTTGACAGGAAGCTGAGAGTGATGAGATGGAGCGTCCGCACGCAAGCGTGCAGGACGCAGTGAAGAACAGGAGGATACAGCATGCCGAGAGCAGCAAAAGCAGAAAAAGCAACAAAAGAGAAGAAAAGCATGACGACGGAGTCGGTGAGCGCGGCAGAGGCGGCGGAAGCGGCGAAGAAGATCATGATCGTCGAGGACGAGAGACGCATCGCACGCTTCCTGCAGATGGAGCTGGAGCACGAGGGCTTCGAGACGGAGACGGAGGAGAACGGACGCCGCGCCTACGAGCGCATCGTGCAGGAGCAGTACGATCTCGTGCTCTTGGACATCATGCTGCCCGATATGGACGGCCTCGAGGTCTGCCGCCGCGTGCGCGAGATCAGCGACGTGCCGATCATCATGCTGACGGCGAAGGACGATGTCGAGGACAAGGTCAACGGTCTCGACATTGGCGCCGACGACTACATTACGAAGCCCTTCGCCATTCAGGAGCTTTTGGCTCGCGTGCGTGCGGCGATCCGCGTGCACAAGGCGAACGAGGACGGCAATCGCAACGAACGCGTGCTCGCGGTCAAGGATCTCGTGCTCTATCCGGGACGCTACGAGGTGCGCGTCAAGGGCGAGCTTGTCGAGCTGACGAAGAAGGAGTATTCGCTCCTTGAGTACATGCTGCGCAACAAGCCCAATGTCCTGACGCGCGACCAGATCCTGCAGGAGGTCTGGGGCTATGACTACGTAGGCGACACGAATGTGGTCGATGTCTACATCCGCTACCTGCGTGCGAAGATCGACGAACGGTTCGACGACAAGTACATCTATACGGTGCGGGGCGTCGGCTATGCGGTCAAGGGCTAGGCGGCTCTGGCGTGCACTTTCCCGTCTGCGCTCCTCGCGGCACATGCGCATATCGACGTGGCTGACGCTCGTCTATGCGGCGGTGCTTGTCTTCGTGCTCGTGTTCACGAGCATCGTCTCCGCCATCGGCATCTACTATTCCCTCTACCATCAGGCGGAGATCGAGCTCATACGCTCGCAGGAGCATGTGCTCGCCGCGATTGAGCGCGGCACGGAAGTCTTTAATGAGACTGCGCCCGACATGCGCCACCGCTACCCGCTCGCCTTCGCCGTCTACGAGGAGGATCTCCTGATGCCCGGCGTCGTGCTGCGCGTGACGGAGGGCGCGGACGGCCCCGTCGTCTACGAATCGGATACGCACTACCCGTCGATCAGCCTCGTCGAGTCGCATATCGACCAACATCCGCCCCTTTGGGCAAATGCGGCCATGTACGTTTCGACCATCGGCAACACGCACATCTACTATCACAAGGTCATCATCAATCAGAGCGGGCACACCTATGTGCTGCATTTCTTCCGCACGATCACGGCGGAGAGCCACTTCCTCACGACACTGCAGAAGGTGCTGACCATCACGAACCTTGCGGGCATCGTCCTGGCGCTCGTCGCCGGCTACTTCATCAGTTGCCGCATCCTGCGCCCGATCCGCACGATGACGCAGGCAGCGCGCTCTCTTGAAATCACCGACCTCGGGCGGCGCATCGTCGTGCCGCCCGTCAAGGACGAGCTGGCGGAGCTTGCCGAGACGTTCAACCGTATGCTCGACCGCATACAGGCGGGCTTCGAGCAGCAGAGGCGCTTCGTGTCCGACGCCTCGCACGAGCTTCGGACGCCCGTGACGGTCATCCGCGGCTATTCGGACATGCTGAGCCGCTGGGGTGCGAGCGATCCCGAGACGCTCGAAGAAGGGCTGACCGCCATACGCTCGGAGGCCGAGGACATGCAGGGACTGATCGAGAAGCTCCTGTTCCTCGCACGCGCCGATCAGAAGCGGCTTGCCATGCACAAAGAACGGCTGGAGCTTGCGCCGCTGGTCGAGGACGTCGCGAAGAAGATGGCGCTCATCGCGACGCGGCACGAAGTCGAGCTTCTTGCCAGCGAGCCGGGCGCGGTCTACGTCGATCCTCTGCTCATGAAGCACATGATGCGCATCATCCTCGAAAACAGCATGAAGTACACGCCCAAGGGCGGACGCATCACCATCGAACTGCGCCGCGGCGCGGGCGAGATGCTTCTGACGCTTGCCGACAACGGCATCGGCATTGCGAAGGAGCATCAGAAAAAAGTTTTCGAGCGCTTCTATCGCGTCGATTCCGCGCGCACGCGCGGCAAGGACGCGCCGGGCGGCACGGGGCTCGGCCTTTCGATCGCACGCTGGATCGCCGAGCAGCACGCGATCGGCATCGAGCTGGTCAGCGATCTCGGCAAGGGCACGAAGTTCATCCTCCATGTGCCGTGCGTGGAGTGAGCGCAAGCGTTGCCTTGCGGGCAAAAAGCGTGAAGAGCGCAAAGGAGGCTGCAGTCTTGCAGACAAAGGGAAAGCTTCTCGTCTTGGAGGCGGGCGACGGCTCGGGCAAGGCGACGCAGACGAAGATGCTCGAGGAGAGACTCGCCGCCGAAGGCCGCCGCGTGCGGCAGGTCGAGTTCCCCGACTACGAGTCGCCGTCGTCGGCGCTCGTGCGCATGTACCTCGGCGGCGACTTCGGCGAGCGTGCGTCCGAGGTCAATGCCTACGCCGCATCCGCCTTCTTCGCCGTTGACCGCTACGCTTCGTTTCAGACGAAGTGGCGTGCGGATTTGGAGTCGGGCGCGATCGTCCTCGCCGATCGCTACACGACGGCGAACATGGTGCATCAGGCCGTGAAGATCGAGAATGCGGCCGAGCGCGAGGCTTTCCTCGCGTGGCTGGAGGATTTCGAGTACGGAAAGCTCGCGCTGCCGCGCCCCGATCTCGTCCTCTTCCTCGACATGGATCCTGCCGTGAGCCGCCGCCTCATCGCGGCGCGGGCAGCGACCGGCGGCGCGGTGCGCGACATCCACGAGCGCGACGAGGACTATCTCGTGCGCTGCCATCGGGCGTCGGTTCATCTTGCCATGCGCTGCGGCTGGCAGCGCATCCGCTGCAGCGAGGCGGGCGAGCCGCTTTCGCGCGAGGCGGTGCATGAAGAAATCTACGAAGCGGTGCGGCGCATCCTTTGAGGAATACACGCACAAACGTCCATTTTGCGGACATTGCGCACCGCTCGCAAAACCGCCCCCGTGGAAGGCGGAATATGATTTGCAGTGAACGAGGGCTGTGCATAAGTCGAATCGGGCTTATGCACAGCTCCTTTGCGGAAGGGAAAGATATGCTGAAAGAAGTTCTTGTGGTGGAAGGAAAGATGGACGTCGTCGCCGTCCGCAAGGCGCTCGACGCCGACTGCATCGTGACGGGCGGCTTCTCGCTGGGCAGGCGTGCGCTCGCCGACATCGAGGCTGCGTACAAAAGGCGCGGCATCATCATCCTCACCGATCCGGATTCTGCGGGCGAGCGCATACGGCGTTTCCTCGCGAAGAGATTCCCCGAGGCGGGTCATGCCTTCATCCCGAAGGAGGAGGCGACGGCGCATGACGACATCGGCGTCGAGCAAGCCTCGCCCGAATCGATCCGCCGCGCACTCGCCAAGGTGCGCACATGTACGATCGCACCGCGCGAAGTCTTTACGAGCTGCGATTTGCTGCTTGCAGGGCTGTCGGGCGGCGAGGATGCAAGCCGACGACGCGCACGGCTCGGCGAACGGCTCGGCATCGGCTGGGCGAACGCACGCACCTTTTGCAAGCGGCTCAACAGCTACGGCGTGACGCGCGAGGAGTTCGAAGCAGCGCTGATGGCATTGGAGGATGACGCTGAGGCGGCTGCCGTGCAGAACGCAGAGAGCGGCGCTGAGGCGGCTGCCGTGCGAAAGGTGGCGAGCGGCGCTGAGGCGGTTGCCGTGCAAAGCAGTGCGCCAAAAGCCCCTGCGAAAGGAGGCGGACTATGATCGCCCCCGAGATCGCCAGCCCCGCTGTCACGCGCCACATCCTGAAGGCCTTCGGCCTTCGCGCCTCGAAGCGGCTCGGGCAGAACTTCCTCGTCGACGGCTCTGTCGTCAAGGACATCGTGGCGGCGGCGGAAATTGAAGAGGGCGATCGCGTCTTGGAGATCGGCCCGGGCATCGGCACGCTGACGCAGGGGCTTCTCGAAGCCGGTGCGCACGTCACCGCCGTCGAGCTGGACAAGAAGCTGCCCGCCGTCCTCGCCGAGACGCTCGCCGCCTATGCTCATCTGTGCATCGTGCCCGGCGACATCCTGAAGACGGACATTCACGCCCTCATGGAAAATCAGCCGTTCAAGGTCGCGGCGAATCTGCCCTACTACATCACGACGCCGATTCTCCTCGCGCTCTTGGAGCAGCATCTTCCCATCACGCACATCGTGACCATGGTGCAGAAGGAAGTGGCGGAGCGCATGATCGCCGCGCCCGGCTCGAAGATCTACGGTACGCTCTCCGTCGCCGTGCAGTACCATACGGAGCCGCGCATCGTGCGCGAGGTCGCGCCGCGCTCCTTCATCCCCGCGCCCGAGGTCGCCTCTGCCGTCATCGCGTGCAGGAGGCGCGAGAAGCCGCCCGTAGACGTGACCGACGAGCGCATGTTCTTCCGCGTCGCGCGCGCCTCCTTCGGGCAGAGACGCAAGACGCTCGCCAATGCGCTCCTCGGCACGGGAGCGTCGAAGGAGATTGTGCGCCTTGCGCTGGACGCGGCCGCGATCGACGCGAAGAGGCGCGGCGAGACGCTGAGTCTCGCCGAGTTCGCACGCCTTGCCGACGCCTTTTCCGCCATGCAAACGGAGGGAGAACGATGATATTCGACAGCCACATGCACACGGAAGTTTCCGCCGACTCCGCGATGAAGGCGGCTGACGCGCTCGAAAGAGCTGCAAAGCTCGGCGTCGGCGCGGTATTCACCGAACACGAGGACATGGACTTTCCGGGCGAGAAGGACTTCACTTTTTCGCCCGAAGACTACTGGAAGAAGTACGAGGCGCTCCGCGGCGAGGGAGAACGGCTTCGGCTCGGCGTCGAACTCGGCATGCAGGAAGGGCTTGCCGAGAAGAACCGCGCCTTCGTTAAGAAAGCGCCCTTCGATCAGGTCATAGGCTCGATTCATACGCTCCTGGGATTCGACCTCTACTATGAGACTCTCTACGAGGGGCGCGAAAAGGACGAGGTCTACCGCCTCTACCTCAGGGCGATGGCAAGCTGCGTGCGCTCGCACGGCGCCTTCATCGACATCCTCGCGCACATCGACTACATCGCACGCTACGCCGCCTACCGCGATGCGGAACTGACGTATGCGGTCTACGGCGAAGAAATCGACGAAGTGCTCGCAGCGCTCATCGAGACGGACACCGTGCTTGAGCTGAACACGCGCCGCTTCGACGCGCCGCAGGGCAAAGCATCGCTCGTGCCGATCTTCCGCCGTTACCGCGAGCTGGGCGGACGCGAGGTCACCCTCGGCTCGGACGCGCACGACGCCTGTGCCGTCGCTTTCGCCTTTTGCGAGGCGCAAGATCTGGCGGAGAGCCTAGGACTTCGCATCGTAACTTTTTTTGACCGCAGGAAGGAATATTGCTGAACCTTAGCGAATTTTAAGAGGTGAGGCGATGGAAGAAGCGGCCATACGCGCAGGCCTCGCTTCGCGGACATCGTGCGCTGTCCTTGAGGGAAAGAGCGGGTCGAACTTTCCGGACAGCAAGGAGCACGCAGGAAAGAGCTGCTGTCGTGAATGAAAATTTATTTCAAAAAATCCTTGACAGCCGCCGTGTTCTGTGTTATTCTTTACTCAACCGCTAACAGATAACTATTATTCGCTAGGAGTGATTGAAGATGTCGTTAATCAACAAGGAAATCGGAGATTTTTCTGTGCAGGCTTACCAGAACGAGGCGTTCCGCACGGTGACGAAGGCGGACGTGCTCGGCAAGTGGAGCGTGTTCTTCTTTTATCCGGCAGACTTCACGTTCGTTTGCCCGACGGAGCTGGAAGACTTGGAGAACAACTACGCGAAGTTCAAGGAAGCGGGCTGCGAGGTCTACTCCGTCTCGTGCGACACGCACTTCGTGCACAAGGCATGGCATGACCATTCCGAGCGCATCAAGAAGATCACCTACCCGATGCTCGCCGATCCGACGCATGTCCTCGCACGCGATTTCGACGTGCTCATCGAGGACGCCGGCCTTTCCGAGCGCGGCACGTTCATCGTGAATCCCGAGGGCAAGATCGTCGCCTACGAGGTGAACGCGGGCAACGTCGGCCGCAACGCCGACGAGCTTCTGCGAAAGCTTCAGGCCTGCAAGTTCGTCGCAGAGCACGGCGACGAGGTTTGCCCGGCGAAGTGGCAGCCGGGCGCCAAGACGCTGAAGCCGACGCTCGACCTCGTGGGAGCGCTCTGAGATGGCGGCGGAGAAAAACGAGCTTTATGATGCAGTAGTGATCGGCGGCGGCCCTGCGGGGCTGACCGCCGCGCTTTACTTGGCAAGAGCCTGCTGCCGTGTGCTCGTGGTGGAAAAGGAAAAATTCGGCGGTCAGATCGCCCTGACGGCGGAGGTCGTGAACTATCCGGGCAGCGAGCCTACGAGCGGCGCCGACCTCACGGCGAAGATGCACCGTCAGGCGGAGGGGTTCGGCGCGGAGTTCCTGCTCGCCGAGGTCGCCTCGCTCGAAAAGAAGGGCGACACTTGGCATGTGCATACGAGCCGCGGCGACTATGAGACGTTCACCGTACTGCTCGCGACGGGCGCACATCCGCGCCAGATCGGCTTCGTGGGCGAGAAGGAATTTCGCGGGCATGGCGTCGCCTACTGTGCGACGTGCGACGGCGAATTCTTCACGGGCAAGGACGTCTTCGTCATCGGCGGCGGCTTTGCGGCTGCGGAGGAGAGCGTCTTCCTCACGAAGTATGCGAAGCATGTGACGATCCTCGTGCGCGAGGAGGACTTCACATGCGCTCCGGCGACGGCGCAGCCCGCACGCGACAACGAAAAGATTTCGATTCATTTTCAGACGGAAGTCGAGTCGGTCGAGGGCGACGCCCTGCCGCGCAAGCTCACATGGAAGAACCTCGCCACGGGCGAGCGCACGGTGTTCACACCCGAAGGCGGAGACTCCTTCGGGGTGTTCGTGTTTGCGGGCTATCTGCCGTCGACCGACCTCGTCAAGGGAATGGCGGAGCTTGACGAGCACGGCTACATCGTGACCGACCGCCAGCAAAGGACGACGGTCGAAGGACTCTATGCGGCGGGCGACGTCTGCATCAAGCCTCTGCGCCAGGTCGTGACGGCGACGGGCGACGGCGCTCTCGCCGCGACCGAGATGGAAAAGTACGCGATGAAGATGGAGGAAAAGACGGGCAGGAAGGCGCACCGCAAGGTGTGCCGCGCCGTGCAGCATACGGCGAAGGACACGGGGAAGGGCGAGACGGCGCCCTCGACGAGCGGCCCCTTCACGGCGGACATGAAGAAGCAACTCGCAACGGTGTTCGAGCGCATGGAGCGTCCGCTGCGTCTGGAGGTTTCCCTGAGCGACGACCCGCGCTCCAGCGAGCTTCTCGACTTCATGACGCAGCTTGCGGCGATGACGGACAAGCTGTCCGTCGAGATCACGGGCGGCACGGGCGTGCCGAACGTGCGCCTCTACAATGCAGACGGCAGCTGGGCGGGACTCGCCTTCCACGGCATCCCCGGCGGACACGAGTTCACGAGCTTTGTGCTCGGCCTCTACAACGCTTCGAGCGCCGGGCAGAAGGTCGCCGACGAGGATCTCGCACGCATCGAGAAGATCAAGGACGATCACCATATCACCATCATGGTCAGCCTCTCGTGCACGATGTGCCCCGAGCTTGTCACGAGCGCCCAGCGCATCGCGACGCTCAACCCGCATGTCAAGACGGACGTCTACGACTTGAGCCTCTTCCCCGAGATCAAGGAACAGTACAACATCATGAGCGTGCCGTGCTTCTTCATCGACGACGACGCGAAGTTCTACTTCGGCAAGAAGAACATCTCGCAGATCCTCGACCTGATCGAACAGGAAGAAGCGAACGCATGAATTGACAAAGTGTTTGAAGCTTTGCTATAATGAGCGTAGAAAGTATCCCGCTGACCGATATGCGGTATATAAATGGTCGGGTTGCAAGTGGACCGCTGACCGATATGCGGTATATAAATGGTCGGGTTGCAAGTGAACCCTCCGCATTATGCGGAGGGTCATTTCTTTGAGGTGATAGGATGAAAGCAAGTGGGTTTTATATCATTAAAGAGCAATTTTTCACGGATATGTCAGATCCCTTTCTGAAAGGAAATAAGCAGGGAAACCGTCCTCATTACTATTGCTTTCAAGATGAACGAGAGGGCATCTATTGGATGATTCCTTTATCCAGCAAAGTGGAAAAATTCCAACGCATCATTCATAAAAAACATCAACAGGGAAAACCGTGTGATACTCTTCATATCCTTAAATTGGATGATTCCCATGAAAGTGTCTTCCTGTTACAGGATATGTTTCCTGTTGATGATTCATATATCGAGCGAAAGTATACGATTGCTGGAAATCATCTCATGCTTACCAGTGAACATGAAATCAAAATATTGGAGAAAAAAGCGCGTAAAGTATTGAAACTCATACGACATGGCGTGAAGTTTTTGCCTACACAGCCGGATGTCATGCGAATTTATCATATATTGTGTGAGAAGGCACAACGATGATATACTCGCTATACTGGAAGTCGTTACGCATAAGAAAGCCGCAGCCGACGCAAAAATGCGTGGACTGCGGCTTCTTTTTGCCCATTTCCTAAAACCTGTACTTTCTCTTCTGCTGCTTGAGCTCGCCGTAACGCAGTCGGTCGAGGTCCCAGATCGAGCCCATGACCTTTTCCATCGGGGCGTCGGCCTCGATGGAGAAGACAGGCGCGACGTCTTCTTCGGGGAAGACGAGAAAGGAGGCGACTTCCTCGCCGTTCTGGAAGAAGATCTCGACGGCTGTGCGGTCGATGAAGATGTTCATGACGAGCGAGTGGTAGGTGTAGAGCTTGAAGCTCCGCACGCCGCGGCCGCCGAGCTTCATGCCCTCGCGGTTGATTTCGACGACGTCCGTCTCGCGGTTGTAGCCAATCTTCACCTTTTCCCTGCCGTAGCGAAGCTCGATCTTGATGCGCTGGGCGACGCCCAGGACGATGTTCAAGAGGATCTCCGAGCAGTAGGCAAGTTCCGTTTTGAGGGACGGCACGGCGCGTCCCGAAAGCTCGCGCGCGCTTCTCGCCACGCGGAGCGCCTTGAGTTCGGGTGCGGGTCTTGAGAGGAGCTTGCCCTGTTTGAGCGTCAGGACGCGCGGCAGGGTCAAGGCATGCATCCAGCCGTGCTCTCCCGTTGGATAGTCCTCGTCCTTGTGCGGCATGCTCAGCCAGCCGAAGAGCAGCGCACGCCCCTCGTGCACGCCCACATGCGGCGCGAAGAAGTCGAAGCCGCGGTCAAGCTCGTGAAACTTGCCGTGCAGCATCTCGCGTCCCGCAAGCGACAGATTCCCTACGATGTAGCCCGATTGGAAGAGGTTCTGCCAGTCGAACTCGCGATCAGAGAGGCCGCGCGGCGAGAAGAAGAGCACGTCGTGCTTGCCGAAGGAGAGGAGCGCCGGGCATTCCCAGACCTTGCCGAAGAAGCCGAGCTGCGTCTTCAGCTCGCCGGCAAAGTGGAACAGCCCTTTCTCCTCGCGATAGAGGAGGAGGCAGCCTCGCGCGTCTTCTGCGGGCGCCGCCTGTGCGCCGAGGAGCGCGTAGGCGTGGCTGCCGCGCACGAAGAAGTGCGGCCCTTGGAAGAGGTCGGTATAGCCTTCGGGCTGCTCCTTGATGAGCGTCATGTCCTTACGGATGACGCCTTCCTTTGTCATCGTGCCGAGGATCTGGCGGTTTGCCCTTTTCCCGTTTTCCTCGCGCCTGCCCGTGTAGAGGACGCGCAGGTTGCCGCCGTTGATGAAGGCGCAGCCGGAGCCGCAGCCGCCCTTATCGTCGTCTCTCGTCGGCCACAGGACGAGCTTCGGATCGGTCCAGTAGATGAAGTCGCGCGTTTTGAATTCGACCCAGCCCTTGTTCTTGTCCTCGGTCGAAAAGGGATTCCACTGGCAGAAGAGATGGTACTCGCCCTGAAAGAAAACGAGTCCCTTCACACTGCCCGTGAAGCCGAACGGCAGCTCCAGATGAAAGCGGTTGCGCCAGCGGTGACCCGCATGGTGCAGCTCGTCCTTCAAGCGGGCGTCAAGTTCCTTCTTGTCGTATTCCATCGTTGCCTCCTAGGTCTATTGCATGCGTGAGAGATTGCCGAACTTCGTGAACTGCTTGAGGAATGTGAGATCGACGGTGTCGACGGGCCCGTTCCTGTGCTTGGCGATGATGACTTCCGTGATGTTCTTGTTCTCCGTCTCGGGATCGTAGTAGTCCTCGCGATAGAGGAACATGACGATGTCGGCATCTTGCTCCAAGGAGCCGGACTCGCGCAGATCGGAGAGCATCGGACGCTTGATCTGGCGCGACTCGACGCTTCTCGACAGCTGCGAGAGGGCGATGACGGGCACATCGAGTTCGCGTGCGAGCGCCTTTAAGGAGCGCGAGATCTCCGAGATCTCCTGCTGGCGGTTGTCGCCGCTCTTGCTCGTGTGCCCCTGCATGAGCTGCAGATAGTCGATGACGATGAGCGAAAGCCCGTGCTCGGCCTTCAGGCGACGCGCCTTCGAGCGCAGTTCCATGACGGTGATCGAGGGCGTGTCGTCGATGTAGAGCGGTGCGGCGGAAAGCCGGTTCGCCGTGTCGATGAGGTCGCCCCATTCCTTTTCCTCCAGCTCGCCGACGCGCAGACGCTGCGAGTCGATGCGCCCTTCCGAGCACAGGAGGCGCTGCACGAGCTGCTCCTTGCTCATCTCCAGGGAGAAGAAGGCGACGGGCTCTTTCGCGCGCAGCACGACGTGCGCCGCGATGTTGAGCGTGAATGCCGTCTTGCCCATCGAGGGGCGTGCGGCGACGAGGATGAGATCGGACTTCTGCAGACCCGCCGTCAGATGGTCAAGCTCCGTGAAGCCCGTCGGAAGCCCCGTAATGCAGCCCTTGTTGTTGTAGCGCAGATCGATCTGCTCCAAGGCGTCGAGGAGGATGTCCTGCAGCGGTACGAAGTCCTTGCTGCGCTTTCCCGAAGAAACTTGGAGGATGCGCTTTTCCGCGCTGTCCATGATGTCCTCGACCTCGTCGGCGCTCTCGTAGGCGGCGCCGGCGATTTCCGTCGCGGCGGCAATCAGCGAGCGAAGCTGCGCCTTTTCATGCACGATGCGAGCGTGGTAGTGCACGTTCGCTGCCGTCGGCACGGAGTTTGCAATCAGAGACAGCGCGGGGATGCCGCCGATCTTCGCGAGCTTGTCCGCCTTCTTGAGCTGCTCGGTCAAGGTCACGAGGTCGACCGGCTCCGTGCGCTCCTTGAGTTCCATCATGGCTTCGAAGATCAGGCGGTGCGTCTCGCGATAGAAGTCGTCCGCCGTCAATTCCTCGGCGGCGGTCGTCACGGCGTCGGGCTTTAGGAGCATTGCGCCGAGAACGGCCTGCTCGGCCTCGACGCTCGCGGGCGGCATGCGATCCATTTCAGACGGCCTCCTTTGGCTTTTCGAGCGATGCTTTGGAAAAGTCCTCGGCATCGAGGGGATTGCTGTCGGCTTTTTTGCCGTCGGCGATTTTTCCGTCCTCGTCGGCTTTTTCGCTGCTCGCGGGCTTTTCCAAATGCAGAAGCAGCGGCTCGCCGTCCGCCTCGGGCGCAAACAGCACGGCGAAGGCTTCCTCCGCCGTCTCGACGGCATGGATGTCAAGCCCCAAGTGACCCTCGGGGATGTCCTTGTCGTTCTCCTTCGGGATGACGAGCGTCCGGATGCCCGCCTGCTTTGCGCCGTACGCCTTTTCAAAGACGCCGCCGACGGGGCGCACGCGTCCGGCGAGCGAGATCTCGCCCGTGACCGCGACGTCCTGCCTGAGCGGCTTCTTCGTCACGGCGCTGACGAGCGCCGCGAGGATCGCCGTGCCCGCGCTCGGGCCGTCGATATTGCCGCCGCCGACGACGTTGATGTGCACGTCGTAGTCGTGGATGCTCTTGCCCGTCAGACGGCGCAGCACGGAAGCCGCGTTGAAGACGGAGTCCTTCGCCATGCTGCCCGCCGTCTCGTTGAAGCGCACCTGTCCCTTGCCCTTTTCCTCGGCGGGGAAGACGACGGCCTCGATCTCGATGACGGAGCCTAGGAATCCCGCGACGCCGAGTCCGAAGACGTGCCCGACCTCGGGCTTCTTCGAAGCCTTCTTCGTCACGAACTGGTAGAGGCGGCTGACCTGTGCGACCTCGTAGATGTCTGCCTTGGAGATCTTGACGTCTTCGCCTTCTTTCGTGCGCGAGAGCGCGAGGCTGTAGGCGTCGGCGAGGATGTTGATCGCCTTGCGGCCTTCCGTCGTATACTCGCTGATGAGATGCACGACTTCTTCGGCGACCTCGACTTTGAGCTTCTTCGCCGCATTTCGCACGATCTCCTCGATGTGCTTGGGCGTCAGAGGCTCGAAGTAGATCTCCGCGCAGCGCGAGCGCAGCGCGGGGTTGATGTGCGAGGCGTCGCGCGTCGTCGCGCCGATGAGCACGAAGTCGGCCGGGGCGCCGTCTTCAAAGAGCTTCCTTATGTAGGGCGGCACTTTCTCGTCCGTATGGTCGTAGTAGGCGGACTCGAAGAAGGCGCGCTTGTCTTCGAGCACCTTCAACAGCTTGTTCTGCAGCATTTCGTCCATCTCGCCGATTTCGTCGATGAAGAGGATGCCGCCGTGCGCTTCCGTGACCATGCCGGGCTTCGGCTCGGGGATGCCGCCGTCGGCGAGGTCGCGGCGCGCGCCCTGATAGATCGGGTCGTGCACCGAACCTAAGAGCGGGTTCGTCATGTCGCGCGAATCCCAGCGCAGCGTCGTGCCGTCCGTTTCGACGAAGGGCGCGTTCTCAGCAAAAGGCGAGTGCGCCTCCTTCTTGACGGCTTCGAGGACGATGCGTGCCGCCGTCGTCTTGCCGACGCCCGGAGGCCCGTAGAGCAGGAGGTGCTGCGGGTAGGGCGAGGCGAGCTTCGAGGCGAGCGCCTTGACGGCACGCTCCTGGCCGACGACCTCTTCGAGCGTCTTGGGGCGCAGGAGTTCCATGACGGACTGCGTGAGATGCACCTTTTCGAGCGCTTCGAGTTCTTCGCGCTTCTTCGCCGCCTGCGGCGACTCGATCGCGCTCTTCTCGTCCTTCAGAACCTGCATGCGGATGTCCTGCACATAGTCCTGATGGTTCTCTTCGAGCTTTTCCTGAATCTTCTGCTCGATCTTGTCCTCCATGCTGCGCCGTGCCATGATGTCGGCGATGCGCTCGGAAAGCTCGACGAGGATGGAGGGAATCTCCGACTCCGACGGCACGCGCTCGATTGTCGGATTCTCGTAGACGATGCGCTCAAGTGCAAGAACGCGCTCGCCGCGAACGGGCGAGCGCATGAGGCGCATGGCGTCCATCTTGCCCGCCTTGATGACGAGCCTGTCCGATCCCGCCTCGTCGGCGAGAATCGAATAGAGCGCGTCGATCTCGCGGTCGAGGCGCTCTGCCGCCGAATCCTGCGGGAGTTCGGCAGCGGGCGCTGCGGGGCTTGAGAAAAGACGCTTGAAAAATTTCAGCATGATACCTCTTTCCTCTTCATTCGGCGACGACGAGAACGCGGATCGTGCTCTGGATCTCGGGATGCACCTTGATCACTGCCTCGTACTCGCCCGCGCCCGTGACCTCGCTCTTCAGGGAAATCTTGCGGCGGTCGACGTCGATGCCGTGCTCCTTGGCGAGCGCGTCGGCGACATCTTTTCCCGTGACCGAGCCGAAGAGCTTGCCGCCTTCACCGATGCGCACGGCGACCTTGACGCTGACCTTTTCGAGCTGCGCGGCCAGAAGGCGCGCCTCGTCGGCCGCCTGCTGCTTCTTCCTTGCGGCGGAATTCGCCTTCTGCTTCGCCGTCTCAAGGTTCGCCGCCGTCGCTTCGACGGCGAGCTTCTTGGGCAGCAGGAAGTTCCTGCCGTAGCCTTCCGAAACCTCGACGACGTCACCCTTGCTTCCGACCTTCTTGACGTCCTGCTGCAATATCACTTTCATCTTTATCATTCTCCTCTATATGTTTCTCACTGATGGCGATGGCGCGTTCCTCGATCGAGGCGAGCGGCTCGCCCTTGACCTGTGCGCCCGCGACGTTCTGATGACCGCCGCCGCCGAAGCTTTCCATGATGACCTGCATGTTCAGCTCGCCCGTCGAGCGGGCGCTGATGCCGACGGTGTCGGCGTCGAGCTGGAAGAAGACGATGCTCATGCGCACGCCCTCGATGCGAAGGAGCGCGTCTGCGACCTGGCCTGCGATCGCCTGCACGTTTGGAATGACGGCGGGGAATCGCGCTGTGATGAGTCCGCCGGGGAAAAGACGCGCTCCCGCTTTCGCCGTGGAAAGCGCCTTCTCCGTCTCGAAGTCCGCGCGGAAAAGATGGCGCACGACGACGGGATCGGCGCCGCCGCGCCGAAGATAAGCCGCCGCCTCGAAGGTGCGGATGCCCGTCTGCACGGAGAAATTTTTCGTATCGACGACGATGCCCGAATAGAGCGCCGTCGCCGCGAGGCGTGAGAGCACGAGGTCATCGCTGAAGTACATCAGAAGTTCCGTCACAAGCTCGCTCGTCGAGCTGGATGCCGGCTCGATGTAGACGAGCAGCGGCGACTTGATGAAGCTCTCACCCGAGCGGCGATGGTGGTCGATGACGATGACCTGCGCGATGCGCTCCAAGAGCACGGGCGCGGCGACGAGGTGCGGGATGTGCGTGTCGACGACGAAGAGTACGGGATTCAAAGAATCGATCGTCTCCAAGTCCTCGGCACGAATGAGCAGACCCTCGTATTCGGGAGCGTCCCGCAAAAGATCGGTGAGCTTGTCGATGCCCTCGTTCATGTCGCTCAAGACGATATGGACGGGCTTCTTGAGCTCGTGCGCCATCTTCGCCACGCCGATCGCTGCGCCGAAACAGTCGAAGTCCTCGTTGTGGTGTCCCATGATGAAGACTTCGTCGGCGTTCTCGATGATCTCGCGCACGGCATGGGCGACGACGCGCGCCTTGACGCGCGTATGTTTCTCGACCGCTTTCGCCTTGCCGCCGAAGAACTGGTTCTTGCCGCCGAGGCGCACGGCGACCTGATCGCCGCCGCGCCCGAGCGCGAGGTCGAGGCCCGCCTGGGCTTCCCGGCCAAGCTCTTCCATCGACTGCTCCTCAGCGACGGCAAGACCCATGGAAAGCGTCAGCGGCAGACGGTTTGTGCTCTGCAGATTGCGCACGCGGTCGAGGATGTCGAAGTGCTCCCCGATGGCGCGGTCGAGGGATTTTCGCTCCAGCACGGCGACGTAGAGATCGTCGCTCACGCGGCGCATGAAGCCGCCGAGTCCCTTGAGCCATTCGTCGAGACGGCGGTTCGCCTCGAAGAGCAGCGCCGTGCGCTCCGCCTCCGAAAGCCCCTGCATGACCTCGTCGAAATTGTCGATCTGGATGTAGGCGAGCACGGCGCGGCTGTTCTTGAAGAAGATGCGCATCTCCTCGTATTCCGTCCAGTCTTCCACATAGAGCGCCATGAGGCCCTGGATGTCGTCCGACGTCACGATGGGGCGGTAGCGCACCTTGTAATAGTGCGCTTCATGGGAAAACACATACTCGCCTGATGCGCCCCAGATCGGCTCTAAGATGACGCCCGGCCAGAAATCCTTGAGGGCGAGGCCCGGCTCGGGAATTTCCCCGAGGTACTCCTTGGCGACGCTGTTCGTCCAAGCGATGCGTCCCTCGGGATTGACGATGATGACCGCCTGCGGCAGACGCTCGATCGCGAAGTTCGTCACCTCGCTGACGTTGCGCACGACGTCGCGGCAGTAGGCGTCGAAAGCAGAGTGACGCGCACGGCAGCGCTCGCGCGCGAAGAGCGCGACGAGCAGCCAGACGACGAAAGCGATGGAAGCTACATAAGCGTTGTAATACGACAGCACCAGAACGAGTGCCAGCAAAGCGGCAAGATGGACGCAGGCGTCCAGCCACGCCGACAGATTTCGAGGCAAGAAAGCCACCTCCTATATGAGATTTGGGAAATGCCGCCCGCTGCGGCATTTCCTAGCGCCGACGGTTGAAGCGGCGGCGGTAGTCGAAGTACATGTCGAAAAGCCCCGTGAAGGCGATGAGCTGCATGAGGAAGGCGCTCAAGACGGCGAAGGCGACGATCGTCCAGCGCCAGAAGCGTCCGATTTTCCAGTGATCGGCCGCATACCAGAGGAGCGAAAAGCCTTGGATGAGACCCGCGAACGTCGCGATGATGTCTCCGTTGAGCGCGGCTTCGTAGAGGAGCGGGATGTGGCGCGTGCCGCCCCAATAAAGCCCCACGAGGGAAAAGCCGAAGAGAAAGAGGAAGTAGACCGAAAAGCGCCACTCGCGAAACGGCGGCAATTCCGGCATCCTCTGGCCGACGCGCGAGAGCAGGACGCCTGCCGCAAAGAAGTTCACGAGGACGGCGAGAGCCGACTCCACGACGAAGATCGTCGGCGCGATCAGAGAGACCGTCTCGACGAGCGAGGCGATCTGCTTCTCCAAAGCCTGCGTCTCGGCCGGCGTGAGATTGCCGCCCGACTGCATGGCAGAGCCGAGTCCTTGGTACGACTCGCGCACGGCTTCGATGAAGGGAGTCAAAGGGTCAATGCCGAAGATGAGCGCCGCCAGGAGCAGCGAGACGATCGTGCCCGAAAGCGAGATCGCAAGCCCCCACTTGACGAGGCGCACCGCCTGCCAGTTGCGGCGCAGACCGAAGCCCAGGAAGAATGCCGGCGGCACGACGAGAAAGAGCGTATGCAGTGCCCCCGGAGCGCCGAGCACGGCATAGTAGAAGCCCGCTGCAAGGACGACGCCGGGCACGGCATAGCCGTAGCCGTGGCGCACGATCAAGACGACCAGCGGCGCCGTCCAGCCCAGAAGAAAGACTACGCCCAAAACCGGCAGAAATGGTGCGGCAAGCGCAAAGAGAAACGCCATGATAAAGAGCGCCCAGCGCTCCTGCCCCGGCGAGATCTGTCGCATCGTCATAGTTCATCCTCTCTGCATCAAGCCGACGCCCTTTTCAAGCCGCGGCTATTTTTGTCGCGATACCCTATTATAGCAGAAAAGACGGCGATTGTTAAACATTATATACGGACGGCTCTTTGGCAAGGAAGCGGGGTTAATTGCAATAGCAAATCGGACAGTTTCCCAAAATTTTTCAAGCAGCAGAAG
>CAJPRR010000005.1 GCA_905373085.1 uncultured Selenomonas sp.
ACGCACCAAAAAAGAACCCCCGCAAATGCGGGGGTTCTTGCATCACTGCGCCGAAACACGATGCTTTTCAACTTCTTAGAAGAAGTACTCAAGCGAACCGTAGAAGCGATCCAGCTTTGCATCAAGTGCGATATTCCTGCCGTTGAAGTACTTGAGCGTGCCGACAACGTTCTTCGCGAACGTGTAGTCGCCGCCGACTTCCCAGCCCTTCTCGCCACTCTCGATAGCATCGAAGGTCGGTGCAAAAGCAACGGCAGTACCAAGGCGACGGTATGCGACGAAGAGGCCGAAGCTATGCATATTCTCCTGCTCCGCGCCCTTGTAGGAAAGCTGGACGTTCCAAGCACGGTCGGTATCCGAATTATCCGGCGTCGTATTCTTCCAATAACCGCCGTTCAGAGAAGCAGTCTTGGCAAAGGTGTACGTCGCACCGAGACCCCAGATATTGTTGTACTCGTCGCCCACCGATGCGCGGTAATACTCAGCAGCTCCCGTGAACTCTTCCGTCGGCATCCACGTGATATTCACGCCCTGCACGTTCGAAGGCGCGGTAGCTCCTCCGTCAATCTCCCTAGCGCGACCGGCAAGCAGCGTGCCGGAAAGCGTCTGATCTGCGCCAACCGTGACGCTGGCGCCCGAGAACTCGCCATCGAATACGACACCCTGCTCGGAGTAGTAGGGAATCAAGCCCGCATTGATGTCCGTGATGCCGTAATGACCGGCAGCATAGGCACGCTTGAGCTTGACGTTACTGTCAGGCTTCCCAGTGTCATCTTCCTTGCCCTGATCGCTGTCAGGATTCCACTTCGCATCGAGACGAGCCTTGACCTTCCAATGGTCGTTGACGGTAGCCGTCGGCTCAAGGCGGAACTTGAGTTCATGATCCGTCTCTGCATCCGCACCATCATACTTCCAGCGCTTGTACTCGTACTGCAGCTTGCCTTCCCACTTGACGTTGTCGATGCGGCTCTCGAGGTTCGAGACGCGCACGCCGAGGTTGTTGAGCTCTTCGCTGAACTCAGCGGCGAGGCGGTCAATCATGGCCTTCTGCTGTGCATTGACCTGGTCTTCCTTCGCCATGGCCTTCGCGACCATCTGCGCCATCTCGTAACGCGTGATCTCGTTCTGGCCGCGGTACGTGCCGTCGCCGTAGCCCTCGATGACGCCGTCATCGGCGAGCTGGGCTACTGCATCGTATGCCCAATGGTCGGCAGGAACATCGCTGAACGGGTTCGCCGCAGCGAACGTCGTCGAGGCTGCACCAACGACAAGAGCCGTCGTGAGCGCTGCTGTGAGAGTCTTCTTCATGAGAAACTCCTCCTTCAAGATAGATAGAAATTTGGCTTTGAACCAAAGCTCCAAGGAGGCTTCCTCTGAGTGTCCATGTTTCCTCAAGCTCAACCTCGCCCGTATCCTCGGTTCGTGAAACTAGAATAGCACAGCTCAGAGGAAAACGCAAATAAAAAAATCATGAAGGGTGAAATAGGGGTTTTCGTCCTAAGAATGGTAGAATGTATGGCTTCGAGTCCAGAAACGCTGCGCATCCCGCGCATGGATTCAAAGCTCAGCGAAGATGCTGCGCACAAAAACCTTGCGCGGATGGCCGCCGAAGAACGTACCCGATATGACCACATTCGTATCAATGACAATTCTCATGGACGCTTTCTCTTTCTGACTTCCTTGATGATATCATCGACATCCGATTCCTGATAGCCAACCGATGCGGCCCATTCCCTCGCTTCATCGAGTCGTTCCGCAAAATCTTGATCAGGCGAATTTGCGATGGGCTTCAAGACGATCCCATCCTCGGAAGCATAGGCTACCAACTTTGCTCCGCTTTCAATCGAGAGCTTCCTGCACAGTTCGCTCGGAAGGCTCACCTGTCCATTCGGCAATACCGTCAATACCACCGCACCCATATTCCCACCTCCGCAAACTACACACACAAACGTCCACTTTGTGGACAAAAGTGCGCCACCCTTAATGAAAGTTCACCAATCAGCCTGCGCCTTCGGCTTGATTTACTGGACTTTTACGCAAATGTATGACTCTTGGTTTCACTATAGCATTGACACAGGAGAAACGCAACATACAGCCATAGAAAAAAAGCCCCTTTGCGGGGCTTTTTTCTATGGCTTGCGGCCAGCTTATTCTGCGCTTTCGCCGAGTTCCTTGAAGATGTAGACGGCGCGGATCTCCACGGGGGTCACGCCGAGGTCCTCGATGGCGGTCAGAAGGCCAGAGGCGAGGACGGCGCGCTCGGCTTTCTTGTCCTTGCCGACGACGATGTCAAGCGCCGACGTATCCTTCGGGTAGAGCGTGACGATGCCGTTGCCAAAGGTGACTTGGAAGACGCCGTTCTGCATCCGGTAGAGGAAGCTCAGCGCCTTTTCTGCGGAGCTTCGGATCTCCTTGGGATCGGGGATCTCGACCTTCTTCGAGGCGGGCTTGATGGCGAGCTTGCCGGAGCCGTAGTTGACGGAGTAGATGCCGTCGAGGTCGCACGAGGCGCCGTCCGTGAAGAGGACGGGGATGGCTTCCGACGTACCGCCCGGAATTTCGTCGCGGATACCGTAGTTGCCGCGCGTCTTGGCGAGATCGAAGCCGAAGGAGCCATCCGCGCCTTCGACGTAGTCGTGCGCTTCGGAAGCGCCGCCCGATGCTACGACGACGCGGCTCTGCCAGTTCGTCGCCGCCAGATCTTTCGGCATGTCGACGGCGACGCCGTCGGCAAACGATGTATCGTGCAGCTGCCCGGCAGACGGCGCACCTGCGGCTGTGCCCGTGCCGGCGCTCTTGCCGGCGCCGGTATTGCCGCCGGTATTGGCGCTGCTGCCTGCACTCGTGCTTGTGCTTGTACCGACGCCATTGCTCGCGCCGATGCTCTTGCCGCCGACGCCGCTCGTGCCGCCGTAACCGCCGGCAACACCGCCGCTTGCGCTCGTACCGCCGTAGCTTCCGGCATTGCCGCCGCTTGCGCTCGTGCCGCCGTAGCTTCCGGCATTGCCGCCGCTTGCGCTCGTGCCGCCAAAGCTGCTCGCGCTGCCGACGCCGGCGCCCGTCATGCTGCCGACACCGCCTGTCATGCCGCTGACACCGCCCGTATGGCCATGGCTGAGGTTCGCTATGATCTGGGACGCTGTGATGCTGCCCGTCGTCACGACCCTGCCCTCGGGCGTGCTCATGTCAAAGCCGCGCAGATTGATCTTCAATGCACCGGGCGCATAGCGGAAGCAATAGTTGGAAAGCGCCGTCGCACCTCGATAGCCTGCATTGACGGAGGCGGGATCGACGTGAATGACGCCTGCATACGTCCCGCCCGCCGTCTGCGGCGTAATGGCGGCGTCGTAGTAGGTCGCGACGCCCGTGAGATCATCGCCCGCCAAGAGGCCGCGCTCTGACATATAGTCGCCGCGCTCAACCGTGTACTCGGTGACGACGGGGTTCGGTGCACCATAGTCGCGCGAAGCGTTGCCCGCCGTGACGAGAACCTCGCGCGGCACGATGGCAAAGCTGCCGTCCGCATAGTGAATCGCGTAGTTCGAGGCAAGCCCCGAGCCGAACTGCACGTCAGAGACGCGCGTCCAGAGGTGCGGCATGCCCGCATCCGTCGTGACGGTCGCCAGCGGATCGATCGTCTCCGTGATGGAGGAAATCCGATCGCCGTTCACCAGTCCCGTCGTCGCGTCGGCATGGCGCACGTTGATACGGCTCGTGCCGTTCACATACTGCGCCAGACTGTTCGCTGCGCCGTAGGCGCGGCTCTTATCGCCGCCCTTGATATAGAGGTCGCGCTTCGTGATGTCGAAGCCGCCGTCGACATAGTGGATGTTGTAATTCGATGCCTTGCCCGCGCCGAAGCGTGCATTGGCAATCTGCGTCTTGAGTCCCGCCGTGCCGGCGTTCGTCGTGACTTGGGCGTTCGTCGATTCATCGACGTCAGCGACCGCGTCGCCGTTCGCCAGTCCTGTCGTCGCGGTCGCGGCGTCGGCGTGGAACTTCGATGTGCCGCCCGCGTAGACGGCGGTCGAGTTCTCCGTGCCGTAGATGCGGCTCTTGCTTCCCGCACGCAGCGTCAAGTCACGCGGCGTGATGGCGAAGCTGCCGTCCTCGTAGGAGATGTCGTAGTTAGACGCATTTCCCGTGCCGAAGACAGCATTTGCAATCTTCGTCTTGAGACCCGGCGTGCCTGCGTCCGTCGTGACGGTCGCACGCGAATCAATTGTCTCCGTGACCGTCGAGATCGCATCGCCGTTGACGAGGCTTCCCGCCTTGACGCGGAAGAGATTCGTGCCATTGACATAGCTGGCCGTCGTGTTCGCCGTGCCGTAGATGCGACTCTTGTCGCCCGCGACGAGCGTCAGCGGCCGCTTCGTGATGATGAACGCGCCGTCTGCGTAGTGAATGTTGTAGTTGGCATCCGTGCCATGCGAGAACTGTGCGGCGGAAGCACGCGTCCAAAGACCTGCTGTGCCCGCATCCGTCGTGGCGGTTGCTGTCGGGTCGATCGTCTCCGTAATTGTGGAAATCGCATCGCCGTTCACAAGTCCCGTCGTTGCGTCGGCAGGGCGCACGTTGAGACGGCTCGTGCCATTGACGTAGTGCGCCGTTTCGTTGGCGTCGCCGTAGATGCGGCTCTTGTCGCCGCCCTTGATATAGAGGTCACGCTTCGTGATCGCGAAGCCGCCATCGACATAGTGAATGTTGTAGTTCGATGCCTTTCCCGTGCCGAATCTTGCATTGGCAATCTGCGTCTTGAGTCCCGCCGTGCCGGCGTTCGTCGTGACCTGGGCGTCCGTCGATTCATCGACGTCAGCGACCGCGTCGCCGTTCGCCAGTCCCGTCGTGGCGGTCGCGGCATCGGCACGGAACTTCGATGTGCCGCCCGTATAGACGGCGGTCGAGTTCTCCGTGCCGTAGATGCGCGTCTTGCTGCCCGCACGAAGCGTCAAGTCGCGCGGCGTGATGGCGAAGCTGCCGTCCTCGTAGGAGATGTCGTAGTTGGCGGCATTGCCCGTACCGAAGACGGCATTTGCAATCTTCGTCTTGAGTCCTGCCGTACCCGCATCCGTCGTGACGGTCGCACGCGAATCAATCGTCTCCGTGACGGTCGAAACCGTATCACCGTTGACGAGGTTCGTGCCCGCCTTGACGCGGAAGAGATTCGTGCCGTTGACATAGCTTGCTGTGTTGTTCGCCGTGCCGTAGATGCGGCTCTTGTCGCCCGCGACGAGCGTCAGCGGCCGCTTCGTGATGTTGAAGTGTCCGTCAACGTAGGTAATGTTGTAATTGTTTGCCGTGCCCGACGAGAAGTGCGCCGCGCTCGCCTTTGTCCAAAGACCTGCCGTGCCCGCATTCGTCGTAACGGTTGCTGTCGGGTCAATCGTCTCCGTTACATCGTCGATGGCGTCGCCGTTGACGAGTCCCGTCGTCGCGGTAGCCGCAGCGACGTTGACCTTGCCCGTATTGTTGACATAGCCCGCCGTCGTATTGGCGTCGCCGTAGACGCGGCTCTTATCGCCCGCCGTGATGGTCAGCGGACGCTTTTTAATCGTCAGCGTCCCCGTGGTCGAGGTGATGTTGTAGTCCGTAGCATAGCTGCGGCTACCCGAGGCGAGCGCCGCGCCCTCGACACGCATCGTATAGCTGCCGACGCCCGTACGCTCCGTGACGGCATTTCCGCCGCCGTCCACCGCTGTAACGGTGTAATTTGCGAAGCTGTCACCCGCAACGAGCGAGCCCGTATGCGTCGTGCCCGAGCTCATCGTCACGCTGTCGTTCGGCGCACCGTAGACGCGCTCACCGCCCGGCGCTGTGAAGTGAATATCGCGCGGCGCGATCGTCAGCTTGCCCGGCACGTATTTGAACGTGTAGTTGCTCGCCGAGAGATTGCTGTTCGACAAGCCAACCGTGTACTCGCCCGCATGAATCGCGCCCTGCGCAAAGCCCGTCGTCTTCGTCGCGTCCGCAATCGGGGTATAGGAAACAGCCCCCGAGAGAAGTCCCGGCGTCGCCTCCGTCTGGCTGTTCGCGAAGTTCGTGAAGGTAACGCCGTTCATTCCGGTGTAATTGTGCGGATTGCCGTTATAGTCGACGGTCTCCGTCTTGCCCGTGACCGTGACTTCGCGCGGCACGATGCGGTAGTCGACCGTAATCTTGTAGTTGAGGTCGTTATGCCCCGTATAGGTGATTGTCTCGTTGGCAATCGTGGAAGCCGACCCGTAGGTGCGTGCACCTGCACGCATGGTCACATCATTTGCCGCATTCGTCACCGTGCCGTCCGCCGTATTGACATCGGCATTGACGTCCGTCAGCTTCGTCGTGCCGAAATTATGCGTATTTGAATCACTCACATGGTCACGGATATAGTCGACCTCAGCCTTATCGAGCGCACGGCGCTTCTCGTTGCCGTCGTCCTGGATATAGAAGCCCGCAGTCGAGTTGAAGAACGCCGAGTTATCGTCGCCATAGGCACGCGTCGAGTAGAGCTTCAGCTCCGGCTGATACTTGTAGAACATGGCGTTCTTGCCCGCAGGAGCGGGGAAGGCGCTGCGATTGCTGTAATCCACGCCGTATTTACGGAACTCGAAGACAAGCCCGTCGATCTCGTTCTCGACGGAGTCCTCCGTATGCACGACATAGCGCTGACCAGGGTCAGTTTTGATGGCGTTCGCGCCGCCCTTGTTCTTGAAGGCGCCGCCCTTCGCCTCGATGAGGACATCGGACGTGCCCGTGCCGACGATCTGCCCGCCGGGCGCAATCGTGACGTTGCCGCCGTCCTTGTTCTTGATATTGATGGCGGCGTTATTCCCCTTGATAACCCCCGTGACGTTCGTACCGCCCTTTGTCTCGACGGAAACGCCCGTCGCGGACGTGATATTGCCAAGGTTCTTGATCTCGTTCGGCCCCGTGAGATTTACATTATGTGCATCCACTTCGAGCGTCGGAACGGATTTCAAGACACCCGTCGAGGTGACATCTTTGTTCGTCTTGATGGAAACGGCATCAGCAAGCCCCTCGGGCAGGTCGACGTTGCCGACCTTGATATCCCCTGCATTCGTACCGCCGATGCGAATCTTCTTGAAGCCCTTGCCGTCGGGGTTCTTCTGCAGAAGCCCCGTGCCGCTGAAGATGTCGGAAGGAAACGTAGGATCGGAGGCGGAGCCGCCCGCGCCAGGCGTGCCGAAGTTGAGCGTCTTGCCCGGCGTATAGGTGTCGAAGGAGACGTCGCCGTGGCCTGTGATCGTGCTGCCGTTCGCCGTGTTGAGCTTGTCCGCATGGATGGCGACATTGCCGTCATGATCGCGGTCGGCGCCGTCGGCATTGATATGCGCATCGTCAAGATTGACTTCACGGCTGGCGACGGTATAGTCCCTGCCGTGCGTCTTGATCGAGCCGGAGAGGTTGACGCCGCCTTGGCCGCTCGTGATCGCCTGCTGGATGTTGACGGTGAACGGCATGTCGATCGTACCGCTCTGATAGAGACGTCCGCCGCCGCCACGGTCGCCGATGTTGATGATCTCATACTCCCAGAACTGACGGTTGTTTCCATTGAAATACTTGTCGAGCAGCGAGAGCTTCGCGGAATCGTTCACTTCGCCGCCGAGCTTGATGTCACGATCGTGCGAGATCGGCAGGATATTGAGCGCCTTCTTGCCCTTCATCTTGCCTTTCAGGTCAATCGCATCGGTCTTGAGCGTGAGTGCGCCCGTGCCCGTATCGACATTGCTTCCCGCATCGGTCGTCAGATTCTTCGATTCGAGTGCGAAATCGTTGCCGTTCGTCCGAATGTTTGCCGAGCCGTCGACCGTCATCGAGCCTGCCGTAGCACCGGAGCGGATCGTCGTCGGATCGACGAAGTTCAGATTGCCGCCAACCTTTGTCGCTCCCGTCGCGTCTTCGCGACCGAGGTAGACGTGCTTGAAGCCGTCCTTGATCTTATTGCCACCGAAGAGATTCTCCGGCAGATTCAGCCCCGTACCCGCCGTGCCGACGCTCAAATTCGTCGCGGCATTCGCCTGCTGTACGGTCAAGTTGCCCTTGCCCTCGACCGCCTTATCAAAGGTCATGGCGTCCGCCGAAAGCACGACGTCGCCCGCCGTGCCGCCGGACTCACCAGCCTTGATGCCCGTGATCGTGCGCGAGGGGACGGATGCGCCCGCAGGCGTCGTGATCGCGCCGATGGTCAGCGCATCGGACTTGACCTTGACGGAGAGCGCGTCGGCGGCGAGCGTGCCGATCTCGTTCGCCTGTTCGAGCGCGATGTTGCCGCCGACGGCGGCGAGGTTCGCCGCCGTAATCTTGCCCGCCGTCTGGTTCGCCGCCGTCTTGGCGTTGACAACGAGCGTCTTGCCCGCCGCAAGCGTCATATCCCCTGCGAAGTTGATGTTATCTGCTTGGAGTGTCACGTCCTTCCCGAGGGAAGAATTTTTCACATTGATCGTGCCCTGCGTACCGTTGCCGATGGCGTAATGCGAGAAGTTCGGGCCGAATACCTGTGTGAACTTATTGTTCGTCAACTGCAGGTCGCCCGTCGCACCGTCGCCAAGCCCGATGGTCTTCGAGCCGTTGTACGTTCCGATGCCGAGTGTGCCCGTGCCCGTGACGGACGGACTGCTCCCGTGCGCTGCGAGGTTCGTGATATTGTTCGTATAGAGGTTCAGCGTGCTGCCCTCGCCGATGTTCATGATGCCCGCACCGCCCGAGTTCTCAATCGCACCCGTCGTCAGCGTCACTTTGTAGTCCTTGCCGGAGCCGTCCGTGCCGACCTTGAGTCCGCCCGCGCCGATGACCGTCTTGCCCGTCTCCGCTGTCTTGACGACGACGCGGTTGTTCGCTTCAAGTCCGTCGATCGTGACCGTCTGGCTGCGATTGTCGCCGAGAACCAATTCGCTGAAATCTTTGCCAAAGAGCTTGCCGTTGAGCTGGTCGCTCGTGACATGAAGCCCTGCGCCCGTAGAAGCGTTGTTGAGCGTCAAATCGCCCGCCGTCTTGCGCGTGATGACGAGACCGCTCTTGCCGACGATGTTCGTCGTATTGTCGTCCGCTGTCGGCGTGACGATCTCATCCGTATGCACGCGCAGAGCACCGACGGTATCGGTGCCCGAGTCGAGCTGAGCGCGTGCGTCGAGCTGCAGCTTTTTGCCCGTGACATCGACCCAGACGGGTGTGGAGCCGGGAGCGACCTGCACCTTGGCATCCTCGTTCAGCACGACGTCGCCGTTTCGTGCATTGAGCGTCGCCTGTGCATAGTTGCCCTCGACCTTCAGTGCAGCTCCCTGCTCGAGATGGATGTTGCCCGCCGTTTGGATATTGATCTCTGCGCCGTTTTCCTTGCTCGTCCCGTCGACGCCTTTCACATGGACGGTCTTGCCCTGCTTGACGGTGAAGCCGCCCGTGATGACCGATGCGGGATCATGCCCCGCCTGCGTCGGATCTGCACCGATCTTGAGCTTCGTACCCTTGCCCTCGATGGTGAGATTGTCGCGCACCTCGACGCCGAGCTTGCCCGCCGCATTGATGGACTTCTTGACTGCGCCGCCGTAGAAGTAGACATGCTTCTCACCCGCGACGTCGAAGCCGCCGAAGCCATCGAGCGTATTGTTGATCGTACGGTAGGCAATGCGGAACTCCGTGGAAGGAGCATCTGCGGCATTGTCACTGATATAGATGTCCTGACTCGCCGATGCGCCCTTCGCCGTGACCTTGCCGTCCTTCTGTCCGTTGATCTTGCCAAGACCGAGATCGATGCCGCCCGAGAGGTCGAGGTCAAGATTCTTGACGGCGAGCGTATCGCTTGCTGTCGGCAGAGTCGCCGCATGCGCCTTGATCTTCATGTCGGACTTGCCGTCCGCGCCCGCCTTCGTCGCGCCCGTCAGCGTGACCTTGCCCGTGGTCTCGATGTCCGATGGCTTCTTGAACGTTGCGCCCTTGATATTGACATCGCCCGTCTGCGTCGCGCCGCCGATCTTGATCTCGCCGTAGGCACTGTTGTTGATGTTCCAATCGCCCGCACCCGTGCCGATGTTGATCGCCTGCGACTTCGTCGCCTTTTCGAGCGTGAGCTTCTTGCCGACGTTGACCTTGTTATTCCCGAGGTCGAGATCGTCGGCTTCGATCTTCGTGTCGTCCGTGGATCTCAGATTGCCCGCGACCGTGAGCTTCTTGCCGGCATCCATCTTGATGTCCGTCGATTTCGTCTTGAGTCCGTCGACGTTCACCTTCGGCGTGACGGTACGATTCTCAACGACAGCGACCGTCATGTGCGTCCGGTTCCTGAGCTTGAGGTCGCCGTCCGACATATCGGCGGCGATGTTTTCAATCTTGTTCGCCTGCGTGCTGAGATCCATCGATCCTTTGCCGAGGAGAAGCAGATTGCCGACCGTGATCGGCGCACTCTGGGAAAGCCCGTCGCCGAGCGTCGTGCCGGGCGCATCGGCATGGAGCGCGAGCGTATCGGCAGATGTGCCGACGACTGCGCCCGTAACGTTGATCTTGCCCTTCGTCATGATGCTCGTATACTTGGGCAGATTGCCGCTCGCGATGCCCGCGATGGTCGCCGTGCCGACATTCTCCTTCGTGCCGATGGCGACGTTGTAGAAATTGCCCGCCTTGAGCTTGCCGAGACCTGCATCCGAGACGAGTGCGCTCGATCCGCCGACGGTGAAATTGCCCGCCGTCTTGGGCTGAAGGGCAAACGTGCCCTTCGCATTGCTGTCGGCAAACGTGACATTGCTCCAGTTCGTGACGCTGTCCGTCACCATCTTCATCGTGCCCGCGCCCGCCGCGAGGTTTGCGCCCGCAGCAAAGTCCACGGCGTTCGCCTTGAACGTCGTGTTCTTGCCCGCCGTATTCGAGAGCGTTCCCGAAAATTTCACCGTCGCCGCCGACTCGACCGTCAGCGGTGCTTTGACATCGGCTGCACCAATTTCAACATTGCCCGTAGACGCATTGCCCAGATGGACTTCGCCCGTGCCGGAGTTGATGAAATCGAGGTCATTCATGTGAACATCGGCACTCGAAGAACCGACGGACATCGTCTTGCCCGCGGTTTTCGTCTCAACCGTAACTTTTCCGTTTGCACTCGAAAGAGTGCCCTGCGCTCCCGAGGGGAGCGTCAGCGCATCCGTCTTGACATCAATCGTGCCGCCTGCTGTCGATACCTTGCTCGCCGTGTCGAAATTGACTGTCGTCGCTTCGAGCGATGTCGCCGCCGCACCCGTCGACTTGACCTCGGCATTCGCATCGAGCTTGAGCGTGCCGCTCGCCTTGAGCTTCATCGCGCCCGCTGCGTTTGTCATGCCGTACGCGCCGACCTTGAGATCGCCCGTGACGTCGATGTCCGCACCGCCCGTTGTCGTGGCAAAGCCCACGTCTTCGCCAACCGTGAGATTCGTGCCGTTCTTGAGCGTCAGCCCCTTTGCCTTGCCGTCGAGCTTCGCGATAGCTTGCGTGCCCGTGAGGTTCACCGTGGCATCCGCCGCTTCGAGCTGGAGCGAGTCCGCCGTGAGGACGCCCGCGCCTTCGATGGCGTTCTTCGAGCCAAGCGTCAGTGTACGACTCGGCGAGACCGTGACTGCGCCGCTGACTGTCAGCTTGCCCGCGCCCGTGTAGATATAGAGGTCGCGGTCTGTCGTCACGCCGTTCACCGTGATATCCGCCTTCTGCTTTTCGTCGCCGACAATGTTCCAGCGGAAATTCCGTATCTTGCCCCCGCTCGTAAAGGTATCGCCCGCAAGGTCAAGCCCGCCCGACCCCGTGCCGAAGTTGATGGTCTTGCCCTCCGTGAGCGTCCGGATCTGCGCCGTGTTTCCGAAGCCGCCGTAACCCGTGATCGTGCCGTCCAGTGCAATCGAATCCGTGCGCAGCTCGACATTGCTCGCCGTAATGTTCGATGTGCCGCTGATGTCAATGCCCTTGCCACTCTGGGACTTGCCGACGATCGTGACCTTGCCCGTGCCCACACGGATCTGCGTGCCCGCGAGCTTGACGCCCGCCGCCGCCGTCGTCGTGCTGCCCGCCATCTCGATACTGCCGTCGCCGCTCCAAGAGGTTGTGCTGATCGTGGCGCTGCCAAGATCGATGCCGGAGACGCCTGTGTTCGGCGAGTTCGCAAAGCCTATGTCGTTCTCGGTCAGACCGCCGCCGAGCTTGACATTGCCGCCGCGCGTCTTGATCTGCACGCCGTCTGCCACGCTGATATTGCCGCCCGCACGGTGGTTCGTATCGGAGAGGACGTCGAGATGGAGCGCGCCCGCCGTCGAGGTGATATTGGCATTGATGCTGATGTTGCCCGTCGCCTTCAAGGTCAGCGTCGCATCGCCGCCCGCCGTCTTATTGATCGCGTCCTGCACCTTGATGAAGTTATCATTGTTGCCCGTCAGATTCGGTGTCTGGATGGTTACAGATGTACCGCTGTTCAGCGAATTGGTGACGGTCTGTACGTCCGCCTGAGAGCCGGCTTCGGGATCGCCCGCCGCACGCGTCTTGACCTCAATATCGCCGGGATCAATCAGCCATTCGCCGCCCTTGCCCGCGTCAGACGAAGCATTGACTGCGCCTGTGATCTGCACCTTCTTGCCCGAGGTCTCGACGGCGCCGCCCGCACCCGTGCCTTTGCCGCGTGCCGTGATCTCGCCCGCAAAGCGCGTCGTGCCGTCCGACCAGACGGCGACCGTGCCGCCCGCGCCGCCGTCTGCCGTCGCATCTGCACGCACAGATGCGCCGCGCTCGACCGTGACATTCTCGGCGTGCGCGAGGTCGCCCGCGCCCTGCCAGCCGCCGCCGATCTCGACCGTGCCGGCCTTCGCGCCGCTCACGTCCGTCACGCTGCCCGCCGCAAGGCGCACGTCGTTCGCCGTCATGCGGATCGCGCCCGCCTTGCCGTCAAGGCTCGCGGCGCGCACGACACCCTCCTGATTGACGGCAGAGGAAACAAGCGCGTCGCCCGTCGCCGCCGTCATGAAGACGAGTCCGCCGTCCGCTTCGACGATGCCCTTGTTCGTGACGCTCTCTTCCATCGCCGCTTTCGTCGGTACGACCGTGACCTTGCCGTCGCCCGTGAAGTCGAGCGTGACGTCCTCTGCCGCTGCGAGGACTGCCGCGCCCTTCTTGGCGACGATGACGCCTTCATTGACGACATCCTTGCCGAGAAGCGCGACTGCGCCCGCATCCGCCGCACGAAGCGTGCCGCGGTTGATGACCTTGCCGTCATTCGACGTGCCGACGAAGGCATATTTTCCCGCCATGAAGTCGGCGTTCGTAATGTTCATCGTCGAGGCTGCGATCGCGCCCGCATCGACCTCGGCGCCGGGCGCAAAAAGGACGCCCGCCGGGTTGACGAGGAAGACGCGCCCGTTCGCCGAGAGCGTGCCGAAGATCTCAGAGGGAGTCCCCCCGAGCACGCGGTTCAAAAGCGCAGCCTGTGCGTTCGGCTGATAGATATTGACGCGCTCGTTTGCCGCGATGTTGAAGCTCTGCCAGTTGATGACGGCGTTCTCAGTCGCCTGATGAATTGCCATCTCCGCCTGGCTCTTGGCGATGTCGGCAGTGCCCGCCGCGACTTCGCCGCCCTGCGGCAAGGCGCTGGCAGGGCTGCTCGTGCCAACGAGGGCTGCGCCCGCCGCCACGATGCCGACGCCGCCCAAGAGGGCGCGGCGCACGTTCTCCTGCAGGCGCAGCAGGAAGGGATTGCTCTCGCCGCGCTCTTTCCTCGCGCGGCGCTGTTTTTTCATGAAGCGCATGGGTATTTCTCCTTTTTCGTCTGAAACCGATATTGGGGAATCACGGATAAATTCAGCCACCCATCTTCACACATCTGTGCAAATCTGGGCGACCTCATTTTATCAGCGTTTCCCTTGAACGTCCGAGAGGTCAAGCCATGCAGACCGCCCGGCTCTTTATCATTTAGAAGAATTTATACAATTGGAACCAGAACCTGCCGCTGCGATCCGTGTCGGAAGTCGCCTCTTCACGGCCGATCTTCCAAGCGTAGTGCAGATGCGCGACCCAGTTCGCCTGATTGCTCCAATTCACGCCGACGCCCGCGCCGTAGAGGCTGCGGCTCTGCGGCCCTGTATAGCCCGACCAGCCGTCGTGGTAGAGCCCTACATGACCGCCGTCGACGAAGGCGATGAGCTGCCATATATTCTCGTCGCCCTCGCGCGTCGGCAAGTTCCAGCGAAGCTCCGAAGTCCAGCGCCAGCCGTCGTCGCCCGACGCTTCGCCGACGGGGTAGGCGCGTACGCCGTAAGGCCCGCCGAGCGAGAATTTCTCCGAGGAATCGAGGTTCTTGTTCGCCCACTGGCGGCTGTACGAGAGGTAGAGCGAGAGACGATCATCTATGTGCTGCAGGCGCGTCAAGTTCAAATTCCACTTGCCGAAATGACCTGCCGTCCGCGCGGTAGCGGCATCGTACCGGCGCTGCACTTCATCGTCGATGGAGAGGTCGCCATACGTGTAATTGAGCGCAAAGGTGTTGCGGCCGCCCGTCCAGATATGGTCGAGGTTGTCGCCGTTGATGCCGATGACCCAGTTTTTCGCTCCCTTGGGATTCTTGTACGCCATGCCCTTCGCTTCGTCCTCAAGATCCTTCCAGTCGAAGCGCAGCGTGCCGTAGAGGTTGAAGTCGCGGCTGCGCCGGAAGTTGTGCTGCCACCAAAGGCTCACGGTCTCCGACGTGCCCGTGTAGTCAAGCGCAGAGAACGCGCCGCCCAGCGTGTAGTGCGAGCGTGCGTAGCTGACGCCGACGCGTTCGCCCTGCTTGGCGATCGGCGTCGAGTAGGAAGCCGATCCCGACCACATGCCGCCGTTCGACACGATGCCGCCGACGGAGAAGAGGTCGCCCTCGCGGAACGGGCTTGCGTAGTTGAAGAAGGCGCTGTACTGGTAGCGTCCCGTGTAGCGGTAGCCGCCGTTGTCGACGCCGACGTAGCCCCACATGCGGTTGCCCTTGTTCTTGACGTCGATGACGATGTCCGACGTACCCTGGCGGCTGCCCGCCTTGATCTGCGTGCGCGCCTCGACGCGCGAGAGGTCATTGGTCAGCCAGACGCCGCGGTTGAGCGGCGCTTTCTTCACGAGTTCGCCCGAGGAAAGCCCCATCTCGCGGCGGATGGCGCTTTCCGTCAAATAGGAGTTATTGTTTACGATGATTTTATCGTAGCGCCCGGGCACGATCGTGAAGTCGACGGTGCCGTCTGCGAAGTCCTGCGGCGCGAGGTAGGCGAAGGCGACGAAGTAGCCCTTTGCGCGCAGGTACTTCGTGACCTCGTTTGCCTGCTCCTCAAGGTCGGCGAGAGTCGCGTACTTGAGCTTGTGCGCTTGGAGCAGCGTGCGAAGCTCCTCGTCCGTCACGGGGTTCTCGCCCGAGAACGTGTAGCGGCGCACGAGAATCGCGCCCTCCTCAGCCTGCTGCTCTGCCTGCCGCAGCGCAGGGGCTTCCACGCCCGCTCGCGTCACGTTCGGCGAGGCGGCTGCCTCCGCTCCCTCGGTCTTCGGCGCATCGGCGGCGCTCGTCCCCATCATCGGCGCTTCGCCCGCCGCCGCACGCACCATGGCACGCTGCGCATCGCCCGCCGTATCTGAAACCGTTCCCGCTTCAGCGCAAAAGGGGGCGAGCACAGCGCTGAACAAAGCGAGCGTGACGGCAAAGGACAGACGCCCGCATCGCTTTGCAGCAGAAGGCCTGTGCCGCATTTTCTCTGCATCCTGCATCTTCATTCGCATCGTTCCTTCCATGACTTGCCATCGTTTTTCACGACGGCTTCCAAAAGCAGCCGCCGCATTTGTACACTACATCTTATGATGAAACCCTAAGAAGTCACACGCCGAAGGCGCAGACCGATCGGCCAGGTTTCTGCAAGGCGGCGCACGATGTCCGCGAAGCAGACGTTTCTGCGTGTAGTTTATCATAAGTCGGGCTTTTTTCCTAGCGGATATTGTCTGCTTTTGCATGCTTTTGTTAAAATTAGGATTTTAGCCCTATGCAAAGGAAGGGGCTCCTTTTTAAAAGGCATCCTCAAAAATGCGCTTATCGAATATGAGCATTAGGCGGATTTCCCGACACCAAAAAGCCCCGAGGCCATCGCGTGATGGCTTCGGGGCTTTTCCATGCGAGCGCGTCAGTCCTGCGTCTCGTCCTTTTCCACATGCTCCTTCCAGCTGCCGCTCTCCGCGCTCGGATCGGCTACAGCTTCCGCCACATAGGCGCTGACGGCGTCGAAGTTCCTGCGCACGCCCGATTTCGTGTTGCGGTAGGTCACGGCGTTCTTCTGGTTGACGCCGATGCTCGCCGCTTCCTTCGCTGCGTCGATGTTCGCGCCGAGATAGATGAAATCCCAGCCCGCTTTCTCCTGCTTGTCGGAAATCATCTTTTTGACCTTCTCCTGCGTGAACTCCTCACTGGCGTTCTCCAAGCCGTCCGTGATGATTACGAAGACGACCTTCGTATCCTTGTTCTCAACGCCCTCCGTGCGTGCGACCTTGAGGATCGTCGAGCCTACGGCGTCCAAAAGCGCCGTCGTGCCGCCGACCTCGTACTCCTTGTCCGTCAGCGGCTTGATGCGTCGGATGTCTTCGCGATCATAGATCGTATCGATCTCGTCGTTGAAGAGCACCGTCGTGACATTGACCTTCGCGTCGAGCTTCTTCTCCTTCTCGATCATGGAATTGAAGCCGCCGATCGTGTCCGACTCCAGACCCGACATCGAGCCGCTCTTGTCGAGCACCATCACGAGTTCCACGCGCGCGGGCTTCTCCTTGGCCGCCGCTTCGGCGGGTACAGTTGCTCCCAGGAATGCGCAGAGCGCAAGCGCGAGAAAGGAAAACGTCCATTTTTTCCACATGTTCAAGACCTCCTCTTTTCCTATAGTCTCCTCTGTTCTTATTATAGCGTATTTTCCTTTGAAACGATACTGCCCTATATAATAGACTGGTGAGATCCAAGAGGAAATTGCTGCCGCTTTAGCGTGAAACCTCAAGAAGTTAAGAGCGAAGGACGCAGACGGATCGATCGGTTTCATGTAAGGGCGGCGCACAATGTTCACAAAATGGACGTTTGCGCGTGCAGCTTATTCTATCGCAATCCCTGGGTAAAAGGCTTTTGCCATCATCTTTATGCCGTCGACAGTATGGCAGAGCGGGCCGTAGGTATAGTTGAGCGGGATGCTGTAGATACGACGGTTTTGCACGCATTTCGTATGCTGCAGGCCTGGATGCTCATAGATCTGCTGCAGGCATGCGCCGTACTCGGCGTGGCTGCAGATGACCATCAGTACGTCGGGATCTTCCTTCGCGATGTGCTCAAATGTGATGACGGCAGGTGTCTCGATCGCTTCGGCACCGATCTGTTCCGCCATGTTGCCCGCGAGCTTGCTTTTGTCGTACGAAACGAACGTGCTCATAAGCTCGATCAGCATGACGCGCGGCTTGGGATATCCTTGTGCTTTTTCGTTGATTTCATCAATACAGTCGTAGGTTTCTTGTACGATGTGCTCGGCGGCGGATTCTGCGTGGAAAATACGTCCGTAGTCTCGGATGCTTTCCATCTCCTGTGCCACAGTTTCCTTGATGTAGTGTCGCCTCGGCTGTGAACTGCTCAGATTGACAAGCGTTTTTACGCCGTGTGCGTTCCAGTAGTCTGTGCTGCCCAAACTATTCCGCGTAAAGCAGTATTGATTCCCGATGATGAGATCGGGGCGTGCCTGCATGACATATTCCATATGAAGCTGTTGATTTATGGCGCGTGGCAGGGTTTCTAAAATGCGGGCATTTTCTTCCTTCATAGGGAAAGGGCCGTCGTTGTTTGCTGCAGCCAGAAGGATCGAGGAAGCCGCGCCAAGCTCGATCAACGTCTCCGTCTCATTGTCGCCGACGACGAGGACGCGCTTGGGCACTTCGGTGAATATCTGCACATTCTTCCCTTGTACGAAGTAATTGTCGATACGCAAGTTCTCCACGCGCACAGGAACGCCCTCCGTTGGAGCGCTTTCTTCCCCTGCAAAGGAGCAGCCGAGGAAGAAAGCGCAGACTGCGTTCAGGATGACAGCATACCATGATGTTTTCTTCATGAGTCAGACGCGCTTTCTCTTCAATAGAAGATGCAGAAAAATCGGGCTGCCGAGCAGGCTGACGATAATGCCGATCGGCATATCGCCGTTCTCCAACGCCAAACGGCTGAAAACATCTGCCCACGCGAGGAAGCCTGCGCCCAAGGCGACGCATACCGGCAAAAGCCGCTCGTAGCTGCTGCCCACGAGCAATCGCGCGATGTGAGGCACTGCCAGGCCGACGAAGCCGATGATTCCGGCGTTGTAGACGACCATGGCCACCGCCATGGCGCATAGGAAGATATACCGGCTGCGACTCTTCTCCAAGCGATAGCCAAGCGTGCTCGCTTCGATATCGCCGAGGAGCATCAGATTCAGTATGCGTGTGCGTAACAGGAAAAAGACGATGATCGGCAAGGCAATGCTGGCGAGATAGAGGTTCTTATCCCAGCCGCTGCGCTCCAGACTGCCGAGCAGCCAGTAGGAGATGTTCGCCACCGTGCGCGAATTGGGAGCAAGAGAGATGATGAGGCTGATGGCGGCACTGCAAACGGCATGGATGCCCAGTCCTGCAATCAAGGTCATGAAGGACTTGCCCTCTCCATAGCGGTGTGTGAGCCACAGCACGAGGAAGGTCGAGAGTCCCGCGCCGATGAAGGCTCCCAGCGGCACGGAGGAGAATCCTGCAAGCGCCGTGATGTTCGCGCTCATCATCAGGACAGCGCCCAGTGCTGCGCCAGAAGAAATGCCCAAGAAATACGGATCTGCCAGCGGATTGCGAAAGAGCGCTTGCATGACGGCGCCTGTAACGGCGAGCGTACCGCCTGCCAAAAGCGCCAGGACGAAGCGCGGTGCGCGCATGTACGCCAAGACATCTGCATGAATGGGGGCGATCTGTGGATTCGTCGGATCGACGAGAAACAGCACAACCTCATGGAAGTCCACATTGACGATGCCGCGCGTCATGGCCGCCAATGGCAGGAGCAGAAGCAGGACGGCGATCGTCGCATACAATATGATGTTTTTGTTTTGTTCTTTCATAGAGGAGGCCATCCTATACGGCAGTCGTTCACAGTCTCCATGAATTTCAATCCGCTTGCCTTACATGAAGACGCTATATCTCTGCCGGAATACGAGATAGATGAAGAGCGGTGCGCCGAGGAGCGCAAACATCACACCCAAGGGGATTTCCACGCCGGGAATCGGAATGAGCGAGCGTGAAAGGAGATCCAGAAGGACGGCGGTCATGCCGCCGAGCATGACCGCTGCGGGCAGCAGTACGCGATGGTCGGCGCCCAAAAGGCTGCGTACGATATGCGGAAGCACGAGGCCGATGAAGCCAATCATGCCTGCGTTGTAGACGATGAGGCCGACCAAAAGGCCGTTGCAGAGCAAGTACTTCGTCAAGTGATCCTTTGCATTGACGCCCAAGGTGATCGCCGTGTCGCGTCCCCAGAGGAGGATGTTCAGTACACGGCTCTGTGTCATGAAATAAAGGAATATCGCGACGACGACGACGCATAGGATGAGCGATTGAGTCAAGGAGGCGTTTGCCACACTGCCCATGAGCCAGAAGGTTATGGACTCCATGCCCTCCGTATCGCTGGCCTTGTAGACGAGAAAGCCTGCGAGCGATGAGAAGACGAGTCCCATCGCCAAGCCTCCCAGGAGAAGATTGGACAAATCGCCATTCTCTCGACGGGCAAAACCGATGACGAGGGCGGAGACAAAAAGCGCACCGGCAAATGAGCACGCACCGATGCCGATCGCACCGAACAAAGAGCCCAGTCCGAGGAAGAGTCCCGCCGCCGTGCCGAAATATGCGCCTGACGATACGCCCAAGACATAAGGATCGGCCAATGGATTCTGCACGATCGCCTGCATGATGAGCCCGGACAAGGTCAGTCCCATGCCTACGCAAAGTGCGAGGAGCACGCGCGGCAGACGAAGCTCATAGAGGATGCTCGCAGTGAGCGCATCGTCGCCATGTCCTGTGAGCATCCCGAAAATGGCGGACATGGGAATATCCGTCAGTCCGGATGAGACCCCCCACCATGCGACGAGCAATTGCAGCGGCAGGAACAGCAGAAGAATCTGCATCGTCCCCATCGTCTTGAGCTTTTCCAGCATCATGGTCTCATCCCTCCATCAGCCTTCAAAACTGCACGACAAAGACAGGCAAACGCAGAAATCCGTTTGCCTGTCCCTACTATCAGAGTTCGAAATTCGCTGCGAACGACACCGAGCGCGGCGCACTCAATTGCAAGCCATCCGATCCTGCGACGGGAATCCAGTAGTCCTTGCCGGTCACGTTGTAGCACATCAAGGTCAGCGTGACGGGGGTCGTTCCCATCTTCGTTTCATAAGAAGCGCCGAGATCGACCTTCCAGGAAGCGGGCACGCTGAGAGTCTCGTTCTTGATGTCGGCTCTTCCGAGATACGAAACTCGCCCGATCAGAGACCATGCCGGATCGACATGATAAACGGCGCCGATCGTACCGGAGAATTTCGACGTGCCGCCGACGGCTTTGCCGTCGTTCGCGCCGTCCTTCGTTTTTGACTGCTTGGCATCGAGATACATCATGCCGCCGACCAGATCGAGGCGCTTGCCGATCTTCCCTGTGAACGCCCATTCAAATCCTGTGTTTTCCTGTTCGCCGTCGTTGAGACGATACTTTCCGTCGGGACGCATGACGTCGATCGTATTCGCTTTGCGAATCTTGAAGAGGCTCAACGTGTTGACGAAATCTCCCTTTTTGATCTTCACGCCGAGTTCATCCTGTTTCGTCTTTGCAGGCGGCAAGACTTCGCCCTTGTTTTTGTAAGAAGCGCCAGAGACGAGCGTCCCGGCGTTGAATGACTCACTGTGGCTGACGTAGCCCATGATTTCTGGCGTGAATTTGTAGCTCAAGGCGAATGTCGGGCACGTCGCGTCGGAATCCTGGCGCTTCTGGCCTACCCTCGTATAGCTCGATTTATGCCCGTGCAGACCCAGCGTAAGCTGCAGGCGATCGTCCATGAACTTCATCGTATCTACGAGATGATAGCCCGTCATCTGCTGCTTGAACTGCAGCGGCGGCTGATAATCAGGCAGCGGCACGCTTGCCCACGAATTGTTGCGATAGAGATTGCCTGTGCCGCTCCAAAGATTGCCGCCGCCCGAGAAACGGTTGACCCAGTTCTTGTCGAAGCCGATGATGTATTCGTGCTTGACATCTCCTGTCTGAAAATCGCCGCGCAGGCCTGTGCCGAAATAGATGCGTGTATGACCGAGCGGCCAATATTCGGCATTGATCGTGAAATCACCATCGTTCGAGGTCAGTTTAGGCGTGCCTTCATAATATTTGTCATAATCGAACTTATGGTGTCCGAAATTGATATATGCCGTTACATGATCGTTGAGCTTTTGCTCGTGGTTGAGGATGATCCATGTGTCCTTGTATGTATGGTAGAGCCAAGACGGCGTGTAGCTTTTGCTCGCATCGGGCGCCTTGGGCAGCACTGTCAGATTGCCCACACTGAAGCCGTCGCCGCCGCCCTCGTACTTGATGCGGCTGTATCCGAGCATCAAGTTCGTCGTTGAGCGTTTTCCCTGATGATCGAAGTTCACGAAGATGTTGTCCTGCTTGAGTTCCTTGTCTTCCTGCACCGTTTCGCCGCCGATGTGGTTGGCTGCGACGCGCAGTCCGAACGCCTTGTCCGCACCGAAGCGCCGGCCGATATCGACGCCCTGCTCGAACGATTTGCCGCCGTTGTAGGAGAGGTGTACATCCGTATTGTCCTTGGTTTGCGCCCTCTTCGATTGGAAGTTGATTGAGCCGCCGATCGTATCGGAGATGTTCGTCCCGTTGACGCCGAGATTTGGCCCTGCGACTACGGTAGCGTTTTCAATCCAGTAGTAGGGCAGGTTGCCCGAACTCATCGCACCGGGAATGCCGTTGATGTACATGGAATAACCGTTTTGCTGGAAGCCGCGAATCGTCACGGAATGAACGCTCTTGCTCGAAGAAGCACGTACGGAAGGGACGAGAGAGAGCGTGTCCATCACGCCGCTCTGCGGCGTGGAAAATGTCTCAATCGCTTTCTGGCTGACAGTCGTGACACTGAAGGGAAGTTCCAAGGAATCTTTCCCTCCTAGAATGCCCGTCGCACTCTTCCTCTCGATCATGCCGCCGCGGAAGGTCTTGCGATCTCCTAGAACTGTGAGATCGGGCAACTGATATTCGCTGTCGGCGTTTTCTTGCGCTGTACGCTGTGAATCTTCCGCTTCGGCTGGCGTTTTTGCTGCTTCCTCTGCGAAGGCGTCATGCGCTGCGCCGAAGGAACATCCCATCATCAAGGCTGTCAATAAGAGTCGTTTGCTTTTCTTTTTCACGGTGAATCCATGCTCCTCTCCCCATCGCTCGTGGGTTCATCGATGAGCGTCAAACAGGCAGTTCTCCTGGCTCGGCGTCATAACTCCTCTGCCTGCCTTCCCAAAGCTTGCGCCCCAGTGGCAATCGCGGCAAATCTGCTCGTCCTTACAGTGGCGGGACCGCATCGGCTTCTACCGACTTCCCTATTAAGCCCCGAAGGGCGCCTGTTCCACTTATCATTCTACTAAAACTTTTAGTTATATCTCGGATATCGTAATGTTTCTTATGTTTTGTCAACAGAAAAATCCCCCGCGTAAACTGGTGAGAAAATGGGGTCAATTTATTTTGCCACTCCCCCCAACGTACTGTTTGCATCAAACACCTTGAACAAGGGCGCGTGTCTGTTATATAATAAAATGAATATCTTTCATGGAAAAAGGGGGCGGCGATGCTTATGGGACAGGAGAAGAGCGTATCGGAGGTTCCTCACGCTCAGATCGACAAGCTCAGCGCCAAGTCGCTGGACAATATTCTGAAGAGCACGGTCAGCACGATCGAGACGAACAAGACGCAGATCTTCGACATCTACGAGGCGGCACGCGGCGAGGTCGAGTCGAGCCGGCGCACGCTTGAGGATCTGCGCGAACTCACGCGCCAGACAATCGAGAAGGTCGACGAGCTTTCGGAAATCGAGCAGCAGGAGAAGAAGAAGCTCGCCGAGACGAGCAGCGATTTCAAGAATTATTCGGAGGAGCGCATACGCGAGCATTACGAGTCGGTCAAGGACATTCAGATCGAGCTGAGCGTGGCGCGGGAGAAGGAGAGCCAGCTTCGTGCGCAGCGCGACGCCTTGGAGCTTCGCCTGCACGGCTTGAAGGAGATCTTGAAGACGGCGGAGCATCTGGCGATCTGCATCGGATCGGTCTTGAGTTATCTGAGCGATCAGATCAACGGCGTCGTCTGGCAGATAGAAGAAGCCCAGAAGAGCAAGTTCGTCGGTGCGCAGATCATCAAGGCGCAGGAGGAGGAGCGCCTGCGCGTTTCGCGTGAGCTGCACGACGGTCCGGCGCAGGACATCGCGAACCTCATCTTTCAGGCGTCGATCATCGAGCGCATGGTCGACCGCGATCCCGAGGAGGCGAAGCGCGGTCTGCAGGAACTTCGCCAGCACATTCGCGGCTGCCTGACGGACATGCGCCAGATCATCTTCGACATGCGCCCGATGTCGCTCGACGATCTCGGCCTTGAGCCGGCACTGCGCCAACTGATCAGCAAGATGCGCGAGCGCGGCATGCTCGATGCTTCCATCGCCGTGGAGGGCGAGGAGCAGAAGCTCGCGAAGTATGCCGAGGTCAGCATCTTCCGCATCGTGCAGGAATCCCTGAACAACGTCAGCCGCCATGCGGGCGTCAAAAAGGCGGAGGTGCGCATGCTCTACACGGCTTCGGCGCTCGCCATCACGGTCAAGGACGAGGGCAGGGGCTTCGATCCCGAGGCCGAAGAGGATGCCGTGCCAAGCGAGGAAGAGCAGTTCGACGACGATCGCGACGTCAACGATCCCGTATCGAGGAACGCTTACGGCCAGTACGGACTTCTTGGCATGAGAGAGCGCGCCGCCATCATCGGCGCGGAACTCAACATCATCTCGGAGATCGGCAAGGGAACGTGCATCCATCTGCGCATACCGTTCCGGCCGAACGTGCTTGCGCCCGAAAAGGCTGCGAAGAAGTGACGGCGGACGAAAGGCAGAGACGTGCGCCGCTCGCCGCCGCCATGCGTGCGTACGGGGAAGCGGGCGTTCTTGCCTTTCATACGCCCGGACACAAGCAGGGCGCGGGGACGCATGCGCTCTTGCGCGAACTCGTGACGGAGGCGGGACTTCGAGAAGAGGTCTCTCTGATGGAAGGGCTTGACGACCTGCACGAACCGACGGGCTGCATCGAGGAGGCGCAGGAACTCGCCGCCGCGCTCTATGGAGCGGATGCGGCCTTTTTCGCCGTCAATGGCACGACGGGCGCGATTCACGCGATGCTCGCGGCTGCGCTCTCGCCGGGCGACGCCGTGCTTGTGCCGCGCAACGTGCATCGCTCCGTTTTCGGCGGTCTCGTGCTTGCCGACGCGCGTCCCGTCTACATCGAGCCGATCGTTGACGAGGAGATCGGCCTCGCGCACGGGCTTAGTACGGAGGCTGTGCGAGAGGCGTGCCGCCTGCATCCTGAGGCGAAGGCGCTGCTGCTCGTTTCGCCGACGTATTACGGCGTCGCCTCCGACGTGCGTGCCATCGCCGAAATCGTGCACGAGGCGGGCATGGCGCTCCTCGTCGACGAGGCGCACGGTGCGCATCTCGCCTTCTCCGACGATTTGCCGGAGTCGGCGATCGCGGCGGGCGCCGACCTCGTCGCGCAGAGCACGCACAAGCTCCTCGGCGCGATGACGCAGGCTTCGCTCCTGCTGCTCCGCGAAGGGCGCATCGAAAAAGAGCGCGTGCAGCGGGCGATGAGTCTCCTGACGACGACCAGCCCGAACTACCTGCTGCTGGCGTCTCTCGACATCGCTCGCCTGCAGATGGCAGAGGCGGGTGCGGCACATCTCGCTCGCGCCGTGGGACTCGCGCAGAAACTTAGGCGCGAAGTGAATGCCACGCCCGGACTCTTCTCTTTTGGCGAAGAGCGCATGGGAGGCGCAGGAGCATTCGCGCTCGACCCGCTGAAGCTCACGGTGACGGTCACGGGACTCGGCCTGACGGGCGCAGAGGCCGCGCATATCCTGCGCCATGAGCACAAGATCGAGGCGGAGCTTTTCGATGCACAAAACGTGCTCTTCCTCCTCACCTATGCCGATACGGAAGAAAGCGCAGGAAGGCTCTTAGCGGCATTGCGCTCTTTGGCGCAGAGCCGGCCGGCGCAAGCGGCGCCCCCCGCTGCGGCGGCAGTCGCGTCCGCTGCGCCCGATGGCAGAAAAGCGCAGGCAGCCGTGCGCCTTCCCGCCGCGCCGCCTGTGGCAATCCCCCCGCGCGAGGCGTTCTATCGCAGCTCTGTCCCCTGCCGCCTGCGCGAGGCGGCGGGGCGCATCGCGCAGGAGACCATCGCCTTCTATCCGCCGGGCATCCCTGTGATCTGTACGGGCGAGGTCTTTACGGCGGAGGTCTGCCGCTACATCGAGGCGATGGCGGCGGCGGGACTCAAGGTCACGGGCGCGGCGGACGCCTCGCTTCGCACGCTGCGCGTGATCGCAGATGAGGCGGGAAATGAGAAATGAGTGCGCCGCGACGTCGGCGTGTTTTCATAAGGAAAGGGGATTTTCATGAAGGTGCTTGTCACGGGCGTGAGCGGACAGCTGGGCTTCGACGTCATGCGCGAGCTTCTCGCACGCGGCGTCGAGGCGAAGGGCGCATCGAGGAGCGACTTCTCCTTGACGGACTTCGCGGCAATGCGCCGCTTCGTCGAGGCGCATCGGCCGACGGCGATCATCCACTGCGCAGCGTATACGGCAGTGGACAAGGCAGAGGACGAGCCGGAGCTTTGCCGCGAGGTGAATGCGTCGGCGACAGGAGAGCTCGCGCGTATCGCGAAGGAGATCGGGGCGAAGTTCCTCTACATCAGCACGGACTACGTATTTCCCGGCACGGGCGAGGACTTCTACGAGCCGGAAGATGAGAAGGCGCCGTGCAACGTCTACGGCGAGTCGAAGCTTCTCGGCGAAGAGGCGGCGCGAGAAGCGCTCGAAGAGCTGTTCATCGTGCGCATCTCGTGGGTCTTCGGCGAAAACGGCAAGAATTTCATCAAGACGATGCTGCGCCTTGCCGAAACGCACGAGGAGCTTTCCGTCGTCGGCGACCAGATCGGCTCGCCGACGTACACGCGCGACCTCGCGCGTCTGCTCGCCGATATGATTGTGACGGAGAAGTACGGCGTCTACCATGCGACGAACGAAGGCACATGCTCGTGGGCGGAACTAGCGGCAGAGGCTCTTCGCTGTGCGGGCAAGAAGACGCGCGTGCGTGCGATCAAGACGGAGGAATATCCGACGAAGGCGAAGCGGCCCAAGAATTCGCGCCTGTCGAAGAAATGTCTCGATGATGCGGGCTTCTCGCGTCTGCCCGACTGGCGCGACGCCGTCGCGCGGTATGTCGAGCTGATTTGACGCATCCGTGCGAGCAGCTGGCGATTTTGTTTTTGCAGAACAATATTCTTTGCTTGAAGGAGGGAATCTTCATGGCGCAGGATGTAGTGATTCGTATGGATGAGGCGTTATCCTTGCAGTTTGGCAAGGTTTGTGATGAAATAGGTCTTCCGATATCCGCGGCGTTTTTGATTTTTGCAAAACGTGTAGTGCGCGAAAGGAAAATTCCATTTGAACTTTCAGCTGACCCGGATCCATTTTATTCAGAAAGCAATATGGCTCATATTCGTCGCGGCATTGCCGCCTTCAAGGCAGGGAAATTCGCAAAGCATGATTTGATCGAGGTTGAAGACGATGGAGAAGCGCTGGTTTGATGAGGCATGGGAGGATTACCTCTATTGGCAGATGCAGGACAAGAAGACCTTGAAAAGGATAAATATCTTATTGAGAGATATTGAGAGGAATCCTTTTGAGGGGATCGGAAAACCTGAGCCGCTTCGTGGTGAATTGGGCGGTCTTTGGAGTCGCAGGATCGATGAAAGGAATCGCTTGATTTATTGCATTTCGGATGATTCGTTACAGATTTTCTCTTGCAGGGGGCATTATGAGTAGGGGTTGTTATATGCAGCTGATTCGAGCTGATTTGACGCATCCGCATGAGTGGGCTATAATGGGTTCGCTGAATCATGCGGCATGGCTGCATTTTGTTTAGGAGGTGCTGCATTTGAATATACTGGTGACCGGCGGCGCGGGCTTCATCGGCTCGCATCTCGTGCGTCATCTTCTCGCGAAGGGCGAGCAGGTGACGGCGCTCGACAATTTGTCGACGGGGCTTGCCGAGAATTTGCCGCCCGAAGCGAAGCTCGTCGAGATGGACATCTTGGACGAGGAGCTGCCGAAGGTCGTGGCGGCGGGTGCTTTCGACGCCATCGTCCACCTCGCGGCGCAGACGATGGTCGACACGTCAATCAAAGATCCGCTTCTCGATACGCGCGAAAATCTTTTGGGCACGGTGCATGTCTTGGAAGCGGCGCGCACGGCGAACGTCAAGCGCGTCATCTTCGCTTCGACCGCCGCCGCCTATGGCGACGTGAAGGAGGACGACCTGCCCGTGCGCGAAGCGCAGCCGACGGAGCCAATGTCGTTCTACGGCCTGTCGAAGCTCTCGGTGGAGAAGTACCTTGAGATGTATCGTAAGATTTACGGCATGGAGTATGTCGTCCTGCGCTTTGCGAACGTCTACGGCGAGCGTCAGGGCGACGGCGGCGAGGGCGGCGTCATCAGCATCTTCGCCAAGGCTGTGGCCGAGGGGCGTGACATCACGATCTACGGCGACGGCGAGCAGACGCGCGACTTCGTCTATGCGGGCGACATCGCCGAGGGCATCTTGGCCGCGCTTCGTACCGAGGAAGTGAACGCCGCTTACAACCTCTCGACGCAGACGGAGACGAGCCTTCGCGAGCTCGTGTCGCTCCTCGCTGAGATCTGCGGGCGCGAGATCGTCCCGAAGTACGGCGCGGAGCGCGAGGGAGACATCTACAAGTCCATGCTCTCGAACAGCCGCGCCCGCCGCGGCCTCGACTGGCGCCCCGCCACAACGCTCGCCGAGGGACTGCGGCGCACATACGAATACTTCTGCGGCAAATGAGAAGAGGGGACAGAAAAGGAGAACGAAATGAAGAAGATGCTCGCAGCGCTTCTATCGGCGCTCACGCTGCTGACATGCGGAATTTTTTCCGACTGCACTGCTGAAAAGAGGCAGTCGGATACCGATGCCGTGTGGGAAACGCTCAGTGAAGCGTACATCTATGCGTTCCCGTTGGTGCTCACTGACGCAACCAAGACGTTATCGACCAATACGGACGGAAACATGGTAGGCCGTGCGCCTGTCAATCAGTTCAATCACGCGAAAAAGCTGGCGGATGCCTCTTTCCGCACTGTTGTGACGCCGAACGTCGATACCGTCTATTCGCAGGCATGGCTCGACATCGGTACGGAACCTCTGATCTACGTCCTGCCGGAAACGGATCGTTTCTGCAACGTGCAGATTCTGGACGCATGGACGAATACCGCCGCTGTGCTGGACAAGGCGGGTGTCTATGCGATTGCGCTTCCCGGTTGGGAGGGCGAACTGCCTGACGGGGTGACGCGCGTGAACGTGCCTACCGCATCGGTGTGGTCGATCGCCCGTGTCGTGCTGTCCGGCGACGAGGATCTCCCCCATGTTTATGCCATTCAGGAGCAAATGCAGCTTCTTCCTCTCTCCGCCTACGGGCAGGAGGAGAGATACACTGCGCCGCAGGGGCGGTACGTGAAGGAAAATGACTTTGTTCCGGTAAACAAGGTTCTTTCCATGACGCCGGGAGAATTTTTCAATACCGCCAACACGCTGATGCAGGCCAATCCGCCCGCAGACGCTGACAGGGAGTTGCTGGAAAAGCTTTCTGCCATCCGCGTGGGAGCCGGCATGACATTTGATGACTCGCTCCTTGGCGAGGACGCTGCCGAGCGCTGGGCGCAAATGCTGCAGGGGCTTCGTGCCACGCTTTCTGCCGACAGTGCGAAGTATGCACAGAAGCTCGGCCAGTGGAGATACTACGGCAAGCCGATCGGTGATTTTGGGACAGCGTACACCTATCGCGCCATGGTGGCGCTGGTGGGGCTGGGAGCCAACACGGTGGATGTAGCGATCTATCCCAAGACCGCAGTGGACGAAACCGGCGCGGCGCTGAGCGGAGAAAAGACATATACGCTTCACTTTGCCTCCCTGCCGCCCACACGGGCGGGCGGCTTCTGGTCCGTGACTGCGTATGGCGCGGATGATTTTCTCATCGACAATCCAATCCATCGCTACTGCATCAACGACCGTTCTGCCTTCGAGTTGAATGAGGACGGCACACTGGATCTTGTCCTGTCGAGGAAAGCGCCCGAGAACATGGCCAACTGGCTGCCTGTTTCTGATGGAGGGTTTCATCTTTTCATGCGCATTTATGTGCCGGACATGGATGCGTTGGATGCGTGGCAGCCGCCCGTCATCCGTGAACAGCAAGAAATCTGAACGCAAAAGCACGGACAATAATGAGACAAATCCTCCGCATAGCAGGCTAGGCGGAGGATTTGCTGATGTAGAGCGAATGGAACCGATGGCCAAGATGGCGGCGCTGCATCGCTCGGCGCGTTCTTGTCCGTATTCAGCTGTTGATGATCAGCGCCATGAACACGAGGTCTTGGGTGCCGTTCTCATTTGACAGGCCGTGAAATTCGCCGTCAGGACAGAAAGCTATCGTGCCGGGGCCGACCTCAATCTCTGTGCCGTTGTCGTTGTAGACGCCCTTGCCCTGCAGGATGTAGTACGTCTCGCTGTTTCCCTTGTGCTGATGGTAGCCGAGCGACGAGCCGGGCTTGATCGTGACGCGCGAAAAAGTCGAGCACTTGTCACCCATCTGCTCCTTGCCGAGCAGGTGCTCGAGGCTGACCTCGCCCTTGCCGCCCGCGGCGTTCTTGCGGACTTCGATGTTTCCTTGCAGAATTGCCATGCTGTTCTCTCCTTTTTGTTTTGTTCTGCGGCTTTTTATCCTACTGCTTTTATTCGCGGATTCTTGCCGGAATCCTCTTTTCCAGGAAAGGAAATCCTTCGATGATCCAGTTTCTGAAATTCGGTGCGAGCTTCTTCCTGCCGCCCGGCATCTTTTTCCTCGCCTTCTTCCTCATCGCCTATCTGGCGTGGAAGAGGGGCGAGCGCTTCGCGGCGAAGGCGATCGTGCTCGTCACCGCAGTCTTCTACCTCCTCTCGACGTATCTCGTCGCCGACGTGCTCATGGGTGCGCTCGAAGACGCCTACGCGCCGCCCGCGAAGCCCGAGGGCGACGTCGTCGTCATGCTCGGCGGCGGCGCCTTCTCGGATGCGCCCGACGTCGACGGCGAGGGGGCGCTGACGGCAAGCCCGTCGACGCGCCTTCTGACCGCCGTACGCCTCGCGCAGAAGCTCGACCTGCCGATCCTCGTGTCGGGCGGGCAGGTCTTCCAGGAGAGCGGCAAAGAAGCGCTGCTCGCCAAGCGCACGCTCCTTTCCCTCGGCATCCCCGAGAGCCGCATCCTCGTCGAGGGCGCGAGCCAGAACACGGTGCAGAATGCGGCCTATACGGCGAAGATCCTCAAGGAGCACGGCCTCGTGCGCCCGATCCTCGTCACGAGCGCCTTCCACATGAAGCGTTCCGTCCTGAACTACGAGAAGCTCGGCATCGAGGTCGTGCCATATCCGACGGATTACATGGTCAGCCACCATCCGGTCTTTCACGCTGTGAAGCTCGCGCCCTCGGCAGACGCCCTGCACACGAACGCCGTCGTGCTGCAGGAGAGCCTGCGCACCGTCGTGACCTACTGCTTGGGGAAGTGACATGGCAAAGGACATGACCGAGGGGAGTCCCGCGAAGCTCCTCCTCTTCTTCACGCTGCCGCTCATTGCGGGCAACATCATGCAGCAGCTCTACGCATTCATCGACACGCTGCTCGTCGGGCGCTTCCTCGGCATCGAGGCCTTGGCCGCCGTCGGCTGCACGGGCAGCCTGATGTTTCTGATGCTCGGCTTCCTCATCGGCCTGACGGCGGGGCTTGCCATCTGCACGGGGCAGCGCTACGGCGCAAAGGACACAGCGGGCGTCAGAAAGAGCGCGGCGGCGTGCGCCGCGCTTTCCTTCTTGATCGCCGCCATTCTGAGCGTCGTCGGCTTCTTCGGCTGTCGCCCGCTGCTCGAAGTCATGAACACGCCGCCCGAGTTATTGGACAATGCGACGGCGTTCTTTTCGATTATCTGCGGCGGAGCGGTCTTCGCAACGGCAGCGCTCATGGCGGCGAATATCCTGCGCGCCCTAGGCGACAGCAAGATGCCGACCGTCATCATCGGTGTCGGCATCGCCATCAACATTGCACTTGAAGCGCTTTTTCTGCTCACATTCGGCTGGGGCATTCCGGGCGCGGCATTCGCGACCGTAGTTTCGTGGGCTCTTGCGACGGGGATCTTTTTCGTCTATATCGCGAGGCGTGTGCCCGAGCTTCATGTGCGGCGCGAGGATTGGCGGCTCTCATGGAGCTTTTTGCGCACGCATCTCGCCATCGGCCTGCCCATGGGATTTCAGGCGACGATCATCGCCTTCGGAGCCGTAATCCTGCAGGTCGCTTTGAACGGGCTGGGTCCCGTCGCCGTCGCCGCCTATGCGGCGGCGCAGAAGGTCGACACGATCGCCATGATGCCGATGATGTCGTTCGGCGCGGCGATGGCGGCGTATACGGCACAGAACTACGGCGCGGGCAAGTTCAGCCGCATCCGCACGGGCGTGCGGGCGTGCTGCCGGATGTCCGTCGGCTTCAGTCTCGCGGCGGGTGCATTCGTCATCGCGGCAGGGCCGTATCTGATGGAGCTTTTCGTCGGCGCAGGCGAAGCGGAAGCGATCCGGCTCGGGCAGACGTATTTCCTTGTCAACGGCCTGACGTACTGGATCTTGTCGCTGCTCTTCATCTTCCGCTACACGCTGCAGGGACTCGGACAGTCCGTCGTACCGACCGTCGCCGGCGTCATGGAACTCGTCATGCGTGCGACGGCGGGCATCGTGCTCGTCGACGCCCTGGGCTTTCTCGGCGCCTGCCTCGGCAATCCCATGGCGTGGCTCGGCTCATGCGTGCCGCTCGCGATCGCGTATGCCATGACGGTTCGGCGTTTGCCGAAGGAAGTTAGGTAAGCCGAGCGGCTGCGTCTGTAGAAGTTTCATAGTAGATAAAATAAACAAGGGAAGGCTGCATCGCATTTGCTATGCCGACTTCCCTTGTTTTATTCTTCGTAGTGTCCTTTGCAAGCCTTCACAATGATGCCGCTTTCGTCGATTTCATAGACAAGGCGATTGGCATCGTCGATTCTGCGGCTGTATTCGCCGTCTCGATGCTTCAGCTTTTCGGGTTTGCCAATGCCGTTCATGGCGCCGTCTCGGTCGATGCTTTTTAGAAGTTCATTGATTCGCTTGAGCATTTTTTTGTCCATGGTTTGCCAGGCGATGTATTGCTGAAAGCCCTTTTCTGTGAACGTAATGCGACTCATGAGTCGGCCATAGCCTCCAACTCCTCCATCGTCTTTACGACGACTCTGCCTTCGCGCAGCTGTCGGTCGCTTTGCTCAAGCATGGCGAGGTATTCGGCGTTGCGCTGCGCCTTTTCCATGCGTTTGTACTCTGGCTCGGACACGATGACGATATTGCGGTTTTCTTTTCGCGGTACAATGATGGTTTCTCCATCGTAAGCAAGATCAAAGTATTTTTTCATGTTCGCGCGGATGTCTGCCTGCTTTGCGATTGTGATGTTCATGATGATTCGCCTTTCCAATAGGTAATTTATGTACGTAATTATATATACACTTTCAGGACAGATGTTCAGCCGTCACGCGAAGCGGCATAGGCGCTTTTGTGTCCGTTTCCTGCGATGGATTATCAAAGCGGCACGCTGTATACATGTCCTCATGCCTTACAGAAGCCTAGCCAATCAGTCTGTGCCTGTGGCTTGATCTCTTGGGAGTTTATGGTAAACTACACGCACAAACGTCCACTTCGTGGACATTGTGCGCCACCCTTACATGAAAGAGCCAATCAGTCTGTGCCCTTCGGGCTTGACTTCTTGGATTTTCATGGTAAAAAACTGTTCGTTATTTTGTACATATAGGATAACAAGATTTAGTCTTTTTGTCAAATTTCGTAATCGTATTACGCATAGGAGCTATAAGATCTGCGTCGCTCCCTTTTCCGCGTGCAACACGACAGGCTTGCCTCAAAAGTATGTCGGCAGAATTCCTACAAGAAAATCAGATTTTTTCCGCTACTTTTCCCTTTCTCTATATGAAATAATACTGAGCAAGAACCTTTCGATTCCAAGAAAGGAGATTCATTCATGCTTGATTTCCTCAACAAAATTTTCCTCACGGCGCCGGATGCGCCGCCCATGCAGGATGCGGAGAAGGCGAAGAGCATCTTCTACAGCCTGTGCTGGCGCGTCTTCGCTTCCATCACGATCGGCTACGCCTTCTACTACATCATCCGTCAGAGCTATTCCGTCATCAAGAAGCCACTTCTGGCGTCGGGCGCGGTTGATCCCACGCAGGTCGGCATCATCGGTTCGATCTTCTTCGTAACGTACGGTCTCGGCAAGTTCACGAACAGCTTCCTCGCCGACCGCATGAACAACAAGCGGTTCTTCGCCTTTGGTCTCTTCATGTCGTCCGTGACGATGACGGCGATGGGTCTTGTGAACTCGTTCGTGCCGCTCGCCGTCCTCTGGGGCATCAACGGCTGGTTCCAGTCCTACGGTGCAGGGCCGTCGATCGTCTCGCTGAACCAATGGTTCAGCAACCGTATGCGCGGCACGCTTTACGGCGTCTGGTTCACGAGCCACAACCTCGGCTCGTCGTTCGCCTACTTCGCGATCGCGGCCATCGTCAGCGCCTACAGTTGGTCGATGGGCTTCATCGCGGCCGGCCTCATCTCGCTCGTCGGCACCGTCTTCATCTACCTCGGCATGAGCGACCGTCCCGAGACGCGCGGCCTGCCGAACGGCGCCGTTCTCTACGGCGAGAAGACGCAGGCGCAGGTCGATGAGGAAAAGACGCGCTCCGTCGGCTCGATGCAGTGGAACGCCGTCGTCAAGAACCCTGCCGTCTGGATTCTCGGCCTCTCGTCTCTTTGCGTTTACATCGCACGCTACGCCGTCGAGAGCTGGGGCGTCGTCTATCTGACAAGCGCCAAGGGCTACGACATCATGGGCGCGGCGGGCGTCATGGCGTACATGCAGGTCGCGGGCATCTTCGGGGCGCTTCTCTGCGGCTGGATCTCCGACCGCTTCTTCCACTCGAAGCGCAACATGCCGGCGCTCATCTACGGCCTTCTCTACACGGCTTCGATCGCGGGCTTCGTCTGGGCACCGCAGTCGTCGATCACGGCCGTCGGCGGCGAGAAGATTTACGACTTCGGCTACGCCACGGAATTCTGGGTCGGCGCAGCGCTCCTCTCGACGCTGCTCGCGCTCCTCGTCTGGAACGCGAAGCCGCAGGACGAAGCGTAAAACATACATACAGAAATCAAAAGAGCCTCTCTAAAAAAGCAGAAATACTTTCCTTGAGAGGCTCTTCCTATGCCTTTCGTATCCCTTAGGGAAGCGCTGATAAAATGAGATCGCCCGGATTTGCACAGATGCGTTGGTTCTATGTGGTCAACGTTGACCAATCACGCGGCGCACAATGTCAACCAAGTGGACGTTTGTGCGCATGGCGTATCAGTGATTCCCTAGCTCTTCAGCTGATCCAATGTGTCGAGGACGACTTGCGAGGCGCGTTCGATTTCAGGCAGCAAGGCGCGAACCTTGTATTCGTTGTTGGCGTTGTAGGCGTCGATAGCTTCCGCGCAGAGATTGTGGAAGTGCTCGTGCGTCTCCTTCAGCCCTTCATAGACTGGCGTGCCACCGTATTTCATCTTGCCTTCGCCCTCGTACCAGTGACCGAGACGGCAGTGCGTGTAGTCGAGGACGTCGGCGGAATTGAGCTTCATGTTGCCGAGGAACATCTGGTTGATGCGTGCGAGCCAGATCAGATGATCGGTCTTGGCGAGGTCGAGGATTTCGTTCGACTGGAGCGCCATGCCGCCCTTGAGCAGGTCAGCGCGTACTTTCGTCGAATCTATAAGCACATGGAAGATGCTCTCGTTGCAGGCCTTCGCCTCGTTCTTTGCCGTGTCCATGTTGTTGACCGCCTGATTCAGCGAGGCCGTCATCTCCTCGAAGGACGCCGACTGCTGCTCAGCGAACGGCGCGAGCTTCTCCATCGACGCGCTGATGTCCGTGAACGTATCGCGAATCTTGCCCGCCTGCTTTTCCGTCGCATCAATGTTTTCCGAGTTCTTCGTGAAGGTCTCATCCATCGAGTCGAACTGCCCGCCGAGGTTCTTGACCTCGTTCTGAATCGACGTGAGCTGGGCGCGTATCTCCTCGACTGACTCCTTCGACTGCACGGCGAGCTTGCGGACTTCCTCGGCGACGACGGCGAAGCCGCGCCCGTGCTCGCCTGCGCGTGCCGCCTCGATGGAGGCGTTGAGGGCGAGCAGGTTCGTCTGCTCGGAGATGCCGTTGACCGTCGCGACGAGCGTGTTGATGTTCGCCGTCGAACTCGTCAACGTACCCATGCGCTGCACCATGAGGCTGATGCTCTCGCCGACGACCTTGTTGCCGGCCGCCATGCCCATGATCGTCTCGCCGGCCTCGCTCATCGTATCCTGCCCCGTGCTCGTCTGATCGGCAATCTCGCTCGACATGGAAGCGATGTCGTTGATCGACTCCGCAAGCTTGCGGATGACCGCCATGACCTCCTGTACGCCGGTCGTGATGTCCGCCAAATTGAAAAACAGCTTGTTCAGGAGGATGGAGGAGTTAATCTGCTGCGAGAGGCTCTCGTTCATCGTCATCGTGATTTCACGCGCCTGCTTCTCCTGCTGTGCGGCAAAAGTCTGCAGCGCCGCCGCCAAGGGCTGCAGGCTCGGCGCACTGACCGCAGGCGGCGGTGCGTCCAGCTTGCCCGCGGCGAGCGTTTTCAAGTAGCGCTCCAATTTCAGAATATCGTCCGCTGTTCCTGTCGAAACGCCAGGAGCAGCCGCAGCCTTTCCGTTTTGGAAGAAGCCCATGATGCATCAACCTTTCTTGCGTGAGTCGCTTGAACTCTTTTGGCTATGAGGGGCAAGCGAGCCTCGTCCCCCTTCTCTCTTTTGGTATCGTTAAATTTCTGCGCCATGAAAAGGTCCTTTTGGGAAATATTTTTAGGACACAAAGGCCTATTTATATCAAAGGAAAGACCTAGAAAAGCACGGACAGATTTAGAATTACTCAGACAGACTTCATTTTATCGCCATGTCCTTCCTCGATCTGCCTCATGCTGCTCGGATGCCGCAACTTCTCAAAGATATGATCCGCTCCTCTTTCGCATGTATGGGCTCGAAACGCGAAAGGCGCTCATCTTGGATGAAAGCGTCAAAGAAAAGCGAGACATGAGAAAGGAGCGGGAAAAATGCGTGTATTTTTGAATCCGGGGCACGACCCTCTGTACGACAGCGGCGCCGTCAATGCGGAGCTGGGGCTTCGGGAGTGCGACGTCGCGGCGGACATCGGCGAGCGCGTGAAACTCTATCTGGAGCTTGTCGGCATCGAGGTCTTCCTCATGCAGAGCGACAATCTCGCTTGGGAGAGCCGCCACCTTGAGCGCTGGAACGCCGCCGTGACGGACGAGGCGAACAAGTGGCAAGCCGACATCTTCGTCAGCCTGCACTGCAACGCGGCGGACGGCGAGGCGCACGGCACGGAGACGCTCATCTACGAGCGCGGCACCAGGGCGGAAAGGCTCGCACGCGCCATCGGCTGGCAGATCGTGACGTCGCTCGGCACGACCGATCGCGGCGTCAAGGAACGCCCCGAACTCATCGTGCTGCACGCGACCGCGATGCCCGCCGTCCTCGTCGAAATGGCGTTCATCGACCATCTGCCCGAGGCGCGGCTTCTCACAGAAAAGGCCGACGTATTCGCACGCGCCATCGCGCGGGGCGTCACGGACTACGAGGCCGAGATGCAGGCGGCGGAAGGCGGAGAAGCCGCTCTCTCCGATTGAGGACAGGACACACGAAAAGCAGCCCCGACGTTGGAAAAATCAACGTCGGGGCTGCTGCCATTTTATCGGAAGGGCACTCATCCGCACATCTTGCCGAAATCTGCTCCATCGACCGCATCCTCGACATAGTTTGGGACTTCAGGATAGAATATGAATCCTTCTCATGTTTTTCTTGCTCACCTTTCACGATATATGTTATCATTATCAGCGAAAAGACTGCAAGCGGGGATATTCTTGAGGGAACGTGGATACTCGGAAGCTCCCCCGGATGGTCTGACCACAGTTCATTTTCATCTAGGAAGCGCTGATAAAATGAGGTCGCCCAGATTTGCACAGATGCGCTGTATCTATAGCGGTCAACGTCAGCCAATCATGCGGCGCGCTTCGCACTTGCATTCTTGGGACGTTTTCGCATACGAGCCGTTGCCCAATCGCCTGCGTCCTTCGGACTTGACTCTTGGACGGCTCAGCAAGGAGACAAACCGCAGGCGTAGCGGTGCTACGTCGAGGATTTGTCGACGACGAGAGGACAGCGCAGATGTGTGAAGATGGGTGGCTGAATTTATCAGTGATTCCTCTATTTCAAAGGGGGAGTTTTTCATGAAGAAGTCTCTGACAGCCGCCTTGACGACGGCACTCGTCGTCGGCGTGGCCTCGACGACCCTTGCGGCGGCGAACCCGTTCAGCGACGTCCCTGCCGATCATTGGGCGTACGACGCAGTCGCACAGCTCGCCGATGACGGTGTCATCGAGGGCTACGGCGACGGCACGTATCGCGGACAGAACGAGATCACGCGCTACGAGATGGCGCAGATGGTCGCCAAAGCCATGGCGAAGGAAGATCAGGTCAACGCCCAGCAGAAGGCGATGATCGACCGCCTCGCGGCTGAATTCAGCGAGGAATTGAACAACCTCGGCGTGCGCGTCGCGAACCTCGAAGACCGCATCGACAATATCAAGTGGACGGGCGAACTGCGCTACACGTATGAGCGCGAGTTCGGTGATACTTTCGACAAGTATGCGGGTGGTACGCAGACGGATAATGAGATTCTCTTCCGCTTGGAGCCGGAGGCCACGGTCAACGACCATTGGAAGGTCAGGGCACGCCTCGATGCCGCTTGGAATCCCGATGCGGACTCGTCAGATGACGATCATGACAATCATGTGTCGCTTGAACGCGCCTATGTCGAGGGAACTTACGGCACAACGGTCATTGATGTTGGAAAGCTGCCCGTCTTCACGGAACAGGGCACCCTCATCGACGACACCCTGTCCGGCGCTGCCGTGACCTTTGGCGCGGAGCAGCCGTTTTCGGGCACGATCTTTGCAGGTCGCTACAACCTCGAACATTCCGCTTGGAAAGACGAGTTGAAGGGAGCGCGCAAGGCAGGCTTCACTGGGAGAACTTGGGCGGACGTGCAGCTTGTGAACCTTAACTGGAATCCGTCAGAGAAGTTCCATGTTGGCGCCGATTATGTACACCTGAAGATGAAGGATCAAGAATTGGCTACTCTGGCAGGTTTGGATCGAACCTGCAACTATTGGGGTCTTGGCATGACGTGGCGCCCCGAAAGCACGGTCGCGCTTTCGGGCGGCTATTGGAAGAACACGAGCGATGAGTCCGCCGAGGTCAAGAATGAGCATCTGAAAGCCTACAACATCGAGCTTGCATACAAGGGTGCAGAGCCGGAGAACCCGCGCACGTTCGGACTTCACCTCGCATACCGCTACCTCGGCGGCGGCGTGGTGCTCGCCCCGACCTTCGACGGCGCGATGTTCAATACAAAGGGCTGGGAGATGGGTGCAGAGTACACCTTCGCCAAGAACATCGTCGGCACGCTCATCTACTTCGACGGTGATCAGATTTTCTCGGCAGAACCTGAAGGAAAGACCGAAGCCAATAAGCTCTTCGCCCGCCTCGAATACTTCTTCTAAGCTGGGACGAACAGCGGAGCCGCTGCACAGGATTCTGTGCGGCGGCTCTTTTTTGTATGCGAGTATCATGCCCGAAGGTGAGTCCGCTTGGCTAGGCTTCTGTATGTTCTGATGTCCTGAAAGTTTACCATTGTTTCCTTGACAATATTCCACATAAATCCTATACTAATAATCATCACGAATTATTCTTACATAACTAATAGCTATCAATAAAAGGGGGAGTTTCTATGGGAGAATTCGGCGGACTTGGACTCTTTCTCATCGTGGCGATTGCTTTTCCCTTCATGGTTCTCGCGCCCGCGCGCATCCTGCAGCCGCGCCAGCCGACGCCGGAGAAGCAGAAGCCGTATGAGTGCGGCGTCGATACGGTCGGATCGAGCGATGTGCAGTACCATGTCGGCTACTTCCGCTATGCGCTCGCGTTTCTCCTCTTCGACGTCGAGACAGTGTTCCTCTATCCATGGGCTGTGTCGTTCAACCGACTCGGACTTTTCGCATTTTTGGAAATGTTTGTCTTTCTTGGAATTTTGGCTCTTGGCCTTTGGTACGCATGGAGGAAGGGGGATCTCGCATGGAAGTAGTCGATCTCGTCCCTGCCGCGCTCAGGGAGAATGTGATCGTGACCTCGGTCGATGCGGTGTTCAAGTGGGCGCGTTCGCGCTCGATCTGGCCGCTGGCCTCGGGGCTTGCGTGCTGCTCCATCGAGATGATGGCGACGGCGGCGTCGCGCTTCGACCTCGCGCGCTTTGGCTACGAGGTTTTCCGCGCATGTCCGCGCCAGGCGGATCTTCTGATCGTTGCGGGAACTTTGACGTGGAAGATGACGCCGCCGCTCATCCGTCTCTACGAGGAGATGCCCGAGCCGAAGTACGTCATCGCGATGGGCAACTGCAATATCCACGGCGGGCCTTTCACGGACTCCTACGCGACGGTCAAGTGCCTTGACGAGGTGCTGCCCGTCGACCTCTATCTGCCGGGCTGCCCGCCGCGCCCCGAGGCTCTGATCGACGCGATGATCAAGCTGCGCAACAAGATTCAGCATCCCGAGCTTGCGAAGCGGGCGGGAGGTGAGGCGCGATGAGAACGCAGTATTTTTCCAAGGAGCGGCTGGCAAAGCTCGTCGAGATCTTCCCCAAAGCGACGTTTGACGCGGAGGCGGAAGAGCCTGCGTTCATCGTCACGGCGGCGGACTTTCCTGCCGTGCTGCGCGCTCTCAAGGAGAAGGAGGGCTTCGACCGCCTCGGCAATCTCACGGCGGTCGACTGGAAAGATCATATCGAGATGGTCTACCATCTCTATAATATGGAAGAGAATGTAAAACTTGAAGTCAAGGCTGCGCTCGACTCTGCCGCGCCCGTCATCGAGTCGGCGACATCGCTGTACCCGGGGGCGGAGTTCGAGGAGCGCGAGGTCTACGACCTCATGGGCGTGGAGTTCTTGGGTCATCCCGATCTTCGAAGGATTCTCATGCCCGACGACTATCCCGCGCATCCTCTGCGCAAGGATTTCGTCGCGCCCGTGCCGAAAATGGAGGGAGGCAAGCTCGTATGGCTGAAAAAAGCACCTACATCCTGAACATGGGGCCGCAGCACCCGAGTACGCACGGCGTGCTGCAGGTCGAGCTGGAGCTTTCGGGCGAGCGCATCGAGCGTGCGAAGCCGATCCTCGGCTACCTTCATCGCGGCATCGAAAAGCTCATGGAGTCGCGCACTTACGCGCAGTGCCTGCCCTATACGGACAAGCTCGACTACGTTTCTTCGATGAACAACAACCTCGCTTGGTGTACGGCGGTGGAGAAGCTCGCGGGCATCCGCGTGCCGCTTCGCGCCGAGTATCTGCGCGTCATCGCGGCGGAGCTGAACCGCATTGCGAGCCACCTCGTCTTCATCGGCACGCTTCTCAACGATCTCGGCGCGGCGACGGCCTTCGTCTACGCCTTTCGCGACCGCGAAAAGGTGCTCGACCTCTTTGATCTTATATGCGGCGCGCGCATGTCGACGAGCTATATCCGACTGGGCGGCGTCGCCTTCGATGCGACGGAAGAATTCATCGAGAAGACGCAGGCTTTCCTCGACTATGTGCCCGAAATGCTCGAAGAATACGACAATCTCATCACGGGCAACGAGATCTTCTATGCGCGTATGAAGGGCGTCTCGCCGATGACGGCAGAGGAGGCGAAAGCCTTGTCGCTGTCGGGTGCGAACCTGCGTGCGACGGGCGTCGCCTACGACATCCGGCGCGTCGAGCCGTACAGCGTCTACGACCGCCTCGACTTCGAGGTGCCCGTCGGCACGCTCGGCGACGACTGGGATCGCTACGAGGTGCGCCTCAAGGAGATCGACGAGAGCGCGAAGATCATCCGACAGGCCTTGAAGGAGATGCCCGAAGGCTCGTGCCGCAAGGTCGTCTCGCCGAATCTTCGCCCACCGAAGGGATCGGTTTACCACCGCGTCGAGAATACGCGCGGCGAGCTGGGCTTTTACATCGTGAGCGACGGCACAGCGAAGCCTTACCGCGTGCACATCCGCCGGCCGTCCTTCGTGAACCTGCAGGCGCTCGATCCCCTGTGCCGCGGCACGCTTGTCGCCGACTCCGTTGTCGTCTATTCGACGCTCGACCCGCTGATGGGCGAGGTCGACTGTTAGGGGGTGCAATGATGGAAACGGGCATCGTCTATTCCTATATCAACGAACTGCGGATCTTCCTGACGGGGGCGCTCGGCGACGCTTTTCTCGCCGAGGTCGTCATGACGTTTCTCGGCATCGCCGTTCTCTTGATGGTCGTCATGAATGCGGCTCTCGTCTTCACCTTCGGCGAGCGCAAGGTCTGCGCCTTCATCCAGGTGCGCTTGGGGCCGAACCGCGTGGGGCCGGGAGGACTCCTGCAGCCCGTGGCGGACGCCATGAAGCTCCTCAGCAAGGAGGACATCATGCCGGACGGCGCCGACCGCATCGTCTGGAGCTTGTCGCCGATCCTCGTCTTCGTGCCGGCGGCTCTCCTTTACGCTTTCTATCCGTTCGATGCGGGCGTCGTCTTCGCCGATGTGAACATCGGGCTGTTCCTCCTGCTCGCCATCTCGGCGCAGGCGGTTCTGCCGTTCTTCATGGGCGGCTTCGCGTCGAACAGCAAGTATGGACTCATCGGCTCGATGCGTGCCGTCGCGCAGCTTCTGACGTATGAACTGCCGCTCGGCTTCGCTCTCATGGGCGTCGTCATGCTCGCAGGCTCCTTGGACATGAGCCGCATCGTCGAAGCGCAGGCGGATTGCTGGTACATCTTCAAGCAGCCGCTCGCGTTCCTCATCGTCTTCATCTGCATGATCGCGGAGAGCAATCGTCCGCCGTTCAATCTCTTGGAGGGCGAGTCGGAGATCATCGCCGGCCCCTTCACGGAGTACAGCGGCATGCGCTGGGCGCTCTTTTTCCTCGCGGAGTTCGCGAACCTCCTTTCCATCGCGATTCTCGTGACGACGCTCTTCTTGGGCGGCTGGCAGGGGCCGGCTTTTCTGCCAGGCATCTTCTGGTTCTTCCTCAAGGCGTTCGTCATGGTCGTCATCTTCCAATGGGTCGGCTGGACGTTCCCGCGCTTTCGCATCGACCATCAGATCGCCTTCGGCTGGAAGCTCCTCCTGCCCGTGGCGATGCTCAACGTCCTCTTGACGGGCATCGGCATGATGCTCTGGCAGATGTTTTAGGAAGCGTTTCGGCGAAAGGAGTGAGGAACTTTGTGGGGCAAAGGATTGACCAAGGGCCTCGGCGTGACCTGGGGTCACCTCTGGGGCAAGAAGGAAACCGTTTCCTATCCCGAGGAGAAGATTCCGATGACCGAGCGCTTTCGCGGCGGACATCTGGCGATGGAAGCAGAAAAGTGCATTTCGTGCCGCCTGTGCGCGACGAACTGCCCGAACAAGGCGCTCGACCTTCATATAGTGACGGACGAGGCGAAGAAGCGTCACATGGCGGAGTACTGGCACGACATCGGGCGCTGCATCTACTGCGGTATATGCGTCGAGGTCTGCCCGCCGAAGGCGATTTCCTGGGATAAGAATTTTGCGATCGCGTCGTACTTCAAGGAAGATATGAGGTACGATGCGGTGGCGGAGGAAAGGGAGAAAAAGAAGGAAGGGGGCGAGCCGCATGAGTGATTTCCTGAACACAGGCGCCTTTTATCTCTTGGCGGCCGTCACGCTCGCAGGCGCGCTCGGCGTGGTGCTTGCGAAGAAGCTCGTCCATGCGGCGCTTCTCCTGACCGTCACGTTCATCGGCATCGCGTGCCTTTACTTCCAGCTCGGCGCGGACTTCCTCGGCGCGGCGCAGCTCATGATCTACGCGGGCGGCGTCGCCGTGCTCATCGTCTTGGGCGTCATGCTCACGCGCCATACGCCGGGCGAGGAGACGAGTCCCGACAATGCGCGATGGTTCGCCGCGCCCGTCGCTGCCGCGCTCTTTTTCGCCGTCGTATTCTCGGCGGTCTATGTGACGCCGTTCGCGGAGGTCATGGAAGCGCCTGCCGGCAATTCGATTGAAAAGCTCGCCGACCTCATGCTCGGCGAGTATGTGATGACGTTCGAGCTGGCGGCGACGCTCCTTCTGGCGGCTCTCGTCGGCGCGATTGTTTTGGCAAAGGAGGAAGGACAATGAGCGTAGGTCTCCTGCATTATCTCATACTGGCGGCAATCCTCTTTTCCATCGGTCTTTTCGGGCTTATCCAAAAGAGAAACCTCATCGTCGTGCTCATGAGCATCGAGCTGATGCTGAACGCGGCGAATCTCAATCTCGTCGCCTTCAATCGCTTCCTGCCGGTCGATGCGCTTGAAGGGCAGCTTCTGGCCGTCTTCTCTCTGATGGTCGGTGCGGCGGAGATCGCCGTGGGGCTTGCGCTCGCGTTCCGCATCTACCATGACCGCCATACGATTTCGCTCGATGCGCTGCAGCGCATGAAAGGCTAGGAGGTGGCACGATGTTTTCCTCTTTCGCCCTGCACCATGCGTGGCTCATACCGCTCCTGCCGGGAATCGCCTTCGTTCTCGCGGGCTTTCTGCGTGCTTTGCCGCGCCTTGCGGCGGCGCTCGTCGTCACCGCAATCGCCGCGAGCTTCGCGCTCTCGGGCGGCGTCATCGCCGAGGTTCTCTCCACGCCGATCACGGTAGAAGCGCCGTACGTCGCGAAGACCGTCTGGATGACGGTCGGCAGTCTCGTCCTGGAGATGGGCGTCCTCGTCGATCCCATCACGGCGATGATGCTCTTCGTCGTCACGACGGTATCGCTTTGCGTCGCGATTTACTCGGTCGGCTACATGAAGGACGATCCCGGCATGGGGCGCTTCTTCTCGTTCATCTCGCTCTTCGTCGCGTCGATGCTCGGGCTTGTGCTCGCGTCGAACTTCCTGCAGCTCTACGTCTTCTGGGAGGGCGTCGGACTCTGCTCGTACCTTTTGATCGGTTTCTACTATCAGCGCGTATCGGCGCGGGAGGCTGCGAAGAAGGCATTCATCACGACGCGCGTCGGCGACTTCGGCCTGCTCCTCGGCATCCTGCTCTTGCAGATTCACTTCGGCACGCTCGACTTTCTGAACCTGCGCATGCTCGTGCCGCTTGAGGTCTTGACGCTCGGCACGGTATTCTTGACCGTCGCGGGCTTCCTCCTCTTCATCGGGCCGATTGGAAAATCGGGCCAATTTCCGCTGCACGTCTGGCTGCCCGACGCGATGGAAGGCCCGACGCCCGTCTCCGCGCTCATTCATGCGGCGACGATGGTCGTCGCGGGCGTCTACCTCGTCGCGCGCGCCTACTTCATCTTCGCGGCCTCGCCCTTCCTCATGGATTTGATCGCCTGGGTCGGCGGTTTTACGGCGATCTTCGCCGCGAGTATCGCCTTGACGCAGCGCGAGATCAAGCGAATCCTCGCCTATTCGACGGTCAGCCAGCTCGGCTACATGATGCTCGCGCTCGGCGTCGGCTCTCTGACAGCCTCGATGTTCCATCTCATGACGCACGCCTTCTTCAAGGCGCTCCTGTTCCTCTCGGCGGGCGCCGTCATGCACGCGCTCGCCGACGAGGCGGACATCTTCCGCATGGGCGGGCTTTGGAAGAAGATGCCGTGGACGTTCGCCGTGATGACGATCGGCGTTCTCGCGATCTCTGGTCTGCCGCCTTTCGCGGGCTTCTTCTCGAAGGACGAGATCCTCTTTGCGGCGGCGGAAGTCTCGACGCCGCTCTACGTCCTCGCGACCGTCACAGCTTTCATGACGGCGCTCTACATGGCGCGGCTGCTCTTCGTCGCCTTCCTCGGCGACTGCCGTACGGGCACGGCGTACCACGCGCATGAAGCGGGCTGGTGGATGCGCTTGCCGCTCCTCATCCTCGCGGCGCTCGCCGTCGTCAGCGGCTTTCTGGGTCATGCGTGGGGCTTCGGCTCGTGGGTCTACTTCGGGCACGCGCACGAGGGCGCGATCGATCCGACGGTCGCCGGCGTTTCGACCGTTTTGACGCTCCTCGCGCTCGCCATCGCCTACCTCGTCTATGTGAAGAAGGCCGTTTCCGCCGATGCAATCGCAGAACGGCTCGGCATTTTCTACACGCTCAGCTATCACAAAT
>CAJPRR010000006.1 GCA_905373085.1 uncultured Selenomonas sp.
TTCTCACGCGCCGCAAAGATGACCGCTTCGATTGCAGCAAGGCTCACTAAAGGCCTCGCCGCATCGTGCACGAGCACAATGTCGGCATCTGCGGCGAGATGCGCCATGCCGTTCGCGATCGAATACTGGCGCTCGGCGCCGCCTCGGACGACGTGCCAGGGCTTCAAGCCCCGCACCCCGGCGAGAAGCTGCTCCACGGATGCGATTTCATCTTCAGCGACGACGACGATCAATTCGGCGACCGCAGGCACGGCGGAAAACCGCTGCAGCGTGCGGAGCAGGATCGGCATGCCAGAAAGCTCCAAGAACACCTTGTTCTTTCCCGCCTTCATGCGCCTTCCTGCACCCGCCGCCGGAAAAATCACGGAAACCATAAAGCCTCCTTGCATATACTGCTTTATAAACGCGCCGCCGATAAGTCGCATGACCTATCGGCGGCGCTTCCCTTTCACCAATGTCTGGGCTTTGCAAAAATCATGCGTCCGGCTGCTGTCTGCAGCGCCGACGTGACCTCCACTTCAATCGTATTGTTGATATGGCGGCGGCCGTTCTCGATGACGATCATCGTGCCGTCGTCGAGATAGGCGACGCCCTGTCCCGGCTCCTTGCCTTCCTTGACGACGGAGACGCGCATCGTCTCGCCCGGAATGACGACGGGCTTCACGGCATTGGAAAGCTCGTTGATGTTGAGGACGGGCACGTCGCGCAACTCTGCAACCTTGTTCAGGTTGAAATCGTTCGTGATGAGCTTGCCGCCCACGACCTGAGCGAGGCGCACGAGCTTCGAGTCGACCTCGGCGATATCGTCGAAATCCTGACTCGTGATCTCGACCTCCATCTTCGATTCCGTGCGTATGCGCTGCAGAACGTCGAGTCCGCGCCTGCCGCGCACGCGCTTCAAAGCGTCTGCGGAATCGGCGATATGCTGCAGCTCTTCCAAGACGAATTCAGGGATGAGCAGCGCGCCGTCGATGAATCCCGTCTCGCATATATCGGCAATGCGGCCGTCGATGATGACGCTCGTATCGAGCAGCTTGTAGAGCTTGGGCGATTTCTTTTCCTTGCCGATCTGCCCCAGCGCCTCCTTGGCCTTCGCCTGCGCCTTCGCCTCGCGGCCCTTGCTGATCAGATTCGGCAGCGTGCCGAAAAGTTCGCCGACCTCCTTGCGCTTCTTGATCGTGATATGAATGCCGAGATAGCCGAACACGATGCTGAAAACGACGGGGAAATACGCACCGACGAGCGGAATCTTGGAAAACGCCGCTCCCAATAAATTTGCAATGATAAGTCCGATAGCCAGCCCCGCCGCGCCTGCGATGACGTCATGAATCGGCATCTTGTTCAGCTGCATCTCCACCCAATAGGTGAAGCGCTTGAGCGTAGCCGCAAAAAGGGGCGTCATGATGAAGCCGAAAATCCCGCCCAAGGCGGCGCCGACGAGGATGCAGACGAGCGAGGCGAGCGTCAAGCCAAAGAGTCCGAGATCCATCTTGAGGACTTCCGTGCTTAGAAACTCTGTCAGAAGCGGGCTAGCAAGCTGCATGAGCGCTCCGCCTAAAATGGCGAAAATCAGCGTGGTGAAGAAGCGCAATACTTTTTCAAACAATAAACATCCCTCCTATCCTATACACAGAAAATGACAAAGCCAAACAGATTTATCATACTAAATCTATTCGGCTTTGTCAAAAGAAATCACTCTCGAATCGCGCGGGGCTTCCCGGCGATCGCCAGCATCAGGCAAAATCGTTTTCCGCAAGGATGCCATCCATCCACGATCTGACTTCCTCGGGCGATTTGCTGCAGGCATAGACGAGTTCGCTGACGATGATCTGCCGCGCGAGATCCAGTAGGCGTCTCTCGCCGCTCGAAATCTTGCGCAGGCGATCCTGCAGGACGAGATTGCGTGCGACAGCCGCCACATCGCATATATCGCCGCTCTTCATGCGCTCAAGATTCGCATGGAAACGCTTGTTCCAGCTTCCCGTCGCACGCTCGGGCGCCATCTGCAGAACGTCCCTGACCTCTTCGACCTGCGTTTCGGGAATCACGTCCCGAAGCCCCATATTATCCACGTTGTCCGTCGGTATCATGACCTTCATGTTGCCCAATGGCATCTGTAGCACATAGTAGGACTTGCCCTCGCCGAGCACTTCGTAGTCCTCTATGCCGGAAATCACGCCCGCCCCGTGCATCGGATAGACAACCGTGTCACCAACCTGAAGCAATGCTGCACCTCCTGCCCTTTCCCCATGCAAGACGCATGGAATTAAAAAACTGTCCGCATATATTATAGCACAAATCTTCAGAAGTTGGAAGAAAATAAGTAGTGTACCATATCCCTCAATCCATGTCAATCAGGTTTTATCACATTCGGGACAATTCTCTCATATTATGAATCCATATCATGTCCATGCCTGTGCCCCAAAGCCGCCGCCCATTCGTGACTGATGAGTCCGCCATGGGCAAAAAGTTCGACGATGTGCGCATTCGTCTCACGAATCGCCCGCGCCTCCTCTTGCGTGCCGCCGTTCCGGATGCAGGCATGATAGGATTTTTTCAGCTGACGGTTGATGCGATAATACTGCTGTGTGCGAAAATACATGAATTTTCCCCTCTCTTCTGCGCTTCTTACTGGCGCGGCAGTCGGCATGTCCTTCCAGGACGCACCGATAAAGTCAGAACTTCCCTTTTAGTATAGCAAACTACACGCACAAACGTCCACTTTTTGGACATTGTGCGCCGCCCTTACATGGAAAAGCCAATCGTTCTGCGCCCTTCGGGCTTGACCTCTTGGATTTTCATAGCAAAATCAGCCCGATCGACCAAGCGAAAATAAATTTCCTCCGAACGCTTGACAACTTTCTTCGCAAGGAGTATATTATGCTTCATCGGGGTTACAACTTAACAAGCCACGATACGAATATACAAATTCTATGACGGGAAAGAGTATTCGTGATACGCTGTCTTACAGAGAGCCGCTCCTGTGCTGAAAAGCGGCAGACAGCCACGCGAAGAAAATCCTCCCCGAGAAGCAAAGCTGAAATCGAGTAGGCCGAGCCGTCCCTTCCGCGTTAGAGGAAGCGCGTATGACTGTACGCGGCAAGCGCCCGCTTCATGCGGGAATCTGGGTGGTACCGCGGATAATCCTCCGTCCCTTTCGAGGGGCGGAGTTTTTTATTATGCACCATTTTTAGGAGGAATCATCATGCAAACCTTGGATCTCACCCATCTCCGGAGAAAGCGCGACCTGCGCATCATCCTGCCCGTCTTCCTCGTGTCCATCATCGCCTGCATCGACCGCGTGAACATCGCCTATGCAGCGCTGACGATGACGCAGGATCTCGACTGGATCACGCCCGAAATCTTCGGCGCAGGCGCGGGCATCTTCTTCATGGGCTATCTGCTCCTGGAAATCCCCGGCGCACTCATCGCCGCCCGCTTTTCCGCCGCGAAGTGGATCGCACGCATCATGTTCACATGGGGGCTTGTCTGCATCTTCATGGCATTCATGCAGACGCAGACGGAGTTCTACCTTTGCCGCTTCCTGCTCGGCGCCTCGGAAGCGAGCCTTTACCCCGTCATCTACTCCGTGCTCTTCGCGCGTTGGTTTTCCGAAAGGGAGAGCGCGCGCGCCAATTCCCTCATGCTGACGTCACTTCTCATCTCAACGATCGTCGGCGCACCGCTCGCGGGATTCCTGCTGCAAACATCCTTCTTCGGCATGCACGGCTGGCAGGAACTGTTCATCTTGGAGGCAGTGCCCGCCCTCCTCTTCGCCGTATTTTTCTTCTACTTCGTCAAGGACAAGCCCGACCAGGTTTCCTGGCTCAGCGCAGAAGAAAAGGAATACTTGAACCGCCAGTACGAAGAAGAGCAGGCGCGTATGCAAAGCGTCAAGAAGTACACGATCTTTCAGGCTTTCTCCGATCCCAAGGTCTTGAAGCTCTGCTTCATCTATTTCATGTGGGTCATCGGCTTCTGGGGCTTCAACTTCTGGATGCCGACGGTGCTCAAGGGGCTTTCGGGCTGGTCGACCGGATTCCTCGGCGGCGCCATCGCCATTCCGATGACGGCGGCGCTCCTCGTGCAGGTCATCATCGGCAAGACCTCGACGAAGACGGGGGACAAGGTCTGGCACGTCGCGGGCGCTCTCTTCGTCGGCGCCGTCGGCCTCGGGCTCAGCCCCTTTGCCGATAACATGTATACGGCGCTCTTCCTCGTCTGCCTGTCCGCCATCGGCATCTACGCCGCCATGGGCGTCTGGTGGACGATCCCGACAAGCTTCCTCTCCGGCTCCGCCGCCGCCGGCAGCGTCGCCCTCATCAACTCCTGCGGCAACCTCGGCGGCTGGGTCGGCCCCTACATGATGGGCTGGCTCAAGACGGAGACAGGCTCCTTCGACACGGGCTACTTCCTCATGGCGCTCTTCATGTTCATCGCCGCGCTCACCGTGCTGACAATCCAATATAGTTGGAACGGCAAGCGAAAGACGGCACAAAGAGAAAGCGAACATCCGCTTACGCTGCAGCAGGAAACGTAAGCGCAAAAGAAATGCACATAAGCAAAAAGAGGGGCTGTGCACAAGTCGAATTCGACGACTGCACAGCCCCTCTTATCTGCTGTCGCACAAATTGGATGCGCGTCAGCTCTTCCTATTCATATTTTCCGCACGAGAAACCGCATATCCCTAGAAACGATACGTGAGCTGCACACGCGCATAATCGCCGAGCTTGAAATCCTCGCTGCCAAAGAGCGTGGCTCGCTTCGCCGTTCCCTTGGCATCGAACGTATAGAAGAAGTCAACGCGCAGATTGTCGATGGGGACATAGCCCGCACCGAGCGTAAAGCTCCGGATGCCGTCGATGTAGCGATCGGGCAGGGATTCCGTGCCGTTGCCGCCGAGGAAGGAGCCATGCGCGAAACGCTTGTAGTCGAAAAATGCGTTCCAACTCCCCTTCTGCCAGCTGTCGGGCATCCCATAGTCGAGACGCAGCACATGATAGGCAGGCGTCGCGCCGCCGTTCAGCCCCTTCGCAAAGCCCGAGGAGTTCTGCCCCCATTCATAGGAGAGCTTCGCCATCGCCCCCAGGCGCAGGCTCGCGCCGAGACCGAACACCGAGGCAATTTTCCCGCCGTAAGCCGAATCCTGCAAAGACTTCATATAGTGCGCCTGCACCCCGAGATCGTCCGTCAGAAGATGCTTGACCTGCACATATCCCGCCGTCTTGACGGCAGGCGTCGTATCGCGCATGAGGAGCTGTCCGTCGGGGACAGGAATCACTTTCGGTCCCTTGGAGAGCGGCAGATACGATACGCCATCCGGATCCCACGATGTTGATAACTGGAAGAGCATACTCCCGATCGTCGTGTGAACGTTATCCCTTTTTGACAAATTATTCGGATCGCCGTTGCTCAGGCCATAGTCGGCGAACCAGCGGCGAAAATTCTCCGGCGTAAGATCCGCCTCATGAACGGGCGTATCCCTGCCGTCCTGCAAATAGAGAACGCCGCCATACTCCGCCATCGCTTTCTTTACCCTATTGAGGTATTCCGCACTGCTAAAATAGCTATCGAGATCCTTGGTCGGATCGAACTTATCCATCGCGACGCTGCTTACGTCGCTGCCGTTTCTTAGGAAAAGCCCCGAATGCAGGCTAAATGTTTGTACACTTTCCGTAACGGACGGATCGATTTCCTTCAGCAGCGTATAGAACTCACGCAGGACCTTCATGCGATGCTCGACGCTGCCGCCGCCCGCCGCTTTGTCCCGCTGCTGGGCGTCGAGGAACTTCTGATGATAGTTCATTTTGGGCAGATTAGGGGCAGGAATGCGATCGAATACCTCATCCCCCGCCGCATCTTCGGCCACCCAGCCAAGCAGCTCGTCCTTCGTCGCGCTGCGCAGGAACGCCATCGGCGAGAGCTTCGTGTACGCCGTATCCTGGATACCCGTCGTATGCGAGAAATCGCCAACGCCTACACGCACCTGCGTACGATCGCTCGTCCAGACGGCGCGCGCCCCGTCGTAGTCCTTCCCGAAGAAATACCCCGTAAGACCGATGCGCTCCTCCAGCCGACCGAGCGAAACATCCACGTCCCCTGCTTCGTGACGCAGCTCTGCACGCTCGATACGCGCCTCATTCAGCCCTTGGCTCGGAGCGATGTCCTCCTGCCCGTCCATGCCGCCCGCCGCGCTGGCAGTAACCGTCGCTGACGTATGCTCGCCAAGCCCTGCATCCGCACGCACGCGCAGGCGCTGCGCATAGCCATGTGCAGGATTGTCCTCAAGATTCTTCTGCGCATCGCCGACATCCCGCTTGTCCGTGACGCGTACGCCGCTTCGCGCTTCGCCCGTATGACTGTCCTGCCGCAATCGGTAATCGCCGGAAACGCGGAACTCTCCCGGACGCAGCGTTTCCGTATCGCGCTGAATAAACCAATCGGAGCGATACGAAGAAGAAAGCAGCCCCGTCCCCATGCGTGCGGCAGAACTGCCCGCGCTGTCAAAGGAAAAGTTCATGCCCAGACGATAGACGCGTCCTTGAAACGCACGATCATCGTCGCGCTTCGCGAAGAGATTGTCCACGCCGATATACGCCATAGCGTCTTCGCCGAACTTCTTCTGCACCATGAGATTCCAGATGCCAAAGCTTTTGCGCTTATAATCTGCAGCGTGCTTGGCTTCCGCCTGCTTGGACATGTCCACAGAATTGCTGTCGAGCATGTTCAGGTAGTAATCCGCCCAAAGCGAACCGCTCCAGCCGGTCTTCTCATCCATATAGCGGATGCCGAAATCGATCTTATGGCGCGGACGATCGAGAAGTTCGCGCGGCATGTGGTTCTCCTCGGCGTCCTTGTTGATCGCGTGCAGATACGTATAGCCGATTTTTGCCGACCAATGGCTGCTGAACGTATGATCTAGCTCCGCCTCCAGCCCTGTGATCGCAACGTTGCCCAGATTGCGGAAAGAATAGAGCCGATCGCGCGAGCTGGGATCGGGATCGCCGATGCCTCCGGGCGTTGTCGGGGCTTTCGTCCGCAGATACAGATAATTCCCGCTGAAATAATGCGTCAGATAATCCTTGATGCGATTGTGGAAGATGCTCACGCGTGCAAAGCTGTTCTTCGTTTCCCCTTCCAGGGACAGCGAAAGATTGACGGACTTCTCCGGCTTGAGCTGCGCGTTGCCGACCCAATACCAGCCCGGCGCGTGTTCGCTCATCGCCGGATACATCTCCCAGTTGTAGTAAAGCTCGCCCATGCCCGGCTCCGCATACCCTGTCCCTACATTCATCTTGAAGCGGCGATGGGAATTTCCTCCGACATTGTGCGTCATGCCGATGCCTGCCGTGACATGACTGCCAAAGAGACTGCTGTGATCCAAACGGACGACAGGCGTAAAAATCGTGTCTTTATCGTATTGCCATGTATCCATCAGATACGCATGCCATTTCTGGATGTGCGCCTTGCCGATCGTCAAGGTGTTCTGACGGGCATTGTATTCTTCCTTATATCCCAAGCCGTTAATGCGGGCAAGGTACGGAATCATCGGATTATCCCCGAATTTATAGGCGTAATATACAGTGCCGGCGCCCAGTGTCGTCAAAGGATCGGCGATTTCTTTCCCCGTCGCTTTATCGATGACCGTGATGTGATTGTTCGGCTTGAGTATATCGCTTGGCTGCGGCTCTTTGTAATTGTCCAAATCCGCCGTACCGCGATATTCATACGCCTCATCCCAGTGCACATTGCCGTTTGCATCTCGGTTGAATTTATAATCGTGTACGAAGGATTTTCCTTCCGGTGAAATATACGCGGTTCCTGGCAGGCTTTGATGCCACAAATTGGAATCATAATCGTCCGGTCGAATTTTTTTCTTATACGATTCAGGGGCATTTTGAATACGGGATCCCTCTCCATCTTCATCGGAGTAGCCGAATCCAAAGGTCAGGAAATGATCTGCATTGACCGCGGCATTGATCTTCGTATTCAAATGCCACTGCTGATGCGCAACGTCATTGAGGGTGAACAACATATTATATCCCGTATACTGCGTATTTTTCGCCAAGGATAAAATACCGATGTCATTCTCCTGCCGTTTTCCATAATTGTAGTCTACGACCCAGTCGTATTTTCCCGTTCTCCCACGATAGGAGAGGTTATAGGTATCGCGTTTGATCTCTCGACGCAGATGCTGCTCCGGTTCTTCGTCTTCATTGCTATATTTGACGTTCTTCTTCATATCTTCTATCTCTTTGCCCAGAGAAAATTGGAGCGTTTGCTGCCTGCCAAGGTCATACTCCCCTTGAATGCCGACATTCTTGATACTTCCAAAGTAGCGCAGCGACGAGCGAAAGTCCGAATTCCAACTCGACGAAGTATCCTTCGCCGCATAGATCGGCAGGACGTCACGCTTGCTGCCCCATGCGGCAAGGCGCAGTTTGCCCATCGCCCCCGCATCGGCACGCAGGAAGAAATTGCTGAACGGCGTATTTTCCTTGCCGTCCTGCGCGCGCAGACCTTCCACATTGAGCGCAACTGCAGCCTTTTTGCCTGCGGTCTTCGTGATGATATTGATGACGCCGCCGATCGCATCGGCGCCGTACTTCGCGCTCGCCGCTCCGCGAATGATTTCGATGCGCTCGATATTCTCCGCGCCAAGCCGCATCACCTCGTCGCCTGCGCCGCGATACTTCGCCACATCCCCGAGGACAGGATGTCCATCGACCATGATCAAGGTATGCCGCGGCTCCGCTCCGCGAATCGACACGCCGACATTCCCCATCGCATCGACCGTGCGCGTCACGCCGACCTCGCTGAAGATGATGTCCTCGACCGACTTCGCCTGCTTCTTCGCAATATCGTCTGCCGTAATGATCGTCGTAGACTGCGATTCGTATTTCGCCTCTTCTTTCGCCGCATCAGCTTCGACGTTTACCGATTCGGTTTGAAACTGTGTACCCCCCCCGCACTTTCATCCGCTTGCGCAACACAAGCAGGCAGCATCAAATGCAGTGCGACAGCCAGCCCAAGGGCATGCTTAGCATTTCTCCTCATACACATTTCCATTGGAAGTTCTCCTCCTTTTTCTTGCAAATTAAAGATAATAAATATCATTTTTATTATAGCATAATATGAAGAAAAGTCCAGAGTCTTCACTAGAGAATTTAATATGAATATGATTCATATTTCTAAGGAAAGGCTGCTAAAACGAAGTCGTCAGGAAGCACATTGCAAAAACCGCCCTTGCAGTCGAAAATCGACTTGCAAGGGCGGTTTCTTATGCAGCTTCTGCTGCGCCCAAATTACTTGAGCTCGACCGTTGCGCCGGCCTCTTCGAGCTTCTTCTTGAGCTCGTCTGCCTCTGCCTTCGCGATGTTCTCCTTGATCGGAGCAGGAGCGCCGTCAACGAGTTCCTTCGCTTCCTTCAGGCCGAGACCCGTAGCTTCGCGGACAGCCTTGATGACGTTGATCTTCTTGTCGCCTACCGCAGCGAGTACGACCGTGAATTCGGTCTTCTCCTCGCCGCCCGCAGCAGCCGGGGCAGCGCCGGCAGCAGCAACAGCGACCGGAGCCGCGGCGCTGACGCCAAACTTCTCTTCCATAGCCTTGACGAGTTCAGAAAGTTCGAGGACGGTCATGCCCTCAATGGCCTGCATGATTTCTTCTTTAGTCATGATTGTACCTCCATAAAATTGTTTTCTTCAAAATGTATTCAGCCTGCAAGCGGCGGACATTCAGCCGACCGATGCACGGCACAAGGCTCAGGCGGAAGCCTGCTCCTCCTTTTGCTTGCGGATCGCCTCAAGCACATAGACCGCATTGCGGATGACTCCCTGGAGCACGTTGACCGTACCCGCAAGCGGAGACTGCATGCTGCCCAAAAGCTTTGCGAGAAGAACCTCGCGCGACGGCAGAGCCGCCAAAGCCTTGACTTCGGCGATGTCGATGACGCGGCCGTCGAGAAGACCTGCCTTGAGCGTCAGGATGCCGGCGTCGTCGAGCTTGTTCTTCTTCATGAACTCGCAGATGACCTTGGCCGGCGCCACAGCGTCGTCTGCGGAAACGGCGAGAGCCGTCGTCCCCTCCAAGTGATCGCAAAGTTCGTCGAGACCGAGTTCCTTCGCAGCGATGCGCGTCATCGTGTTCTTGACGACATGGTACGAAACGCCCGCCTCACGCAGTGCGCGGCGGAGCGCCGTGTCCTGCGCCACCGTCAAGCCTTTGTAGCTCGTAAAAACGGCGCCCTTCGCTGTCTGAAGCCTTTCCTTCAGCTCGGCGACGACCGCTTCCTTCTTTGCATTTACCTTTGCATTCATTCTTGCACCCCCTCTCAATGAAATTCAAACAAAATAAAACGGCTCCCAACTGTATGCCGGAAGCCGCATCTTTTGAAGCAATGCGCCTGAATCCGACCTCGGCGGGCGAGCAATTTGCTCGTTAGATGGAAGATCCATACCTGCTGTCTACAGTCACTCTATGCAGTTGTCGAATCAGGCAAGCGTAGCGATCGGAACGCCGGGACCCATCGTGGAGCTGACCGTGATTGCACGGATGTACTGCCCCTTCGCCGCTGCCGGACGAACGCGCACGAGCGTGTCGACGAGCGCCTGATAGTTCGCCTGGAGCTTCTCAACGTCGAACGAAGCCTTGCCGATCGGCACGTGGACGTTGCCGGCCTTGTCCGTGCGGTACTCGACCTTGCCGGCCTTGATCTCATTGATTGCCTTCACGAGATCCATCGTGACCGTGCCGAGCTTCGGGTTCGGCATGAGGCCGCGAGGACCCAAGACCTTGCCGAGACGGCCGACCGTGCCCATCATGTCGGGCGTAGCGACGGCGACATCGAAGTCAAACCAGCCGCCCTGAATCTTCGTGACGATCTCGTCGGAACCGACATAGTCGGCGCCCGCATCCTCAGCCTCTTTGACCTTCTCGCCCTTGGCAAAGACGAGAACCTTCTTCGCCTTGCCCGTGCCGTGCGGCAGCACCATCGCGCCGCGAACCTGCTGATCGGCGTACTTCGGATCGACGCCGAGACGGACATGCAGCTCGATCGTCTCATCGAACTTCGCCGTCGCAGTCTTCTTCACAAGTTCCATGGCCTCAGCGACGCTGTAGAGCTTTCCGGCCTCCAGAAGCTTCGCGGCATCCTGGTATTTCTTGCCATGTTTTGCCATTCAAAAATTCCCCTTTCGTGGTCATAGCGGATTTTACCTGCCACGAGCATGAGCGCCTCGAATCAATCGACGATTTCGATGCCCATGCTGCGAGCCGTTCCCTCGATCATGCGCGTAGCAGCTTCGAGGTCTGCCGCATTGAGATCCTGCATCTTCGACTGTGCGATCTCCTGCGCTTTCGCGCGCGGCACCTTGGCGACTTTCGTCTTGTTCGGCTCGCCGGAGGCTTTTTCAATGCCGGCGGCTTTCTTCAAAAGAATTGCGGCGGGCGGCGTCTTCGTGATGAACGTAAACGAACGATCCTCGAAGACCGTGATTTCGACCGGAATGACAAGACCAGCCTGTTTGGCCGTTCTCTCATTGAACTCCTTGACGAAAGCCATGATGTTGACGCCTGCCTGACCGAGCGCCGGGCCTACCGGAGGAGCCGGGCTTGCCTTGCCGGCAACAACCTGCAGCTTGACGAGCTTTGCGACCTTCTTTGCCATACTTTTAACACCTCCTTAAAAGGGGCTTGTGCCGCGCCCTGCACCAACAACGCCAGGCGCGAACTAGATTTTTTCGATCTGCCTGTACGAAAGATCGACCGGAGTCTCACGCCCGAACATATCGACGAGCACCTTGACCGTTCCCTTTTCGGGAAAGACCTCCGCCACCGTCGCGGCGAAATTCTCGAAAGCTCCCGAATTGATATGGACGGCTTGCCCGACTTCGAGATCGATGTTGACGACGGGCTTTACTTCCTCCGCCCCCGTCGATTTCAAGATATGCTTCACTTCTGCTTCCGACAGCGGAATCGGCTTCGTTCCCGAGCCGACGAATCCCGTGACGCCCGGCGTATTGCGCACGACGTACCACGAGCGATCGTTGACGATCATCTCGACCAAGGCGTAGCCGGGGAAGACCTTCTTCTTGACGAGCTTCTTCTTGCCGTCCTTGATTTCAGCCTCTTCCTCCATCGGGACGATGACGTTGAAGATATTGTCCTCCATCCCCATGGTATGGACGCGGGACTCAAGATTCGCCTTGACCTTGTTCTCATATCCGGAATAGGTATGGATCACATACCATTTCTTCTCAGATTCCATCGCGCCTCCAGCCTTCTATTGCAGAATAAGTTGAAACAGCCTCGCAAAAAACGTATCGCATACCCAGATCAGCGCACAGACAACAACGACCGCCACTCCCACGACGCCGGTATACGTCACCAGCTCCCTGTGGGTCGGCCATGTCACCTTCTTCATCTCCGCCTTGACCTCGCCCAAGAAGCGGAAGAGGTTGAAACCGCTCGAAGAAGACTGCGGCGCTGACGATCTTTCATCCGCCAAAGCACTCACACCCCGTATCATATTGCTGCAAGCCGCAGGGCTTACTTCGTTTCCTTATGCGGCGTATGCTTCTTGCAGAACTTGCAATACTTGTTGAACTCAAGCCGATCGGGATCATTCTTCTTGTTCTTGTTGGTCTGATAGTTGCGGTTCTTGCAAACCGTGCAGGCCAACGTAACGGCATTGCGCATGTTTCAGCACTCCTTCCATAAAAGTACTAACATACTGTATCACACTTAACATCGAGTGTCAACAATATGCAGGGAAAAATCCCAGAGCTTCTCTCCAAATATAACAAAAACCCCTCGCGGGGCTTGAAAATGGTGGCGGCACAGAGATTCGAACTCCGGACACTGCGGGTATGAACCGCATGCTCTAGCCAACTGAGCTATGCCGCCTTATCATGATGGAGCTGATGACCGGGATTGAACCGGTGACCTTATCCTTACCAAGGATACGCTCTGCCGACTGAGCTACATCAGCAAATCGACAACAATCGTTAGTATAGCACGTAGACCGCATAAACACAAGGATTTTTACAACTTTTTTGAACGCCGTTTAGAGAACATCGAACATGCTCATTATACCCTCTCACGACAAAAATTGCAACCTAAAAAGCAACACTAATTGTAGAGCGTATCCGCACTTTCCGCACCCCATAACGACATAAAATACAACGGTGATTTTAGCGCGAATTTTACCGAACGATAAATTAAAAACATCAGAAAAATTTTTAGCCTGAAATCTGCTTTTTATCTCTCAGGTGATATTATCTCGATTGACGAAATTTCTATTTATTACCATATTTTTAGTCTCGACGACAAAAAATGCAACCTGAAAAATGCCCTTGAATCCTTGGCAACATTGAGTTTACGGACATTCATGACGACAAAAATTGCAACGATAGGAGATATTTTACATATTATGTAAATTTATGTTAATAACTGTAAGGAAAACGGGTGTAAATGCCCGCTCTCCTTACTTCATATTCTTCGTCGTAATCTCGATTATATTCTTGACCGCGAATAAACCGATGCTGAATGCCATCGGAATGACGTACCTATCGCGAATCATATTCCATCCCGTTTCGGTTTCAGACTGCTCTTGCAGCTTCGCCGTGAATGCCTGTGCCGTCGCTTCTACGAACGGTATACCGTCGTTTGCGATAGCGTTCATGACGTTCTGCTTTGTCTGTTCCGCGATATTGTCTAACTTAGTCGCCTTAATAACTTCATCTCTAAAATCCGTCCACTTTGACATATTATCTTGCTCCTTTAATTACCGGCGTAGAAATTCGCCTTTCCTACTATTATATCTATCTGACTAAAAAGATTCTCACCCGGGCAATCTGTCGGCATAAGTTCACGGTGCCCTAAAATATGATCGCGGTCAATCGGCAGCCCGTAATCAGTACAAAGGTTAGCGAGAAGCATCGCCGCCGATTCAATCTGTGCAGCCGTCGGCTCCCCGATCTCGAAATTGCCGCTAAAGTGAATGCCGATCGTATGAGAGTTCTCGCCGTAAGCATGAGCGCCGACCGTCCAATGCGGCCGCCCTTCTTCTATTGTACCGTCTTTACGTATGACGTAATGATAGCCGATACACGTCCACCCCTGCGCTTGATGAGAACGATTGATTTCATTTGCTGAAAGATCATCGTCCGTAGGGTTTCCCGTATGATGAAGAACGATAGCATCCGTCTTTTTGCGTGTATCTAAAAGATCGTAGTCATAATCTAAGCCCAGATTCTTGATATAAGCTCTTTCCATGTTAAAAATTCCTTTCTATTTAATAGCCGATCTTGACAGAAACCCTAATAAGCCGGCTGATAAGTTTTGCGCTAATTCCGTTTGCCCCAACATTAAACAAGAGAGTAACGAGGCACAAAGACTAACGGCGACAATTCCATTTACCGATATATGCTGAATCCAGTCTTTCATATTAAGCCCTTCCTAAATGCTCGATCTTTTCTTCTAGGATGGATAAACGGATTTCTATGCTGCTTCTTCGTTCATTTTCTCTTTTTATATCATCTTTGATTTCTCGCAGCATATTCTTCAATTCCTTTATCGCTTCGGAGAGCGGATGGATAATTAACTTATAGAAGAATGTGAATATAGCGATAAAACTCCCGACGATCGTTCCTATTACTGTTATTTCCATATTTCGATCTTCACCTCTTTATTAAATTGCCCTCTTCGTCGAGCGTAAATATTTCATCGGCGCATTTTTCTTCTTGTGTTTGTGTTACCATGTCACCTTCACGCTTTATCTGTTCTAACTCTCGCAGATTTTCACTAACGCCGACGCAGTAGCCGTTACGGATTAAAAAATACATACACATAGCTATACACCTATTGCAATATAGAAAATGTCTGCATCTAAAATCTCAATAGAATAGTCGGGTATTACAGTAAATCCATTTTGCGTAATACTGCCACGTTTTACGTACGCACAGTTTGCCCCACTAACAAACGTATCTTGCGATATTGTTAATAACACATTAAAACATTTGTTAAAACGTTTTACAAAAGACACATCTCGGTTGTTTTGGTCTATCTTTATATTCTTCAGAACGCCCCATTGCAACATAAACCCGTTGCGAATTTTTAGATAACCATTTTCTTCTAGTCGCGCTTCTACTGCGCCCGTATTTGCGGCATCAATTAAACCTAGGATGTTTTGTAGTGAGCGCCCATCAAAGTTTTTGGCGTTTGCTACCGTAAAATTAGACGGATTATAGACGTACATATCGCCCGGATTATTTCCGCCCCATAGCCATGTGGGTTGGCCGCCTTGACCATTCCAATGGAAACGCATATTCGTATTGTCGTTTTCTACGCGTACGGTTCTATCTGATACAACCGATGAATCGGCGCGACCTGCTGAACTAGCCTTACCTTCAAATCCTCCATCAGCTTTCATCTTTCCTGCCGTGAATATGCTCTTGTTTCCATATGCGCGAATCCATGTACTATCTTGCATAAACCAACCGCCGCCGTATTTTTGCCAGTGAATACCGCCGTCTCCGTTGGCTCTATACCAGTCATTAGTGTAAAACGTAGCGGCAATCATTGCGCCGACGGTACGCCAATTTCCGTTACGTAAATCCATAGTGCCTGTGTATTGTTTCTTATATATACTGTAAAACCCTAAGCCATTCCACGAGCCGATATTTATGTTTGCGCCGTTACCGCCAGCGATAGCATCTCCTGTATCAGTACCGCCAAATTGCATATAGCCGCTATTAGATATTAGCCCTACATTTGCACCTTCAAATCTAAGATTTGCGGTCATCGTATCGCCCGACTTACTCACTTTCGTGCTCGCTTTTTGCTCCGCGATAGTTTCGATTTCGTTTTTATTGTATGTTTCATTTTTATGATAAGAACCGATATTATACGGCGTAATCGTCTGCCATGTATTATCATTACGAAGGAATCTTGTGTTATTCGCTTGTTCTATCGAAGGAACATGCAAGCCATGATCTCTATTTGCTTTAGTATTCAGCTTGCTATCTATCTCGGGTTTCGTATAATAGTCTTTCTTTCTCGCGAAATCGCCGTGAGCGAGAGGATCGACATTATGTCTTTGGATTTCTCTTCTACAGTCAGCAAGCGTAATAAAGATAATACTGGAATTGACGATTGCCGCTACATTATCAACATTACCGACAATAAGCGTTATTTTTAACTTAAGTTCATCGATTGGCTGCTCCTTGGACGGCATATAATCAGCTTCATCGCCCGCATTGGCATAAGCATATAAGACTTCTGCGCCGCTTTCGCCTAATTTTGCATAGATACCTATTTCACGAGCATAGAATCCTTGTGTCACTACTTTATTTGAAACGATGGTTTCTAACGTCACTTGATTCTTTGAATCATTATTTATGTCAGAAATATCGGCGAAAATCTTTCTCGACTTCATATCTGTCAAAGTCAATACATCTTCTGAATCCGCTAACTTTCCATCTCCGATGCCGATATGCGTATAAATCAGTTTTTTAGACTTATCGGCATTGATCGCCATATCTAGCCCCTTCTGTGTCAATTTTATATTCGAGTATTTCGCCATATATTGCACCTCATTTATTTTAGTCCGAGTTCCCCATTATAATTGCTCTGTGCTCCATCCTGTAAAATATGAATCACGTTTGCCTGTTGAATCATGCCGCCCAAACGAAAGCCGCCCATACCATCGAGATAATGCTGAATAATCATAGCCAGATGAGCCGGCTTATAAGTCTCGATCGCATCACGTAAGGCAAAATAATCGTTATCTAGCGCCGTATAATTCGCGATAAGATAAAACAGGTTTTTCGGATTTCTTTCTTTTATCTCTACTTTTGCTTGTTCAGGAAAGAACTTGCTCGCCAACTGCTTTAAAAATTGCACCGTCGATATTTGTTTAGAACGTAATTTCGCGTATATCTTCGCGCGGCGTAATTCATAACTTTCATTAGGCTTGCTATATATCGCGAAAACTTTTTCCCATGCATCTAGTCCCCATGTAGCCGAATGTACGAAGAACTGTTTTAGAATTTCTATCAAAAGTTTTCTCTGTCGATCATGCTCTTTTGATTCAACGGAAAGCAGCGTTTGGATCTCTTTGTCTTGTGATATAAATACTGGCAAATATTCCGCGAGGTTTATATCTTCTTCTCTAATGAACATGTGATTTCACCTAATCGAATAACGTAAATTCTTGAACTTGGACATCACCGACACTGAGTAGCTCCGAATCTGTCGCCGTCACTTTGTCTGCTCCATTGAGCTTTAAATTGCGATAATCCGTAATATTCTGTTCCATCAGTAATTTACCGATCTGAGCGGCCGAGATATAACGCATATTCAAATTCTTGGAAGATATGTATTTGTTTACCGATATTTTAAATTCCGTCTTATCGACTTTGCCGAGTACATCGACCGCGATATTGATCTTTTTCGGTGCCGGTGATACGACTGTCACATCCGCGCCAATCGGGCGAACAGATTCAATGTAATCTTTGACGGCTTTTACGAGATCATTTCCCGCGCTCTGCATCTCGGCATTTACGATAATAATCTTGACCGTTCCTGCGCCCCTCCATAAAGGAACGACGCGACACCCACCAACGCCCGGGATACTCATCGCCCAATTATAATAGTGATATTTATTTCCCGATGTAGCCGGAGTTCGCACGATAACGGAGTACCGTTTCAGTAATTCAGCGTCCGTTTCTTCATCGGCTCCGTCCTGCGTAGGTTTCTCGTTATCTATCGACGTAACACCCGAGATCGATACAGGCAAGTTCGTAATCGTGTGTGCTTGGACGTTTCCCTTTACGCCTTCTTCGGAACAGGTAATTTTGACCGTACCTTTTCCGTCTGCATCTAAAACAATGTCATTGTCCGTCGTAAATTGTGCGCCATTCTTAACCGATACAAGAGAATGCGCCGGAACAAAAACACCCTGCCCGCCCGTAAATGTCACTTCGCCTTTCGCTTTTACCGAAGGTTTACGATCTACGCCAAACTCGGCGCATCTTGCCGTTAAATACTCGCCCCATGAAGAGGAAGCGAATGCGGCTTCTATGATAAGAGACATTTCAGCATAAACATTTTCAAACTCTATGCTATTGGCGTTTATGATGTCTCTTGAAAAGCTTCCTTCATAATCTGCCTTGTCCGATATCTTCGCGAAACGCTCTTTCATGCGCTGTTGAATATCGTCTTTATGCTGCATTTCAAAAGCCATTATTTCACCTCGTAAACAAATTCAAGTTTTCCATAAATCGAAACTAAGCCTATTTCGATAATGAGATATTCTTTCCTCATGTCTTTAATTTTTATGTAGTTTATAGATTTAATATACGGATTGACGGAAAGGCATTCTCTTATTCTCTGCTCGATCAATGTCGCCGTTCTTTTATTATTTGGATACGCGCCAATATATCTCTCTAATTCTACGCCATAAGAAGAATCTGTATTATAAATCCCGTGTAAATAGGCTTCATGTCTATATCGTTCCGTTTTTAGTGCTTTATATATCCAAACTTTCAATGCTTCATTTTCCTGTACGATTTGAATTGTACCGTCTGTCTTGTATAAGAATTTATCATGTAAAAAATCCCATGCGTATTCCTTTAAGATAGGTAATGTGTCTTCCGTATTTATTTCATCCGATTTCATTTCAATAAAAGGATTCAATTTTACTCCTCACAAAAAAATATATTATCTTTCTCTATATATAGATATATATATGTCTCAACTATCACTACTTTAGTCCTAATAATCATTTTAGATATTGAATCATAATTCCCAACCCTTAGAGATATGACATAGAACGACATACTTCTGTTTCGTCTTATCCGTAGAATCTTGAATAGGATACATAGCGACATAGAAACCTTCTTTTAAGTCTGAATCTGTCGTAGTCTCTCTATCTGTATAGTCATTATGGATATCGTGATTATGGGAAGCAAATTCCGCATATCCTCCACCGCCTGATCGATTCTGTGTAGCTGATACGATATGCCCTTTATGCGTCCTTGAATGATTCGTTAAAAGGTAATCATTGATCCAAAGATCATTCTTATCGAGAATAATTCCGTTATACTGTATTTTGATATTCGGTAAATCTTGAATGACTTTTCCGATCACAAGAACAGGAGAATTACTGTTGATAGAAACATCTCGCATCAATCCCAGTAAATTTTGATATGGATTTTCTTTCATGCTTTTTTTCTCCCATATAAAAAGATAGAGGGAACATGTATCATGCTACATATCCCCTCTTTGAAAGAAGTATTCTGCTTTTGTTCCTTCACTAATAATGCGCTATTTTTTCAATTCACGAAAAACCTTTTCGACACCCATGACAAGAACATTCGCCCTCGTTGTATTTAGGCGTTCAGCGCATATTCCTAGCATCGAAAGCTCTGACTTTGATAATCTTACGCTAATTTGTTCTGTACGCGGATTGTCGGTAGGTCTGCCCATCTTCTTAGCTATATGCGCCGCCTCCTTTTTCTTGCCTAAAACAAAGATATTACAGGGCGGTGGCAAGTTCCGCCCTGCTTTCCTTTTGCTCTGCTTAGTTATCCCTCAAGAGATGTTTGCAGTTTTTCGATGAGCTGTATCAGCTCTTTCTTTGCTTCCTCTGTCTGAGCCGCTTCAAGCTGTTCTTTCAGCTTCTTCAAGTCGCTGATAACGAAACGGAGAAACGCGGCAAATTGCTTATCTGTCATTCCCATGTCGTCCATAACTTCCTCCCTTCTGCGCTCGCCTCGCCAACTTGTAAGGTGCCTCCTTACTGTGCTTATAGTATAACTTATGCAATTGCAAAAGTCAAGAGGAATTTGCGTATTATATCTGCGATGTACGAATAATTGAGACAGGATATAGACCGCCCATTTGCTCATAACTCTTGCCGTGAACGATTCTATCTTGACTAGAGCTATTGCCAATATAGCCGCCGTTACCATCGTATGCGACGACATGAGAATTTCCATTATAGACGATAAGATCACCTTTCTGTAATTTTGAAGCATCGAACGGAATGACGTTATTGCCAGCATGACCGACTAAGGCATCTACATTTACCGTACCATTCTGACACTCATTCGATAGAAACGGAGAATAGTAAGAGCCGAATTTCGTTACAGCTTCTACGCATCCATTCTCATGGTTATTCATAGTCGCGCCTTTCCACGCTTTCACTCCTGCATCGAAGTTCTTCGATACCTGCGCTTTAGATCCGCCATTTTCTGTTTGCGGCATCGAATTCGTGCTGCCTTCGCTAGTCATATTAGCTGCATGATCGGGATCGACGATATAATTCAACGTGAGTTCCATCGTATGATTATGATTTGAAATATTGTGTTCATCGGCTTCAATTAAGAATTTCCCTTTGATCTGTTCTTCTTGAATTTCGACGGCAAAACCCGCGATACACTGAACATTTCCCAGTGCCGATACTCTCGATGTTTCCTTGATTTTTTGCAACATAGATTTCGCCATCGTCTGCGTATCTTGCTTATTATCTACTTTATAAACATCTTGCAGTAAACCATATTTTTGTATATCGTCTTCGTTCTTGAGATAGCCCGTAATATTTCCGTTCTCATCTACGATGCAAATCTGATTTTTCATATCTTCCACGCTCGCACTATGAGAAGCAGATGTCAAATTAAGAGTATCCGTTATCATAAAATTATCTATGACGGTATCGGCGCGAACTATGTTTAGTAATTGTTTACCGTCTTTATCTGCTACGTAACAATGATACTTCCAACCCGTCCACGCTTTAAGTGTATCTAAACATTTCTTGATGATTTCTGAACCCGTCATACCGTCGGCGATACATGATATTTTGTATTTCATGCAATCGTCGCAAAAGTTTCCGGCCGATACACCGAGAACGCTGCACACCGTTTTTATAGCATCGGCGATTAGTACGTCTTCGAATTTATACATCATTTTACTTTTCGCGAGATACACGAGATTGTCATAAGCAATAAATTCCATTGTATAAGATTCGCTATTGCGTGATTGCAAAAACACCTTGCCTGAAAAGATCTTATATCGCTTCTTCGCCTTATCGTCGATATAGAACAACTCTATCCTATCGCCCAGTGCAATCTTACAGTTTTTCCAGACGGAATCTTTTTTGTTTGTAGTATAAGCAATCGTGAAATTCAGTCGCCGGCCGGCTTGCCCTAAATCGCCCGCCCATTTAATTTCTGTCGTATATGGAAGTATATCCTTCTCTTTATTCTTCAATGCGAACATGATGTATCACCTAAATTTCTTTTCCATTTACCGACGTTCCTTTGGCCGTCATAATCAATATGTCGCCCTCTGACAAGCCGCCTCTCTTAACAATCTTTCGATAGTCCTGCAAATATCCGTTTCCGCTGCTCTTATTCGATCTTCGAATAGCGTCCTTGATCGCTTTCATCGGCGGTTGACCTTTCACGATATTTACCGCTAAATCAATACCGATCTTTTGAATACTCGGAGGACGTTTTTTCAATCCCGTTTTCCGATCATTCAGTGTGTCCGTAATGCGGCGATATTCTTTCAATACAAGATCAAAGTAGACATCTCCTGTTCCATCTTTTTCCTTGTATGAAAATGATTCTATCAGACAATCGAAGTTTATAGGAGAATCTTCCACGGAGATATAGAGCGGCTTCGTGCCGGTTCTCCATGTCTCAATCTGCTCGACCAATTCATAAGGATCGACATCACCGCTTGAAAAATTATATTTTTGCGCCGGAAAAAAACTCGAAATCGTAATACTCTTTAAGCCGGTCTTGCCGATCATGTTGTAATCGCCGCTATTGACGATATTCACCGTACTATTGTTGTTACTGACCGATACGCCAAATTCAGACGGCACTACAGGAAATACGAGTTCTTCACCGTCGCAAGATAACGTGATAACGCCCGTCTTTGTCAAAAAACTATCGAGTAAGGCCGATCCTATATGCTGAAATATGTTCAATGCGTTTTCCTCCAATTTCTTCCTAATATATAAAAGGAGTGGCATATCGCCACCCTTCTATCTTGATGCAAGGCGGTCGTTTTTCATCACACCGCTCCGACCATATTATTCATAGAATGTTGCTGCAATTTGAATACAAGCATATTAGCAAATTTGTCTATATCGGCCTCTTCGCGAACGACGATGGAATCCGCGAGTTTCGCGACATTGATACTCGTTGCTTGCGACTGTTGCGCTCTGCCTTTCGCATAGCCTTTTTGATACTGCTGCTTCAAACTTTCGGAGTGAGGAACAATCTGACTTCCCGTAGGCAAATTGATAAGTTCCGCACCTTTTTCATGCACCCACGTCTTACCGCCGCTGAACCATGATGAACCTGTCCAATGACCTTCTATATTTGCATTCTCGGCTTCCGAAGAAACAGTTTTAGCTTCCGATGCTCTGCCTAATATATAGTCAAGCCCCGAAGAAATCGTATCAATCATATTTGAGAATATGCCCTTGATTCCATCAATATAAAGCATAAATATATTCTTGATGTTCTCCCATGCTCCCGTCCAATTCCCAGTAAACACATTCGCGATAAAAGAAATCAGCTCGCCCGCGATCTCTATAATCGTACCGAGGGCGATAGCGACTGCATTTATAAAACCGTTCAAATAAATCGCGATCATATCGAACGTAAATTCAAACGCTGCGCCGAGATTATTAAGCACGATAGAAACGGCGCTCCCGTTTTCCACTGTTGTATCACTGAATGCACTCATGATCTTATCGTAAGCCGCTGAAAACTTCTCGCCCGTATTCAGCAACTTCTCGAACACGGTCACAAACTTGCTTTTCAAATTCTCTAAAATTGGCACGGCAGTCTCTTTGATATGATTAAATACGACGAGAAAGACCTGCTTAAATTCATTAAAATGAGCGATGACGAACGGAATAATTATAGTGAGTGCCAATAGAGCCAAGCCTATAGGATTTGTCGCGAACAGTAAACGAATTACCATGAATGGATTTTTTAGCGACAAGATCGCGCGTCCTATCGTAGTAAATGCGCCGATAAAATTGCCTTTCAGCATATTCAGGATCCCCGCAAAAGAACGAAAACCGCTTGCTATCCCTTTAATCGCTGTCTGTAAGAAGGGAAATTTTGACGATAATGCTCCCGTAACTGATCCTGCGCTGCGAATTGCCGAAGATGCCTTGATTATACTCCCGTACCAACCGCCGAACACTGTAACGGCACTACCTACAACCTTTAAGACAACGCCGCCAATTACGATAAACTGAGCTAGTCCGAAAAGAAGTTCTCTTTGAAGAGGCGAGAGACTGTTTAACCATTTCGCGAAAGACTTTGTTAGCGTCGCCGTTCGACTAATAAGCGGCGACAGTCCTTGCGCGAGTTCCATACCGGCATTTTTTAATTCATTCGTCGCCTTCGCTAATTGCTGTGCCGGTGTCGCATTTATCTTCGCGATCGCTTCGTTCGTCGCTCCGGCACTGTTTGACATACCATCGAGAGCCTGCGCGAATTTATCTGCGCCGTTCCCTGTAAGAGATAGTACAGCATTCAGCGCTTTTGTTGAGCCGAACAACTTTCCTAACATCGTTACATTGCCATTTGTGGCAACGCGCACTTCTTCAAGAAATCTTGCCCATCCAACGGCTTGCAAGTGCGCTTGATTGAAGTTCAAGCCCAATTCTGCCGCTAGTTCTGCGGCTTCCGATGAAGGCTTGATAATATTAGACAGTGCCGCCTTAATTGCCGTCATGCTATCCGGCGTCTGCATACCGACGGCAGTCAAAGCCGCGACCGATGCCATAAGTTCTTCTACGGTCATACCTGCTGCCGCCGCTGTAGGAATTACCTGCCCGAGACTCTTGCCGACCTGATCGACCGTCGTCTTACCTAGATTCTGCGTCGTGATTAAAAGATCCATCATATTGGACGCACGCTCGACTTCCATACCATAGGCATTTATAATAGACGTTAGCGCATCTGTCGCCGTAGTCATATCTGTAAAGCCCGCTTTTGCTCCCAATGCCGAAACACGCATGAAGTCAATCGCTTTTGAAGCATCGACCGAGGCCGATATAGCTTGATACGTTCCTTCCGTAAGTTCTACGACGGATACGCCCGTTTCATTGGAAAGCTGAATCAGTTCACTACGCATTTTCTGCATATCTACGAGGTTCGTATCTACGAGAGTCGAGACTTTAGCAAGTGCCGTCGTAAGTTCCGAATTTAATTTAGCGCCCGCCGTAGCCGCCGCGAGAATTGGCGCAGATAACAAAGCGAATTTATTACCTAACTCTGATATGCTTTTACCTGTCGTCTTTATGCTGTTTGCTACGCGCATCTGCTGTGAACGATGCTCCGATAAGCGTCTTGTCGCGTTCGTGAGCGTCGGCGTAAACTGATCTTTCAAACGCAATACGGCATCTATAATTTGCATGTAGTTTCACCTACCTATAAAAAAAGAAGGGGCATAGCATATAGCTAAACCCCCGTAAATCAATCTTCATCAGACAGAGAATTTTCTTTTATTCTTTGTTCGAGTTCGTATCGCATAAAAGCATACATGATCTTTTTTTCGTTCTTTCCCATCGACAAAAACTCTTTCGGCCTTATATGATGGAAACGAAAAAGATAATACTGCATCTGCGCTTCTCCGTCTGATTCAATCAGTTTTTTATCGTTTCATCGATTTCCGTCTGCGTCGTCTCTACTCCGCACAATTCCGTTATTGTCTCCGAGATTTTTCCGATCTCGCCCGCCAGAAATAATTTCGTAACAAGTTCATTCGGCGTAGCTGCTTTGTAGTGAGACAGCAATTCCTTATTACGAAGGTCAGGTTCTACGACGGCATTAACGACAATATCGGTACCAATCGCGAAATTGTTAGCTTTCTTCTTATTGCCAGACTTGCTATATTCCGTATGCGATTCCGTAATTTCAGAAAGCAATTCTGTATCTAATGCCTGAACCGTGATTTCAAATTTCTCGTTAAATAACTTAGTAAGGCGCGGAATCTCAATGTTTTTCTTCGGCTTTTCCGTAACTTTCTTCGCGTCAGCTTTCAAAAGTCGTTCTAGTGCGTTCATTTTTATTTGTCTCTCCCTACCAAAATCCATTTTTACAAAACTGTTGAGATAGGTTTCCCAGAAAGTTGGGAAAACCCTCTGCATTATCCTTTAATCTCATCGAGCAAGGCGAAATCTTCAAACGTGAAATTATACGATTCTTCGCCGAGCTTGCCGACCGACCAGTTTATAAGATCAACACTATCAATCAAACAATCATAAAGCGCGACTCGTTCCGTCCCCAGAGCATCGGGATCGGAAACTTTCGAGATAATCGTACAAAGCACCTGCCGACCTTCTTTGATCGACGGCGCAAGTTTCTTGATGAAGTAAGAGCTGACTTTATGAACCTTGAAAGAGCCTTTTCCCGTATAGCCCGTTACTTTATAGCCCTTATTCATCTTGCGTGCAATCTTGACTTCGATTTTATCGGCCGATAACGTCGCTTTGAGTTCTTGAATTTCGCCCACTTTATAACCGTCGATCCACATCTCACCGTAAGTACCGTATACGACTTGTTTAGACTGAATATCGTTCATTTTATTTCTCTCTCCCTACTAAAATCCATAAAATAGAGAGGTGTCCTCAAAAATGAGGACACCTCTTTTATTTATTCTACAAGGCATTTGACCGTGATATTTTCTAATGCATCTAGCATCGAGAGATCGACACCTAAGAAAGCATTGTCATGTAGATTAAGCTCTTTGATCTGTGTTTCGTTCATGTTTTCAAGCTCTTCACGTGTATTCAAGCCATTAGATTCACGCCAATTCTTCACGGCCGTAATATCGATGTAGCAATTATTTTGACCGCGCTCCAAAAGGCCTTCCGTTTCAAGCGTATGAAGATAACCATTGATCGCCGTAATTAGTAAGCAGCGATTGTCGTAAGAATTAGCATACTTTCCGATATAAGAATCATGTGCCGTCTTCTTGATGTCATAATGAATCATGTCCATAAGATCGACGAGTTTTACTTTCTTGAAATCGTCGCCTTTGCCCTGCATCGTCGTAACAAAAGAGTTAATTCCTCGTGCGACTTTGATCTTCTCGCCGTCGTCGAAGAAGAAAAATTCTCCCTTGCCGATCTTCGTATCCATCTCCTCGGCCGTATACTGTTCTACTTCTTGAACCTCGGGAACCGGCGCATACGTACACGAGATAATTGCCGGCGTTCCGCAAATAATGCCGGCGACACGAGAACAATAGTCGGCCGTCGCGAAAGTCTTCGCCTTCGTCTTGATCATCGTATTCGTAAAATTCACGATTCCTTCATGATCGGCGTTACAATTCGGGAGAACGGCACAAACTTTTATATCTTTTGTCGTCCGCATTCCCTTAATCCACGTCGCTATCTTGTCAGTGTACTTATCTTGAATACCGGGAACAACAAGCCAATTAAAATACACCTTTTCCAATTTCTTGAGCACTTTAGAAAAATCGGCTTCTAAAATCTGTTCCTCCGTCTCTCCGCTTTGTCCGCCCGGCTTGGGAACGGTATTTTTTACTTCACCTTGACATTCCATTACGATAACTTTTTTAGGAGAGTTCTGATACCCCTTCAAAGCGAGTTCAATCTGTTCTTTCTTATACTTGTTCCAGCTTTCCGGAATATCATCGACCGTATATATATTAGTTACGTTATCACTTGGATTGTTCACGGGAAAAACCATCGCGACAATTCCGCGCTGACTTCTCTGAATTGCCGTAATTCCCTTTTCATAAAAACTAACAAATACATTCGGCATCCTAAGCCCCATAATTCTTGACCTCCGTTTTATATCCTACATTTTGAATTGTATACTGCTTTTCATCGCTTTTGTCTTCATATACATCATAATATTCAAGCTGCATATCAAAACTAATAATGTCTGCATCCTCGCCATCCGTAACGGCGTTTATACTCTTGATCTTGATATGTCTATCTTTCGTCTTAAAGCCTTTATAAAACAACCGAGATATATCCTCTTTTATTCGATAAAACTCTACGGCATCCGTTTCGCCTTTTACGGAAAAATATGTCAGATGAATAACGCCGTCACAAAAAACTTTATCAATGCCCGCCTGCCTGCGATAGATGTTAAGTGAAAGAAAGAAGCAAGGAGAATCACAGTTCTCTTTAGAGTCGTCGAGATAAACCGTATAATCATATACAGATTTCAGTTTATCTCGTACTGCCTTTAATATATCTACACCGTTTAACATGATTCACTCCAACTTCTTTTTTACTTCTTGCATAAACTTTTCAAGTTCTCCCTCTATCTCATTCGATGCCTTGAAATCATTCACGACTTTATCGAAAAAGTGCTTTCCCTGTGTAAAGCCCGTAACTCTTCCGCCCGGCGTTTTCTGGACGTGCCCGCGCTCGACTAAGTGATAGACTTTACTCGTATTTCTTAATTCATACTGTATATCATTTGCCGATAAACCCGTGATTTTACCTTTCCACGATTTAGACAGCGGCTTTATCGTTTTCCCTTTTCCGTTTTTCCTTGTTTGTCCGCTGGACGGCGTGTTTTCCTGTGCGCGTTTCTTTAGCTTGTTTCCACAGCTCTGTAAATGTCTCTCTGCACTTTCCGTATACTCTTTTACCGCGATATCTAATTTCTTCCGAAATTCATCTAAATTCTCGAAATAGAAATCTGCGCTCATCTTTTCTCCCTCGATGCTCTTTTTATATAGCGTTCATAAGTGCTTTCTATATCTTTTCCAGTCGAGATTTTATATAAATTCAATATAACACGCACGGCAGACTCAATCTGTGGATCATACGATGTAAAAAACTTCCCAACAACACTTGCTGAATCATAATGCTCTCGACGCTTTCTCTTTAATTCTTCCGTCTCCGAGTTCTCGATCCATTGTTCTAAAGTCTCGAAATATTTCCCGCAGGTAAGTTCATAAACAGCATAGAGACTGTTTCCGCTCATTTTTGTAGCTCGATCTATTTCCTCTATCGTCACGGAAAAGGAAAATTCTCTTTTGTTTCGCATCCACTTATCCCAGATATCCATTTTTTCATTTTTACAGCTTCCGCGCATATAGCCGTTTTTATCCGTATAAAAATATCGTTTATCTTTACTTATGGAACCCATTCGCCATCTTTCTTACCTCGTGTCTTTTCTACGCAATACAGTTCAAGAGATTCATCTTGCATATTGGGATTTACGACGCTCTGAATCTCGTAGACATGATTTTTATATTCCACGGTGTCCGACGGATAAATATTGTTTCGATATCGGATCGTCACGGTAAAATTCTCGATATTCGCCGCCTGCTTCGCTTCAAAATACTCACGCCCACGCAAGGGACGAATCATCGCGCTGATATTCTTATATTTGACTTCCTTGACCGTTTTATCAAAGCCGTTGACCTTCTTCGTAATCTTGCCGACAATATTGATCTTCTTGTCTAAGTGTCCCGCATCATATATCATAGGTTATCACTCTCGTAAGCATCCGATATCTCGACATGTTGCAGTAAAGCCGTAATCGAGTGAGAATATTCCTGCGCGTTACTTCTTCCGTTCGCCGGATTCCTGTTCGTATACCAATGCGATACAAGTAACTTCGTCAAGATAGACATAAGTTCATCATCCGGGACGAATTTTTTTCCCGTCGAGCGTGCAATATAAGAATGTGCGGCGCGAATCAGTTCCGTTAAAATCTCGTCTTCTGCGTCTAAATCAGGATCTATGCGTAGATAGTTCTTCACGCTTGTTAATTCTTTTTCTATGTGTCTCACCTCACGCCCTCATACAAAAGAAAAGGGGCGAACGTGATGTTCACCCCTTTTTAAACTCAAGCATTAGATTTATTGATGAAAACGAGTCCGTTCTTATCTACGAGCTTACCGTCCACCGCTGCAACGGACTGATACACCTTGTTACGCGTAGCGTTATCGATGTAAGTAACGAGGTCTACGTCATACGCCGTATTCATGACGTACTTATCGAGCTGAACAACGAAAGCGACCGTCTCGCCCTTGCCCGCTGCGTCGTAGTCCTTCATCCAGTCCGTAATGATAACCTTCGTCCCGAAGATCTCATAGTTCGGATTGCCGTCGATGCCCTGATTCATTCTAGCTACAGGCTGCCCCTGTTTGTCCGTGATCGAGAGGAAGCTATAGAACGTAGCTTCGTTCATAACGAGAACCGCGCCCGTACGGTATGCGGAAGGAATAGCCTTTTTGATCTTGATGATATCTTCATACGCGAGTGTTTTTGAAAGTTCAACCGTCTTAGCCGCCGTCTCTTTAAGAATTCCCTTCGGCTGCCCAGATCCCGTACCGCTGATAATCGCGGCTTCCATCGCCTTAGCCATAGCGGCGCTAACATTGTTCGCGATAGCCGCCTCAAATGCCGAGAGAGTCTGAACGCGTGCCAGGAAGGAAAGACCGATCGCCTTTACGAGAGGATATGCCGCGAATGTTACCGATCCCGTAACTTTGTCTTCGACCGCGATGCCCGTCGATGCGAGATTATTTTCCGTCGTCCAGACTGCCGGAGACGCAAGCTCAGACGTAGGAATCGCTACGCCAGCAGGATAGTTCATCTTAGTGATGAGAGGCAGGATATTTCCGTAACTTTCAAGCCTCTCGACGATCTGATTCAAGACTGTAACAGGGATAACCGCGCTATTGCCGCTAGTCATAGCGACTGCCCTAAACTCCTCTGCCATTACTCCGCTTTTTGCGAATTCCATAAACGCATTACGATATTCAACGCTGTCAAGCTGATTCTTCATGTTTTTATCACTACTCCTGTTTTCTACGAGGTTTACTTTCTTTGTTTCTGCTTCTATAATCTTTGTCTCGATTTCGCCCGTATTGATCTTATCAGCAATCACGTTACGTTTCTCGATAGCTTCAAGTTCTGCTTTACGCGCCTCTTCGTTAAGATCATCCATCTCTTTATTGAGCGCATCCAGCTTAGTAAGATCGGCACTCTCCGTTTCTTTCAAGATTTCTTTCTTACGGGCTTCAATTTCTTTCAATGTCATTTACGTCACTCCGGTATATAAAATTTTACCCTTCTATATATATTGCGTTAAATCTTTGATTTTATCTCGATACATTTCCTGAGTATGATTTCTTTCTCTATGGACTCAAACGATCTTTTTACGACTTCTACGTTCGTTCCATCGTAAGCAGGGATATCGACGACAGAAACATCTATTAACTTTTTTATTCTTGATATGTGCCGGATATATTTCATCTCGGATACCTTTTCGATATAATCTTTTTCGACGATATAGCCGTAAGACATTTTGGAAATGTCTCTTCTTTTGATCAGTTCGTATATGTCTTTCCCTTGTGTAGTCTCGGCGATATCAGCTTCTATTTTCAATCCGGTTTCATCCACGGACAAGCGTAGAGTATTGTTCGATGTTCTCGCTAAAATAGCATAATTATCGGAATGATTGTACCGTAAGACGACATTCGATAATTCTGTACCATCAAATGCTCCTGTATCGACTGTTTCATAGAAATCTATGCCACTCATAGAATACAGTAAGGTTTCTGAATTAAAGATTGTCGCATATCCTTCGATTGTCTGTTTTGTATTTTCAGTGCTCGCGATCAAGTCTGCACTTCTGATTTCTTTTTTATTCGACAAAAATATCTTCTCTTTTCTCTATATATAGATATATATATGTCTCAACTCTTGTTACCATAGTCCTAATAATCATTTTAGATGTTTACTTTTAGTTTTACATCCTCTTCTTCCTTTTTTGGTCTTCCTACATCATTCAATGATTTCAATTTACCTAATTGATAGTGATCTACGATAGCCGTATTTGCTACGTTGAGTGTTTGGACGCGATCTTCTCCATCTTCAATAGGCGGCAGGTTCAAAAGCTCTAAGCATTGATTCGTCGTAAGCAAGCCGAGAGGCCTAAGCTCTCTGATTAAGGCGATCTTCGTTTTCATTTCTGAATACATAAGTCGATTTCCGCTGAAATGAATTGCATAGCCTTGTTCTATCTCTTTCGGCGAAAGTATTTTTCTCGTAAACTCCTGAGACAATGTTATCGCGATAGGCTCAATCGTATTTTCAAAGAAACTCTGCCATTCTGATTCAGAGTATTTACCGCCGACGATGTTCTTAGATATTCCGAAATAGTTATAAATGTTGTCGCGCACATAGTCTAATTGTGCTGTATCGGCGGCTTCGGGCTGCGAATCTATCGCCGTAAATGTTACCGTGCTATCCGTCGTAACGATGCCGCCTTGCGATGCGTCTTTTAGATTGTTCGTCAACTCTCTTGCCTTCTGCTTCCATGCTTCCGATCCCGCTTGCCCCGTGATCTGCGCTACACCCTTAATTTTTCCAGAATTGACCGCTTTATTGCGGAAAGATTGCTGTAATACATCCAGTAGAGCGAGATTTTCCGCTATATTGGATTCCGTACGGGCGATAAAGTCACCCGCGCCGAAATTGTAGCGAACATGGATAATATCACGGTAAGGGATCGTTTCCGTCTCCCCACTCCTAAACTGAAATTTCAAATAAATTTCATCATCTAACTCGCGCGGCTCAACAGATTGATAGTCAAGCACCCAAAAAGATATGACGTTTCCGTATTTATCGCGGCCAATTTTCACGTATGCATTTTGATTCTGAATCAAGCTATATGCCAGCTTGTAGTAAAAATCGTATGCCGTCATGTAAGGATTCGGTTCGAGAGTCAGAACATGATACAGTAGCTTATTCTCTATGCTCGGCTTCTTCCGTCCGCTGTCCAGTACCGTTATCGTAGGCTCTAACTTAGCGATATGCTTTGCGAGTGTCGCGAAACAGGTTTTGAGTAAGATGTCGTCACCGTAGTCTTGCCGTGCAAAAAATACTTGCTGATAATCATTCAAGAGTTCAAGTCTCGTCGTCTGTGTTTCCGGCTTTTTATCGCCGAAAATGCTCTTAAACATGCTGCGTAATTCCATTGATTCACCTTCTATTTTTAAGGTCAGAGCCGAAAACTCGGCTCTGAGTCCATATTAAAAGAAAAATTTGGCGGCTGAATTTTCAACTGCCAAATTCCCTCCTCATAGTACATGCGCTATAAGTCGCCCTTATTGTCCAGATATAAAACAAACGCATCGAGAAAACTAGAATAGCCGTCAATGCGCTTCGTTAAATTGCGATTCTTAAAAGGTTTGATATTTCCCGATGTATCTGTGACTGAGAGCGTGTTGAGCAAACACCACTGAAAAATTGGGTTGACGTTGTAAACGACTTTTTTGCTCTTGAAATATGCCTTAGATTCAAACATATATGTACTCAATCCGATAAAAGACTGACTGATCGGCTTACATAATTCTTTTCCAAAATTTTCTTCTAGTTCCTTGACGAGATATGATGCATTGTATCGGTCATATCCGATCTTATACGCATATAGCCCATACTCATTTTGTAATTCCATAAACCATTGACATATATCCGAAGGATTTATGATTCTTCCCTCGCAAGTCCTCATAAGTCCGCGACTTATCCATATATCATAAGGAACCTGATCTTTCTCGATATGCTCTTGAAGAGTTTCTTTTGGAATCCAATACATCTGCTGAACATATAACTTACCGTCGCAGGGAATAAGTGCTGTCGCACAAGTTAAGTCCGTCGTCTGTGATAAGTCGATGCCGCCCAAGAAATATTTTCCTTGAAAATCTCGCAAGTCAAATATTTCCTCATTGTCGATATCGGCGAAAGAAAAGAATGTATCTCGTGCATTTTCTCGGATATTGAATTGCTTTACGAGAAGATCGCGTAACGTCTTTTCATTGAGCATCGCCCGCTTTACTTCCTGCCGAAGCATTTCTATAGACTTAGAAACTCCTAAGTTGGGATTTGCTTTCATCCATGCAGATTCTTCATTTAACTCTTGCTTGCCGTCCAATTCATAAAGTAAGGGCAAAACAGTCTCATCCGTATACTTTCCATCCTCGTAACCGTCTATGATCGATAGGTATTCCTGATATTTAGAATCAAAGATAGAATCTTGTTCAATATAACCGCCGGTAGACATGATAAGAGTTAGAGGCTCGACACGAGAATACATGCCGCCTTTCACGACATCATATAGATTGCGGTCTTTTATTGCGTGCAGCTCGTCCAGTGCCATTACAGACGGCGATAAACCGTCCATTGAACCGCTATTTTTTGACAATGGAACGAATTTATTGAATCCGTTCTTGACGACGATCTCATTGACCCTGATTTTGAAGTATTTTTTCAGTAAGGGCGACGTAGCTATCATCTGTTTCGCGTATTCCCATATAATTTTTGACTGCTGTCGGTCAGTCGCGACGCTATAAACTTCCTGAGCAGCTTCTTCCGAAAACAACATAATATATAGAATAATCGCGGCCGATAAAAGCGTCTTCGCGTTTTTTCTTCCGACGAACAGGAATAATTCTCGATACTGTCGTCGGTTCTCTCTGTCTCTGAACCCGAACAGGCAAGATATTAACGCTTTCTGCCAGAGTTCTAAAACAAAAGGCTGTTTACCATCCTTGAATTTCGGTATACAGCAGAATGTTTCGATGAAAGAGATCGCTTTTTCTGCTTCCCTGCTTTCGTAGCGGAATTTTCCGCTGTCAGAATGTAGGTTATTCACGACATGAGCGTATACTTTCTTTATTTTCTCGCCCGCCGCTATTTTGTCGCTTTGAATTGCATTATGATACTCTTCAATGTAGTTCGTTCTTCTCCCTCCTTTCGCGCCTACAAAAAGATCGGCTCAAATTCGAGTCGATCTTCGTAGGTAGATTCTGCTGTGAAGGGGATGGCGGAATTTTCCGCATACCCTATTTCCTTGCGAATTATTTCGCGATTTTATGCTGTTTTTCGACGGTCTCCACGATTTTGGAGAACCCCTATTTTTTGAATTTCGCGGCGAAATCCTGCAAGGCATCCGTTCCCTCTTTTGTTATGTCCAAAAACGATTGAAGCTGTTTTACCGATGCTGTAAACTGTTTCGCGTATGCCGTATAAACATTGACGGCCGGGCTTATCCTAACGCCTTTCTGCCCGCCGCCATTGTCGTAAGGCACTACTACGCCCGACGCAAGAGTGTCGTCCTGTATCTCGTCCAGATACGCCGCCAGATATGCGAGGCGATTGATGAGCATCATAACGACGACCTTCGTTTCTCCTTCATGTTGATCCGCGATGCCCTTAAGCTGTTTCGTATATTTCTTGATCGCCTTGCGGCGCGTTTCTTCGTTCATGATGTTTCTTCTTCCTCTCGATATTTTTCTTCAGATATAATCCGACAGACGACAATTTATCTGCTCTTAAGTGCTTAAGTCTATTCCTGTATTCATCTAAGACCGCTTGCAGATTTTCCAGTAGAGGAACTATACTCTCACCGCCCATCATCACTTGTGACATATAAGAGATTTCAAGGCTTGCGCGTAAACTCTTGCAAAGCGTTTCTCTTATATCAAATTCCAGTTCCTTAGGATTTATCTCTTCTTGTTTACGCTTCTGCTGAATGTATGTTGATACGCACAGAGAAAAATCATTCTCGCGTACTTCGTCGAATAAAACGACACGTTCTATTTCGTTTTCCCGGTCGATAAAATGAATGTTCGTATCCGTTTTATTCTTTTTGAGGATAAGACCGAGTAGCGGAATAGGCGTATCGACAAACTGATTCCCGGGGATATGAATTACGGTATCGACAAAGTTCTGCTCGATCAACCATTTTCTTATTTTTCCTTCTCGTTGCCCACGATATCCAATTCCCGGAGAATTTAATATAGCGGCCGTTCCATCTTCGGATAAATAGTGAATGATATGCAAGAGAAAAGCAAAGTCGGCCTTAGACGGCGGCGCAAAGCACGGCGAAGATGTGAAGCGTACATCGTCTTTCAATAGGTCGGGCGACCATTTCACGGAAAAAGGCGGATTGGCGATAATCGCACGAAACTTCTTGCCGATAAAAGCAGGAGAAAGAAGCGTGTCGCTACAAACGATTTCACTGTTCGGAATAGCGCTCGCCGCTTCTACGGCATCAGGATTGATGTCCTGCCCATATTTCTTCACCGTATCGGAAAACACTTCTAAAAGTGATCCATGTCCACATGTCGGATCGTAAATTTCCGTTATATTTTCAGGTAGGAAAGATCTCATATATTCCGCTAAAGGGCGCGGCGTATAAAAAATACCGTTCTTTTTGAACCTCTCGCGTATGCTTTTTAAGTTATAAGCCATATTACTTTTTTACTCGATCCCCTTTTTCTACCTGAATCGATTTTTCATCTGAATTTTCTTTTTTCATGCGATCCATAATGGCGATATTCTCCTTTATGGCATCTGCCCATGTTTTAGCCAACGTCACTCTATCCATGTTATCAAAACCTCTCTATAAACAATGCGCTATTCTCATTAAAACAATAAAGGGGCGGCGATTTGCCACCCCTTCGACCGTATTTAGTTAAGGATTCCGGCCAGCCAGTCCATGCCGCTGTGAGTTACATACGTCGTCTTGATCGTAACGTATTCACCGTCATACACCGCATATTTCTTAGGAAACGCGACCTTTGTTTCTCTTTCGATCATGTAACCTTTCTTCTTTACCCATTCGGACGGCTTGCCGTTATTGTCTATATATTCACGTTCTGTCATTAGATGCCAAGCATCTTCTTCCGTGAGATCTCCCGATATCGTTCGTGCAATCGCGTCCTCAAGATAATACAGGTTCAATGATGCATTTGTTATGTCTGTTTCAAACTGTGCGCTGTTCGCCATCGCTCTATCATATCGCTTCTCTATCATGATTTTATCTCCTCTTAACTATAACTAATATTTATAATATTATAAAAATATACTATTCCTCCCGCACTCCAAATGCGAAAAATCTCACAAAAGAGGGCGCGCAGGTCTTGAAAAATCTAGCTTCTTGCCCGAAAAGGGGCGGGCTTCTCTCTTTCTTCACTTATCGTAACATCGACCTATACATTTTAATACGTCGCTCCTGCTCTAGCGTGTAGCTTTGGTGTTTCCATTCGTCCTTCTTCGGAACGACGTTGCCTTCTTTATCGAACGTGCAGCGACTCGGTTCCCGTCGATAATCGCGGTCATGGATCGCGTCGTGACAGCGTTCACATACTGTAATGAGATTGTTCGGGTCGAGTGACACATGAGCATCATTTATATTGAGCGGCGTTAGTTCTCGTATATGATGTACGGTCTTGCTGTTCGACGCTCCACACACACGACATAAATAGAAATCACGCTGCAAGATATACAGACGAATCTTTTTCCAATCCGACGAATTATAAAATTTCTTACTAAAGTTCTTTGCTATCCTTTTTGACCTCCTTCGAGATATGGGACGATTTTATAAGTATGGAAATTCCTCGATAGAAATTTCACGTTTGCGCCTATCTTCTTCCTGTCTCGCCGTAAGGAACGAATACGCATAAGCATTTTTCGTATTGCGGCGATGCGGTCGATAAAAATATAGACGATCAATCAAATAATCATAGAGATATGGATTCTTCTCTTTCTCGATAAGATGTACGATTTCTTCTTCCGTATAGTGACTTGCTTCCTTAATACCTTGATATGGATTATAGATTTTCTTCACGGCATACATTCCTTTAGAGATTGCGGAATAGATCGTATTAGAAATTTTACATCGGCGCACGTCTTATGTAAAATATGCGCCGTCTTTTTTACGCTATATTGCTTTTCAAAGACATAACGTACAATTTTCCGCTGTTCATCCGACAAAAATCTTTTCTCGTAAATCTCACAATCCATGAGCATGTCAGCCGCGCAAAAACTCCCATAATTACGAGAATCAATAAGTAGCCGTTTATTTTGAATCATTTTCCATACCGTATCTGCGGAATATTCTTCAGTTCTCATGATGCATCAGATGTTTTATCGTTTTATATGAAGCGTGTGCTATACAGGCATACATGCTAACGCACAAGACTATAAATACTGTCATTACAATAATTTTAAGCATTTCTTTCATCCTTTTTTCTCAATTCATGGATAGCCTCCTCAATTTCTTTCGTCATGTCGAGTTCGAAGAGCTGTAGCCAAAAATCGGCTTTCGCGTCTAAAGCATCGATAATGGAATCATATCTTCCTAGAGTCCTGTTCTTTCCGTCGATTCTCGTCTGTAATATATAGCGTTTTCCGTCCCGATAGATATTGCTGTATCCCGTTTTATTATTCTGCCGAATTTTCTTATTTCTCAAATTGAGCGAAGGCGTGCAAATTCTCAGATTGTTTTTTTGATTGTCATTCACGTCATGATTGATATGATCGGTCACGAGATAAGGCGATTCATTCCGCATAATAAAACGATGCATATAGATCTTTCTCTTTATTCCGTTTATACGACGGAATGTGCACCAATACCCATTAGAAGGATCTTTATACCATGTATAGCGACTAAGGCGCTCGGCATCTTCTTCGTCGATAATGTACGCATTGTTACCTTTTACGATTTTCACTTTTTAGAAAACCCCTTTGGATGATAGATTTCAGAGGCTTTTGTTTGCCCCTGCTATCTATTCATTACCTATTAGGATCTTCTATTTACGATCATTTTTTACGCCGCGATCAATTCTTTTATTTTTTGTTCTTCCTTGAGTTCCCGTATCTTTTTCAGCGAGATATCACGGAATGTATTGGGAATACGCTCCCTCAGTTCCGTAAGTCGAGATGCGATGTCTACATTAGAAGCATCGACGATATAAAATTCATTCGGCGGATCGTCGGCGGCACGAGATTGTTTCGCGGATTTCCGGCGCAAAAGTCCGCAGTATTCTAATACGAGAAGATGATTCTTTACGGCGCTTACGCTTTTATCGTGATAGGGAAACATACTATTGTAGTATTCCGTGAAATATTCGCATCCAATCTGTAAAGCCGATGTACGAGTCGAACCGCGCGTTTCCCATAATTGCATGACAGCTTTATAAATCCTCGTTAAAGGAATCGCCCAACGTAATTCCTTTCTATTGACGGCCATTTCAAATACGATCGTATTCTCTTCTTTCGTGAAAGTTTTCTTCGAAGATATCGTTCTTATACCGTACACATGACAGATGAAACAAAGTGCTCTCATAAAATCTACGTCCGCTATCTCTTGGACGAGATTTATGATATCTCGATCTTTTCTCTCGCTAAAGTCACGGTACCAATATTCATGCGTCGTATCATTTATGTAAATGGCGCAACTGGGATGATTGTCGGGACGCAAGACGCTTCTAAAGCATTGTCCCGGTTTAAGATTCAGACCGAGAAATTCAATCATGTTTAACTGTTTAATCATACTCTTTGCATCCGTGAGCGACAGCTCTATATTGTACTTCGGTAGATGGAAGAAATCTACATTCAGATTTCGGATAGCCTCTATCGTTTGATTCATTTCTTTTGGATTGGAAATGTGCGGTCGTGAATCTTCTATCTTCTTAGGTTCATAAACAGTCGTACTCATGATCGGTAAAAGTTCTTCTGCCGTGTATCTCCTATCCGTGATATATAAGAGTTTTACGAGATACGGCTTCATTCCTTTTTTATGATGAATCGTGCCCGGAATCCGAAGAACACGGGAAGCATCTTTCACGGCAGGATCGATATATTGCGTAATATTCTCTTCTATGTAACGATGTATGTTGTATTCAATCTCTTTCCATTCATGCAATTTCATGTTTCGATCTTTTTCGTCAATCGCATAATAGAGATGATATCCGTTTCTCGTTTTAACGATAGCCGACGGCATAATAGGAATTTTCTTTAGAGCACGCAAGAATTTCGCTTTCGTTTTTCTCAGTAATCTTGTATCTTCTATCGGTTTTCCATCGAATTTGAAATCTACGTCGAAACAGAACGCATTGAAAGCCGTAAGATCATGTTCGCTTCTCTGTTCGTATTCCTTTTCCCATGCGTATATTTTACCGTCCCGATTCATCCTCAGACCTTTTTTTCGTTTTATCGGAGTTTCGTTAATTGAAAAGAATCGATTCTTCTGTATCTTCTTTTTCAAGAATATATCGATGATACTATCTTTTGACTGTGCCATCGGCTTTTTGCCCCAAGGCCGATACGTGCGTTTATCGTCGCCTTTAATATGAAGCAAGTCAAAGAACCTGCTAATTCTATCTAAGTCTAACTGTGAAACAAGCGTTATTTTCTTTTTATTCTTTTCTTTAACTTCTCCGGCAGTTCCTTTGATTTTTAGCGCATCCATGACAAAAGCCAACTTTTCTTTATACTCGTCAGACTGGACATATTGCGTATAAAATCTTCTTTCCTCTTCTCGGGCTAAATCTTCCTCGTCAAGTTCAAAGGCGAAGTAATTAGCGATAGTAAGCAATCGATCCTCTTCTTCATCTTCTTCCGAAAGCTCCGGCGTATCGTCTTCTTTCTTCTGATCTGATCTCGTATGAAGATCGGTAGCGTTTTCATCGGGAAGCTCTTCTTTAGATTCAAGCAATCTTCTTTTTTTCAAATTTTCTTCATATCTTCTGATCTGTGTATTCAATAGAACCCTATCGAAAGAATTTTCTGCCTGACTCAACTTTTTCTTTAACTCTTCCAATCCTTCTAAGGTGTACGTCTTTTCTTTCCAAAATCTTTCTTCGAAAGCTTCTATCTCTTCTTCACTAAGTTCTTCTTCTTTTGCCAGCTCTCTGATCTTTTTATTCAGTTCTTCGATTTTTTCTTCCAAGTCATTCTTTTTTCGATTCCTTACCTTGAGAACAGATTTCGCGATAGGATTGTTTCCCTTTTCTTTTAAGCACTCGATGCTTTTCTTTACCTTAATGAAATCTTCGGTCTTCGAGAATACTTCATATCTATAAGCCCGTAGCTGTTCCGTTAATTCTTCCTTCGGATCCGCGCCGAAGTAATAAGGCTGCCTCTTCATCTTGTCGGCGTTCTTCATCTTTCTTCTTTTGCTCGGAAAATGAGGTTGTTCAAGGTCTTGTAGGTTCATCACGTAAAATCACACTTTCTTAATCGAATATTAACTTTATCTATTTCTATTATTATAGATCACAAAAGTCAAAAAGTCAAACACGTTTCTTCATGCCTCTCACATACTCATTACCCTCATGTTTTTCTTTTTACGATGCCCGAAGACGAGAAACGAAGTCATCTTTCCAAACAAAACATCTGATGGGCTGTCCAATTTTGGACAGACACTATTTCTGTACGAATATCGGCCGCCTTTTGCCGCGAATTTTCAGCGTAATAATGTCGAAACTCGACGACGTTTTGTCTTCGAGTATTCTTTATCATCTACATAATCCAAAACCTCTGTAATGATTTACTCTGATTCTCTTATTGCATGTGATAAAACATAAAATAAATTTTCGTCTCTTTTCTCTATATATAGTTATATATATGTCTCAACTATCGCTACTTTAGTCCTATTTATCAATATAGTATACACACTTATTAAAAGACAATTCAGGTAAAAATATTAGTGTGATTGAATCTTTTTTACCGACGCAAGTTTGCGTTCGTTTTAATATACTTAAAGAAAAATCTTATTATCTAAACATTCACATAACTGCTCAAAGTCGAAAAGTCGGCTCTGACCTCTTTTATATGTGCAAATATAATTATTTATATAATATACTCAACTATATACGTTTCTCTTTTAATACTGAAATCATATACCGTAAAAGAAGCCCGCCTTAGATCATGTTCCAAGACGGACTTCATATATACCGAAATGATTCTCTCAAGTAAGCGTTTCTTGTTCTTGAACCTTCGATAAAGCGATCTTTTCGTCAACCAGATCTTCTACACTATCATATCCAAGTTCTTTTAGTTTCTGTATCTTATCTTCTGGCATTTTTATTGAATTTCTTTTACTTTTCTTTTTAGCTAATCGATTCGCTTCTTTAGCCTTACGCTCTTCAAGCTCTTTTTCTAGTTTCGCGATTTCGGCGGCGTATTCCTTTCGTTTCTCTTCAAGCTTCTTTTCTTTGTCCTCAATTATCTGAGCAGGAGTCTTTCTGTTTCTCCCCTTCTTTTCTTGTTCTTGCGTCTTCTTTTGTTCCTGCTCTGCTTGTTCTTTCATCTGTCGTTGCTTTGCTTGCTCTTGTAATCTTTCAGCATAGCTCATTTCTTTCATTCCCCCTTCTAGGTATTGTCCCTTCTGTTTATTTTACACATTTCTGTTTATTTGGTTAATTGTAAAATGAAATCGGACACATAAAAAGGACAAGCAGAAGCGCCT